>MPNB01000084.1 GCA_002238805.1 Rhodothermaceae bacterium bin80 | reverse complement strand
AATCCGTCGTATTTTACCAAGCAGAAACTCGAAAATGCTCCCCAACATATACTGAAGAACTCTCATTGTCCGGTCTTTTCTCTATTAACAGGGCAGGGTTAGGTCGATACGCCTTCCCCTCTCCTCTACATCGAAATATACCTGGGCAATCCTCGCGACCACAGGCGGGTTAGAAGCAACGGAGGGACCAAGTTCGTGCCGCGGAAGGGCCGAAAGATCATAGGTAATGTCCACAAATGGTTCGCCATGAATGTCCACAACGCTGAAGTAATCACCCTCACTGTCCCACAAACGACCTGAGTCGTTAAAGACAAGGCGGTCTTGCACCGTGCCCGCTATCATCTTATGGCTGCGCCATTCAGATGCCTCGTAGCCATAGCGGATCCGGTAAGCGAGTGTATCGGCATAGGCGTCTAGGCGAACAGCATACGTCCCGTCCTGCCGGCGCTGCATTTGCGCGGCTTCGTCAGACGCTGCCGACACCGCATAAAGCGTATCCGGAGACAAGGCAAACGCATTCGCCTGGAGACGAATATGCAGTTCCACTTTCCTCTGATCCGTGAGAATCAGGGGCATTTGCAGGGTCTCGTGATACACTCCAGTCGCATACAGGCCGTATCCACCCGGTTCATCCAGGGTGAAGGCGAAGCGCCCCGCAGTATCCACCTGAACAACCAGGATTGTGTCTCGCGGACCATTCTCAACCACTAGGTGGGCTGCGGCCATGGGACTGCCGTCTGCCTGCAGGAGAGTTCCACTCAGGTCAATCTGGGCGAACGATAATGCCGGTGATGCCACCAGGGCAACTGCGGCAAGGCGAGAAAGCGATTTTTGCATCAGCTTGTCGTACAGGCTTTCCGTCTATAGCATACTGGGGCTCACACGGGATTGTTGCAAGCAGGGAAGCCCCCTTGGCAGCATTGGGCATGGTAGAGTTAAGGGATAACTTCCGTTACAATTCCCCTAACTTGGCAATGCTGACTACCGATGCCGGTGTACCCCACATTACAAATGTCACTGCCTCCCGCTCCGGTATTAGCACGAATTTAACAGCCAAGCCATCTACCTGGAACTCCTCATCTAGCGAACCGAGAGGATAATACTTATCACCATTTTTCGACTGAATACCGAAAAATCCACCCTCAAAATCGTTCCATACGATTGTGCCCTCACCCTGAATCGTGTCTTTCATTGTCGTTTGCTCGTCAATTACTTCTGAGTTGGCCGGAACGGTCACTGTCTGGCAGGATACCCCCACTGTTATAAGAAAAACAAGTACGATATAGCGCATCGATTATCTATCGTAGCTACTCCTGTTTCGCAGACGTCAGCGATTCACCACATCCCTCCAGAACTTGCTGAATCCAGCCACCGCCCAAGACATCATCCCCCTCGTAGATCACCACAGATTGACCGGGCGTTATCGCGTGTCGAGGCTGCATAAAGGATATCTGAAGCTCGTCGTCTGCTGCCTGCTGTACCAGGCAAGGGGCGCCAGGATCTTTATAGCGAATCTTACCAAGAACAAATCGTTCTTCAGGAAGAGTCCGATACTTAATGAGATTAATCTTGGTTGCCACCAGGGTTTGTTTTAACAGCTCTTCGCGCGGGCCTACCGTAATCGTATTGGTTTGCGGATCAATTGCAGACACATAAGCAGGATAGCCGAGCGCCAGCTTCAGTCCACGTCGCTGACCAATTGTGTAAAATGGGTAGCCCGCATGGCGACCGACCTCCGTGCCATCCGATAGAACAATGGACCCATCACCGACCTGCTGATCTAGGTCAGGCACACGGTCACGCAAGAACCGCCGGTAGTCATTATCCGGGATAAAACAGATTTCATAGGAATCCGGCTTATCAGCAACTGTTGTGAGCCCATAATCAGTGGCAAGGCCCCGAATCGCCGGTTTTTCGTAGTGTCCGAGCGGAAAGAGCGTTCTGGCTAATTGATCCTGAGGGAGCCCCCAGAGTGCATAGCTCTGATCTTTATTAAGATCTAACCCCCGTGACAAAAGAAACCGCCCATTCTCCTCACGTACACGGGCATAATGGCCCGTAGCTATTTGGGTGCACCCTAGATCATCTGCCCTGCGCAGCAGTGCATCCCACTTGATATGTGTGTTGCAGAGGACACATGGGTTGGGCGTTCGACCTGCCATGTATTCCTCCGTGAATTGCTCAATCACCCAATCCCCAAATTCCTCCCTAATATCAACAATGAAATGGGTGAACCCGTACTTCAGAGCAACCTGGCGCGCATCATTCATTGATTCCAGTGTGCAACAGCCCACCTCTTTACCACTTCGCCGGGGCGCAATCTCACTGTAGTCCCACGTTTTCATCGTGAGACCGATAACCTCATAACCCTGCTTATGAAGGAGCACTGCGGCAACCGACGAATCGACACCGCCGCTCATGGCAACGAGCACACGTGGTTTCATGTCATATCACATGCTTGGAATAACCTCCATCAATGGGCAATGCTATTCCTGTAATGAACCCTGCCTGTTCACTGGCCAGAAATATTGCTGCCGCAGCAAACTCCCAAGGCTCACCCATGCGATTCAGGGATGCCTGAGAGGCCCAGCCCGCTTCAACCTCTTCCTTGGTTTTACCCTCTCGGGCCATTAGGTCATCAACTAAGTGCTGCAAGCGCTCCGTTCGTGTGAAGCCAGGCAAAAGTGTGTTTACTGTGATCCCGTCCTTCCCAACCTCTTCGGATAAAGTTTTGGCAAAACCCTGAACCCCTGCCCTGGAAGTATTGGAGAGGTAAAGAGATCCTATGGGCTGTTTTGCCGCAATAGAGGTCAGCATCAGAATTCGTGCATGCCGGTCCTCCCGTGCAGCCCGACGCAAATGCGGTAGTGCATGCCGACATAGATTGATCGTGCTCACCAAGTTTAACTCCAGACCGACCTTCCAATCCTCTGCGCTAAAGTCATCTATAAATCCTGTCTTAGGTCCACCGGCATTCGTCAATAGGATATGCAATCCACCAAACCGTTCAACCGACCTGTCAATAGCACGGCGAATCTCCGATTCGCGAGTTACATCACACACAGTTGGGAAAACCCTGGCAGGATCAGCCCAGTCATGCTGTAAAATTGTATCTGCAGCTTTTTTGATCCGAACCTCATTGCGAGAACAAAAGGTCACGTTACAACCCTCACGTACCAAAGCGGTGGCTACAGCAAGTCCCAATCCACTACTTGCTCCAGCTATAAATGCTGACTTTCCTTTAAGTCCGAGATTCATGATGCCTTATCTTAAACAGATGCATATAGCGACAGGTATATGTAACGCCCTACAAGAACGAATAGCCCATTGCAGACATAAGTCATGCTCTATCGTATGCTATTCTACACTGATTGGTTTATACTTCCGGCTCTTCCTTAAGCATCGTGGGTTGAATAGGGAGAGCCTTCCAGAGAGAAGGTCAATTCCGTTCTCTTCACCAGAACATCTGGATCAGACAGGACTCACTCGGGCGTTATAGCACCACAAAGTTGTGCTTCTATCAGGATTTCTTGGATAACCTCCTCTTTAATGCCACACTGAATGGCACGACTGTGCTGATTCACAAGGCTAATTACTTAATCCTTCCTGCGGCGTACCGGCTGGAAAAATAGACACTCGAAATAATCTTTAATCTGACCGGCTATATCTGGGGTTCAAAGAGCAATCTAATCTCTACGATCTTCGTTTACGCCCTGACACCTATCTTGATCGGATCTAGTGCCGCGGTAACTTTCAGAAAATTCGAAGGTGGAAGCCGCGGGGAAATGACTTCTGCCCTCTTGTAAAGGCCGTGAAACGTGTTCTTTTGATCAGCTACTACTTTCCTCCGTCTGGAGGGGCTGGAGTACAACGAATCCTGAAATTTGCACGCTACCTACCCAGCTGCGGATGGCTCCCTACAGTCCTGACGGTTGATCCAAACCATGCAGCCTTTCCGTCGATTGATGAATCGCTGCTCCAAGAGATTCCCCCTGAAGTGGAAGTGATCCATACCCGGGCATGGGATCCATTTAGCGTGTATGGACGCATTCAGGGAAAAAAGAAAGATGAAGTAATTAAGGTCGGATACGTTGGAGGGAAACCGGGATTTAAAAGTGTTGCTCAATGGCTGAGAGGAAATATTTTTCTTCCGGATGCTCGAGTGGGATGGGTCCCTTTTGGATCCCGAGTTGCTCGAAAGTTGGTGCAAAGCCAGAAATTCGATGCAGTCATGACCACAGGTCCGCCCCATTCAAGTCATCTAATCGGTATGGCAGCACATAAGGCTTCCGGTCTTCCTTGGGTCGTGGATATGCGAGATCCCTGGGTCGAAATCTATTACCGCGACCAGATGTACGAGGGTGCGATAGCAAAAAGAATCCAGAAACATCTGGAGCGAAAAGTCTTGGGTACGGCTAGCGCAGTCGTTTCTGTAAGCAGCCATTTAGGAGTCGGGTTCAAGCGCCGCGTCCATATGCAGCATTACGAAACGATTCCCAACGGCTACGACCCCGCTGATATACCGCAGGATACTGCCCCAATCAGAGGACGGAATGCCTTCGTGATTGCATATGTTGGAACCTACAATTTAGGTAGACACTCAAAGGGAGTAGTTGCTGCGCTACAGCAATTGCAGCCCAAAATTCCAGTTGAGGTTCACCTTGTAGGGAAGGTTGATTCCGAAGCATTAGAGGCATATAGCGCAAAAGGGATCCCAGTTAAAGGGATCCCCTATCTTTCCCATGGCGAGGCAATAGCCTATATGCAGTCTGTGGATGTTCTTATGCTGGCGCAGCCATGTGTGTATGATGATAGTGCTGCCGGAAATGTTTCCGGCAAGGTCTTCGAATACATATCTGCTCGTCGACCAATTCTGGCTTTGGGACCTACGGAGGGGAATCTTGCTGATCTTCTGAAGCAGACACAGGCAGGAAGCATCTTTGATCATGAAGATCAAGAAAGCATCCTTGGATTTTTGAATGACTATCTGGAATCTAGGGACAAGCTTTGGGAAATCAATGATGCAGCACTAGCCGAATATGAGCGTCCCCGTCTTACGTCACGACTGGCAGATCTGCTGGACCATCTTTCAAAATCAGATTCATAAAACAACACATGCATGTCTGTACGTTGGTCGGGGCGCGCCCCCAATTCGTGAAGGCGGCGGCTGTCAGCCCGGCATTGAAGGAAGCAGGAATCAGAGAAACTCTGGTTCATTCCGGGCAGCACTATGACGAATTATTGAGCCAAATATTCTTTGATGAACTCGGGGTAGATCCGCCGGCTGTGAATCTGGAGGTTGGATCCGGATCCCATGCCAAACAGACCGGGGCAATCATGGTGCAGTTGGAGCATTTTATTGAAGAATCTGGCCCGTACGATGCGATCATAGTTTATGGCGACACCAATACCACACTTGCGGGTGCCTTGGTTGCGGCAAAAGGGCATATCCCGCTTGCTCACGTTGAAGCGGGTATGCGCAGTTTTAACTGGCGTATGCCGGAGGAGATAAATAGAATTCTAACAGATCGTGTGTCCAAGTGGTTGTTTGCCTCAACCCAGACAGCGGCTAACCATCTTATGAGTGAGGGCCTTGGAGACAACACGATACTTGTTGGAGATGTTATGTTGGACGCCACGCATATGTTTGCTGAGCGTGCCAAAGAACAACGGCCACTTGAATCCCTGATTCAGTATAAACCAGGGGGGTACGTCCTGGCAACAGTGCATCGCCCTTCGAATACGGATATTAGGGAGAACCTTCGGAGCATCTTTGCGGCTTTCGGGCAGTTGCCTTGGCCTGTTATATTACCGCTCCACCCACGAACTAGGGCAGCAATGGGAGATATGACTGTGCCTGATAATGTGGAAATCAGACCTCCGGTAGGCTACATAGATATGCTCACGCTTACATCCAATGCCCATCGGGTGCTTACCGATAGCGGTGGACTCATGAAAGAGGCCTATTGGTTTGGTATACCTTGTGTGATTCTGCGTGAGGAGACGGAGTACCCCGAAACCCTCGTAAATGACTGGCATACATGCACAGGTGCGGATGAGGAGTCCATCTTGGGGGCAGTAATGAAGGAACCTACTGGTCCAAGATGCCGTTTTGGTGAAGGTCCAGAGGGGCGCGCGGCGAGCATGATCGCACGCCTGCTTCTCAATGACAAATAAATGCCATCAACTTCCAGACTTAATCCTGCACAACCTAATCGGTCCTATCGAATTCTGATGGTGCTCGATCAGCGGTTCCCTCCAGATACGCGCGTCGAGAATGAAGCGATTGCCTTGGTAAAAGCCGGATTTGAGATAGTATTGCTCATTCTTGCCCCGGATACCAGATTATCAACCGAAGAGTACCAGGGGTTTGCAATTGTGCGTCGACATGTCCCCAAGAAGTTTAGCAACTGGATGCGCGGACTTGCCGGTACGGTTCCAGTTCTAACATGGTACATAGCGAGGCAGATTCGAAAACTTCGCAAGGAGATGACTTTCGACGCCATTCACGCGCATGATCTTTACATGTGCGGTGGAGCATTGAAAGCGGGGAGACGAGCAGGAGTGCCGGTCATTGCTGATTTGCATGAAGTTTGGATTGCGGCCCTAGGACAATATGCATGGAGTTCCCGGCTGCCGGGGAAGCTTTTTATCAGTATCCGCATGTGGAAGGCTCTGGAGAAGAAATGGATTAACAGGGCCAGAAACCTCGTTGTTATTACCGATGAGATGAAATCTCGCTATACTTCACTGGGTTGCTCTGACAAAAAGGTGATCGTATTACCAAATACAATCAACATCGATGCGTTCGACGCTTACCCCGTGGACGAAGCACTAATTCGGACTCATAAGTCCGAGTTTACTTTGGTTTATACGGGCGGCATTAATTTGCATCGTGGACTAGATTTTTTGCTAGATACCATGCCATTATTGCTGGAGCATTGCAATGCACGGCTCGTAATTGTTGGCGACGGAAGTTTTCGTGCAGAACTGGAAACCCAGGCAAAATCATTGGGGATAGCTGATCATGTAATTTTCGAAGGTTGGCGGCCTCAGGCTGAGATCAAGAGCTATATCCTTGCCAGTGATCTCTGTCTTGTGCCAATGGTCAAATCTGAACACACAGATGTAGCACTGCCGCACAAGCTATTTCACTATATGTATCTGAAGCGTCCAGTGGTCGTTACAAACTGTATCCCCATGGAGCAAATTGTAGAAGCAGCAAATTGTGGCGCAGTGGTGCCCTATGGGGACCACGAAGCTTTTGCCTCGTGTCTGATTGAACTTTACAAGGATCCTATCCGCCGCAAACAGATGGCTTCAAATGGTCACCAGGCTGTATTGGAACGGTACAACTGGGACCACTCTGTGCGTTCACTGATAGAAATGTATAGCAAGTTGAAAGAAGAATCTGAAGGCAAACAGTAACGTGTTTACAACCTTCCCCCGAGTCACTTATCCACCCGGGGTTAAGTCTGTCTTCAGGTGTTCTGTAGTGGAATTATTGCACGAGGTCCACCGCTCCTGACATCGCGGCTGCAGTTCCTATCAAACAAAACCCAGCACTTTTCGCTCACTGCGCGGGAAACGATCAGCCTTGGACCACCGCATGTATTGTATGATCGTGATGCAATTTCGACCGACCATTCATCGCAGGCAACTCCAGCAGAAACGTAAATCCAACGATCTCCGCTCCACTTCTTTCTACGAGCTCTTCCGCCGCGGCAGCTGTACCTCCCGTGGCAAGCACATCATCGTGAATTAAGACGCGATCGCTCGGTAATATCGAATCCAGGTGCATTTCAATCCTACCTGAACCGTACTCGAGATCGTAGGCCACAGAATACGTCTCACGTGGCAGTTTGCCCTCTTTGCGCACCGGCACAAAGCCAGCTCCCAATTCGAGCGCAATCATTGGCCCCAACACAAAACCCCTGGACTCAATTGCGACAACCTTAGTAATATTCTGATCCTCAAACGGTTTCTTCAAGTACTGTACGCTTGCTTTGAGGAGTGCCAGATCGGACAGAATTGGAGTGATGTCCTTGAAAGTGATCCCACGCTTAGGGAAATCCGGGATTGTCCGGATCACCTTCTTGATCGCGTCAACAGATTCCATGAGTTTTTGATTCTAGTATACCTACAACCCACGGAATATAAGAATTAGCGGCGATTTGACGCTCTTCGCTCGAGTAATTGATCCATAAGCTCCTTAATGATTGTCTCCCTGTTCTCCTGACGCTCCTCCATCTCTTTGGTACGCAAAGATTGTTGGTGGTCAAACATCTCCCCAAGCTTCGCTTTCAGCGCCTCTACTTTTTCTGCACGTGTTTCTTCATCCGCCTGGCGCACTTCACGGGCCACTCGATGTACTTCGACCATGATCTCCCTTAATGCTTCCGAATGTTCACGAGAAATCTCAGAGACCGAATGATGTCGCCCCCTTCTGCCGGAATTCCGCGTCCGACCATGCCATTGCCCTCGGTGAGCTCTATCACGAACGCGCTGATGACCACGCTCCATTCTACCAGAATTCCTCGAGCGGTCACGCCACTGACGCCCATCAGCTCTACCACGAACACGTTGGCGTCCTCGCTCCATTCTCGCAGGAATTCGAGCTCGATTGACACGCTCCCCGCGCACAATAAACACTATCGAATCCCCCTCAGCGTTAACAGTTACTTCCTGCTCTTCAAAATCTGGCGCGCGCCTGGATATAGAATGTCTTGCACTATGAGAAGGATAGACTACAAATATCGAATCTCCTTCAGAAGTGACGATCAATCTCCTCGCCCTTAAGGAGTCGGCACGCCGGATCATGGAAGAGCGCTCTCCCACCTTAACCACGACTACTGTATCTCCCTCAGCATTAACAGTTACTTCCCGCTCTACAAAGTTTGGCGCGCGCCGGGATATAGAATGTCTTGCCCTACGGGTAGGATATCCTATCTTAACAACGACCACCGTGTCTCCCTCAGCGTTAATAGTTACTTCCCGCTCTTCAAAATCTGGTGCCCGCCGCGATATAGAATATCTTGCCCTACGGGTAGGATAGACTACAAATGTCGAATCTTCTTCAGAAGTGACGATCAATCTCCGTGCCCTTAAAGAATCGGCACGCCGGATCATGGAAGAGCGCCCTTCCATCCTGACCACGAATACTGTGTCTCCCTCAGCGTTAACAGTTACTTCCCCTCTCAAAAGAAGGGGACCCCACTGAGCTAAGGAGTCGGCACGCCGGATCATAGAAGAGTGCTCTCCCATCTTGACCACGGCTACTGTGTCTCCCTCAACGTTGACAGTTACTTCCCCTCTCATAACAACGGGACCCCGCTGAGCTTGTGCCTGCACAGACAGCGCCGTAAGCATCATGAAAAGGCTGGCCGTGAGTGCAAAAAACTGTTTCATTTCTATCGTTCGGTTTGTGCTACCTCTGCACCGTAATGGATTTAGCAATCGCGCCCACTTGCTTGCTATTACCTCCCTGTTCCCAACAGCTCATCCAGACGCGCATCGATTAGACGTTCCATAGCTTGATTCCTTTCCCTTACCTGTAGCTGCATTTTTTCCAACTCCAGTCCTAGACGACGTATTTCCCTCACACGATTATCCTGCTTCAGAAAAAAGATGGTCTCCAGCTTCTCCCTTAACTCTGCAATGGCTATGTCGCGCTCTCTCCCTGGGGCAATATCTCTTATCCGTGCAGCCATTTGCCGAGCTTCGAACTCTTTCCGCCATTCATATCGCAATAATTCAGACAGCCCATCATTGGCACCTAGTACATCCGCCATGTAATTAGACAGCTCAAGCGGCCTGAGCGCATCCTGTCCCGCAATAGACGTAGCATGAGTAATAGCTTCGATTTGACTTTTGGTTAATGCGGCTCGCTCCATGAGTAACCTTTCAGCCACTCGGAGTGGTTCCCACGATGAATCCCATAGTATCTCGGCTGCATCATCCACAGACTGTGAAGTCGTGCGTGCTGTGCGCCCGAGGCCTCTCAGGTCTGGATCGAAGGGGACCTCCATGCTGAGATATCTCGAATCTGGTTCTCTCTGGATCCGGACCTTGAAGCTCACGTTGCCAGTTCTGTCAGACTCTACAATTCTGTCCTCCCAAACCTTGTACTGCACATCATTGATTATGACCCACATTGGAAAAGAACCTCCCGAGTGCAGAGAAAAATGCGGCCCCAATACTATATTACTCAAGCTTTCGGGCAGATCACTGGAATCAATTATTTCCCCATTCACTCTCAGCCCCTTTTCATTACTTTCAAGGTCAATTTGAGCTGAAACACCAGCAGTCACAAAAAATGCGACCAGTAAAACAGTTGACAAGTGTATAAGTGTTATCCGTTTCATTGTGAGTGCGCGCTAGTTTGGTTACTGAGGAAGTGTGCTGGCAGATTCCACTCCAGAAGGACTAGTGTCTAAATTTCCAGCGAGTGAATCCAGCCTTATGACCGCAGACTCATCCCATAAGTCTGGTCTGGTCCGCTGGCGAACCACATTAAGTGTTTGCTGCATTTCGATACGTTCCTGGGTGTCATCCCATTTTATCAACTCCACTGGATTCGGGATCTCATCTGAGGTTACAGCCGGCTCCTGCGCCTGCCGTCCAGAAAGTAGAAAAACGAAAAGCAGGCAGGCCGCTGCAGCCCCCACACCACCAAGCACCACAATTCGTCTCGAGCGACCAATAGGGAGTTTCCAAATGAGTGTCAGTTTGGGGCGGGCAGACGCAAAAATCCGATCTACCGCATCTTCCGGAGCAGTAATCGATCTGCGCAAGGCTCGATTTTTTAATTTTCGCTTGACATCCCGCAGTGCCTCATACTCCGCACGGTTCGCGGGGTCTTTGAGGAGCTCACTTAGCTCCTCTGCATCCTCTTTTTCACCGTATAGATGCTGTATAAGGAGTAGCTTTTCGTCCATATTGTCACTTCTGTTAGACATGTGTTACCGCAGTGAACTGCACTCTTTGCGAACGAGTAGACTCAGGTGCATAAGCACTTGATTGCTGTTCAATCATTTTTCGGAGGTTGATTAGTGCATACCGCATCCGCCCCAGTGCAGTATTAATAGATACACCAGTGATCTCAGCGATTTCCCTGAATGTCATTTCGGCATCCTGCCTCAATAACACAACTTCCCGCTGCGCTGGTGGCAAACTGTCAATACAAGTCGATAGCCATTGATTTCTTTCCTTGAGGTACAGTGCATCATCGGCAGACTCCGCATCATCGGGAAAACGATCCCAGAACCCCTCGTCTCCGTCAGACACATCCTTCCACTTTTTCCGACTCCGCTTGTGATCATACACAACATTGCGTGCAATCATCAATACCCACCCAAGAAATCTACCTTGGGGCTTGTAACTCCCTCGGCGTCGTTGCATCACGTCAATCACCCGTAAAAACGTGTCTTGAAACAAATCGCTCGCCAATTCCGCATCATGGACCATGCCCAGAATGAAACCATAGACCCGGTCCTTGTGGCGATCAACCAACTGCCGAAACGCCAGTTGATCGCCCCGCTCCGCGTAAGCGGTCAACAGTTCGTCATCAGACAGTGATGTATTCATATCGGAGTAAGCCGTCCGATTCAAAGAACGTACATCGATTCGTAGTTATTGCATACCCTTAGACTAAAAACAGCTCAAGTACTTCACTAATCGTTTGCACTCCTACAATCTGAATGTTACTTGGTGGTACAAATCCCTGTAGACTCTTTGAAGGCACGACCACACGCTCAAATCCGAGCTTGGCGCATTCCTTCAGGCGTATTTCAAGTCGACTGACACCTCGAACCTCGCCTCCCAGTCCAACCTCCCCAATGAGAACTCCACATTTGTCCGCAGGCACGTCATAGAGAGATGAGGCAATGGCAGCTGCTATACCCAAATCTGCGGCAGGCTCCTCTATCCGCACTCCACCTGCAATATTCAGGAAAACATCGTGGCCACTCAAAGCCAGGCCTTCCCGCTTTTCCAGCACCGCCAAGAGCAATTGCAGCCGCTTTGGGTCAAAACCTGCTGATGTCCGCTGGGGCGTACCATAGGCCGTCTTTGACACCAGTGCCTGGACCTCTACCAACAATGGGCGACTCCCCTCAACTGCACAGACCACACAGGACCCAGCAATGCCACTCTGCCGCTCAGACAGAAAAATCTCACTTGGATTGAGGACCTGCTGAAGCCCGGTGTTGGTCATTTCGAATACACCAATCTCATTAGTGGATCCAAACCGGTTCTTCACCGCCCGCAATATGCGGTAGCCGTGATTGCGATCACCCTCGAAATACAATACAGTATCCACCAGATGCTCTAGAACACGCGGACCTGCTATTGATCCAGACCGGGTTACATGTCCAACCAGAAAAGTGGCAGCATTCATTTTCTTCGTAAGTTGCATTAATGCTGCTGCATTCTCTCGAATCTGGGACACACTCCCAGGTGCACTGGACACATCAGGATCGTAAAGTGTCTGAATAGAATCGATCACAACCACATCCGGCAATGAATCCTCAATCGCTCCCAGTATTGCGGGCGCATTGGTTTCGGCCAAAAGGAGTACGTTGTCCGTGGCTGCACCTAGGCGCTCGGCCCTGAGTTTTACCTGTCGGGCCGATTCCTCGCCCGACACATACAGAACAGTTAGCGGGTCCAGATAACGCCCCAGTTCTGTCATGAGCGTGGATTTTCCGATACCTGGATCCCCTGCCACCAGCACGATAGATCCACGCATAATCCCCCCTCCCATAAGACGATCCAGCTCCTGTGCACCGGTCACGATGCGTGGCATCTCGCCGATCTCGACCTCACCAATGGGCTTTGGGACCGCCACGGGAATGGACACATGACTTCGACCAGTTTCCTTTTCTTCTATCATCGTGTCCCAAAAGTCGCACCCGGGACATCTGCCCAACCACTTGGGAGATGAATACCCACACTCCTGACAGCGGTACCGTGTTTTCGTCTTTGCCATGAAAATTACCCGATTATTATGCAATATAGTTTCTCTGGGCTGGGTTGGCTAGAAACAACAGCTGCGATAATTGATTAACCGCCCAACCATCCGACGCTAGTGATGTCTCCAGGTGTTTTACGTGTTGCACAGCCGTTTCTGAATATTGGCCGCTTCACGATCCTTATGTCGTCGGCCTTCATGTCTTTGCGTGAGCTGAAAACCTATCGGCAAAACACGCTAATACAGATGGTACGTATTGGTATTGAATCAATTCCCATCGTTGCCTTAGCGGCTGCATTTTCGGGAGCGGTGACAACGGTTCAGACTGCTTATCAGTTGGTGTCCCCCCTGATCCCCCCTAAAATTATCGGAGCTGTCGTGGTACCGTCATTGACTATGGAGCTTGCAGCCGTCGTAACAGGGTTCATTCTCTCTGGTCGTGTTGGTGCGCGCATTGCAGCCGAGCTTGGTACCATGCGTGTCACAGAGCAAATTGATGCCCTGGAGGCTATGGGACTGAATTCAATTGGATACCTGATCGTTCCTCGTGTTTTGGCAGGCATTCTAATGGTACCGGTTCTGTATGTTGCAGCATGCGTTATTGGAGTCTTTGGGGGGCTGGCAGCAGCCGAATTGACCGGAGTTGTATCAAGCGCCGAGTTCATTCTGGGTGCACGAGAGCACTTTGACACTTTCGGCCCCTATTTTGGACTGATCAAGTCATTCGTTTTTGGGTTCCTCATAACAGCAGTATCTTGTCATATCGGTTACTTCACCGAAGGTGGCGCCGATGGGGTCGGGCGCAGTACGACTCGGGCCGCTGTTATGAGTTGTGTGCTTATTCTAGTAGCTGATCTGATCCTCGCTGTTCTTCTGTTATAGCCACACTACCTCCACACACACGTTATTTCTACTGAACGATCTCATTTCAATCATATGATCCGGGTAGAGAACGTTTATAAATCGTTCGCCGGCCGTCCTGTACTTCAGGATGTTTCACTGAAAATCCGCGAGGGCAGTACACAGGCAATCATTGGGCGAAGTGGCTCAGGTAAGAGTGTCCTTATGAAGCATATCATCGGGCTATTGCGCCCCGACCGAGGACGCATATTGGTAAACCACACGGATATCAGTAAAATCAGCTATAACGAACTCCGGAAAATCCGGAGACAGTTCGGAGTTCTCTTCCAGGGAGGTGCACTCTTCGATTCGATGGATTCATTCGAGAATGTTGCTTTTCCACTTCGAACCTTTACTGCGAAAACCGATCAGGAAATACGGCAGGAGGTACAAACATGCCTCGACCTAGTCCAACTCTCCAATGTCGGATCAAAGAGCACATCTGCTTTATCTGGAGGCATGCGTAAACGTATAGCACTCGCACGTGCTATTGCTTTGCGCCCCCACTACATCATCTACGACGAGCCAACCAGCGGACTCGATCCGGAAACATCCAATACTATCAATGAACTGATAAAAAATTTGTCTCATCACCTCGAAATTACAAGTATTGTCGTTACTCATGATATGCATTCAGTGCTGCAAATAGCCGATCATGTAGCTTTTATTCACGATACACGTATGCATTGGACAGGCACAACAGAAGAGTTGCACCAAAGCACCGATACAGTTCTGCGTTCCTTCGTTAAGGCCAACGAATATGTGATCGAAGCTCACCACTCACCCAACAGCCCATGAGCAAGTGAACATAAAAAATGAACTAAAGATTGGCTTGGCAGTCGTCCTCGCGGGGGCCGTATTCTATCTTGGCGCCCGATTTCTGAGAGACCTACCCCTTTTTGGGCAGGCTACCGTATATCACACGGAATTGAGCAATTCCAACGGCCTCGTAACTGGTAACATTGTGGTAGTCAACGGTGTCGGCGTTGGTACCATCACTGAGGTGCGTCTCACACTAACAGGAGCTTATATCACATTTTCGGTCGGAAAGGAGGTTGTTTTAACCGAGGGGACAGTTGCGTATGCGGGTGGTTTTGGATTTGTAAGCAGTGTGCAGCTCAACCTCACACTTGGTCCGCCTGACGCTCCCGCGTACGAACCAGGCTCCTTCATTCCTGCTTCAACCCAATCTGATATTCTGGCCGACCTTTCTGATCGTGCACCTGCAGTCCTCGGGCGCATTGACACGGTTCTTGCAGGGTCCAATCTGGCAATTAATGCTGCCAGAGAACTCCTGACCGGACCGGAAAGCCAAATGCAACAGACTTTAACGTCTATCCGCAATTCGGCTGATGCTTTCGAAACCGTCCTCCTTGCTGAGCAGGGAAGTCTGCAGGCCGTACTGAAAGACTTCGAAAATCTGTCAGGTACCCTCGAATCTTTCGCCGGAGATTCTCTTGGCGGTGCAGCAACTGGGGTAAAAGAGGTCCTTGATCGCCTATCGATGAACCTTAACCTGCTGGAAACCACGACAAATGAACTCAATACTCTGCTCGCCTCGATAAATAATGGTCAAGGGACGCTAGGCAAACTCGTTACTGACGATTCCCTCTACATAGAAGCTCATGCTGCATCTGCAGCGTTGAGGCGTATTCTCGAAAATTTCGAGGAGGATCCCAGCCAATACCTGCGCCACTTGAAGCTCATTGACTTCTTCTAGCCCAATGCCTACTTACGACGACGCACTCAAACTATTCCACGAGTGGACGAAATCAGACAGTCTTCGAAGACATGCCTATGCCGTCGAAGCAGCAATGGAAGGCTACGCCAACCTCTTCGACGAAGATGTAACCCTTTGGCGAATCACTGGCCTCCTGCATGATTTGGACTACGAACGACACCCTACACTAAAAGAACATCCTTATGTGGGCGCCAAATTGCTCCGTGAACTGAAATATCCTGAATCAATCGTCAAAGCAATCCTCGGTCATGCACCGCACACAGGAACACCACGAGAAACTCTTCTGGCCAAGACACTTTTTGCCGTAGATGAACTGGCTGGATTCATAACAGCGGTCGCCTACGTTCGACCTACCCGCCTTGAAGGGATGAAGGTCAAGAGTGTGCGCAAAAAATTGAAGGATAAAGCCTTCGCAGCAGCAGTGAGCCGAGAAGAGATTCAACTAGGCGCCGAGGAACTGGGAATTGAACTGTCTCAGCATATCACCAATGTAATCAGCGGAATGCGCGCACATGCAGACAGGCTGGGACTGGTAGCAGCTGGTTAACCTCCACATGACAAAACCAGACCGCATAGCTGACAGTGATCTCAAGGAGATCCTCGAGCGCCATCTCGAACACCACTGGCCCGGGGAAAAATCAGGGCCGAAAACTGTTACCCAAAAAACCAAAACAACTAAGTCCAGACTAACACTGCGGCTCCTCCGTGTAGTTCCCTGGCTATTGCTGGCTCTTTTTATTACTTCATTTATCTGGGACTTCGAAGGCTTGAGTCTCCTGCTGGATGATTCAGGGATTTATCTGTATTCATCGGGCGAACAGGTCTCTGTCTTGAGCGGCTATTCCGGGCTTGGCTTTCCGTCGTTCAGTCGAATGCTTGATCTGGAAGGGCTTTTTGTGACAATTTCGGCTGCCGGTTTGATTGGTTTTCTTACAAACTGGTTGGCCATTACAATGCTCTTTCATCCACGCGGAGACAGACCACTTTTGGGCCAAGGAATCATTCCGGCCCATCGCGAGCGCATAACCGATCTGATTGCCCTTGCAATCAGCCGAGACCTGATCAATGAAGAGGTTATCCAGGAACGCATTAGACTGAGTGGAGTCGTCCCGAAATACCGCGATATGGCCTTGCAGGTAACACAGAACCTACTGTCAGACGAAGATTTTCAACAGGATATCAAGGCCTTGGCCAATCGCTATATCAAGGAAAAATTACGGGACCCCGAACTAAAGCGGAAACTCCTGGCCCTGGTTATGGAAAAAATTGATTCAAGCGTCAACCGAGGTATAGCCGGAATGGCCGTCAAGATGTACCAAATGCTGAATCGGGATGGATTCCAACGGCAAATAGAAAAAGCCCTTGATGATCTGCCGGAATCTGCAGACCTTGTTGTGGATGAACTGGACCATCTGTTCGAGACACTACCGGAAAAAATTTCGCAGCGATCAGACGATATCGAACAGTGGCTAACCAAGGCCATCATGGCGTTCGTTAATACGCTTGATATCTACGAGATGGTTTCCAATAACCTGCTTCGCTACGATGAACGACAACTGGAGGATCTAATCAAAAGTACCTCGAACGACCAGCTAATCTATCTCAAGTACCTTGGCGGTGCGCTCGGGGCTGTGGGTGGTCTGATAATTTTTGACCAATGGCTTGCGTTGCCGACTCTGGCAATTATCGTCGGCCTCCTTGTGGCGGTGGACCAGATCGTCTTTCGGGTAATAATGCGTCGCAGTGTGACCTGACGGGTTCTGGTAAATCACGTTGGGTTCCACTTCCCTGGTGCCACCCAGTATGGAAAGTACCTCCTCGACGGTGTTTGCTTTCATCAGGCGGGCACGGAGCTTGCTTGCGTTCCTGAATCCCTTGAAATAACCTCCGTACATACGCCGCATTTCCCTCACTCCCTTGTGCTCTCCAAGCCAGGCACACTTGAGTGTCAGATGTTCTTCTACAACACTTATACGTTCAGCCCAGGAGGGACCTGGCAATACTATGCCCTCTTCAATGAGTGCCTTTGCGCGCCTGAATATCCAGGGATTGCCAATCGCACCGCGTCCAATCATGACGGCGTCTACCTCCGTTTCCTCAAACATTTGAAGAATCGATTCGGGCCCTAAAGCATCACCGTTACCGATAAGTGGAATGTTTTGCAATCCGTTTTCACGAATAGCCCGCAGATATTGCCAACGTGCGGGTCCCGTATACATCTGTTTGCGGGTCCTTGCATGCACGGCCAGCGCCTGAATACCACAATTCTCCAGCATACGTGCGACATTAACAATGTCGATACTACCGTCATCCCAGCCGAGCCGCGTCTTGACTGTTACGGGTCGCTTAGTCGCCTCTACCACCGTGCGTGTGATCTTTTCCATTTTGGGCAGGTTGCGCAGAATACCTGCGCCTGCCTCCTTACAGACTACTTTTCGGACCGGACATCCAAAGTTGATATCAATAATATCCGGTTCTACTCGATCTACAATGGCTGTGGCCGATCTGACCTGAGCAACATCACCACCAAATATCTGGATACCTACCGGGCGCTCGGCCTCTCGAATATCCAATTTCATGACTGAATCTTCGGCCTCATAAACCAATCCCCCTGAAGAGATAAATTCCGTGTAGACTACATCAGCACCGTAGCGCTTGCACAACGCTCGGAATGGAGGATCAGAGACATCCTCCATGGGTGCCAGTAACAACGGGCGTTCACCGAGTTCGATTGGACCAATGTGCATCAAAGGTTACGCTTACGAACAGCATTGGCAAATGCAACGAATAAGCAGGGAATTCGTGCATCCATACATCTACATCCCATCAACTTTCGGCTCCAGACCATTGGGGACTATAGGCAGTTTTTGATCGAATCTGACAAGGTTCCTGGACGATCGTCGGAATTTCCCCCAATTTTCATATCATCATCCCGTGGACAGGTCCATCCAATGACGTTTTTCGCTCAACCCCATATTATTCATTATAAGTTTCCCCAAGGCTACAATGTGCGTCTTTGGTTGTGCGGAGTCAGGATTTCCGGTGTGAGCCGGAATCTGCGAGTTCGCCTTCCCGATTGGGGCTACAAGCGAGAT
>MPNB01000083.1 GCA_002238805.1 Rhodothermaceae bacterium bin80 | reverse complement strand
TCATGGCCAGCGTACTCTATCGACTCATGGGCGTGCGCGTCGGACAAGGCTATGAAAAAGCCGAGGCGCGGACCCTCTACCGTGACCTGATGCGACACACCGGCAAGGTAACCATCACCCAGAATGAAATCCTCGTCCAGTTGCGTGCACGCGCCAAAGATAACTACCTGGTCGCTGCCGGATACCCCGAATTACACCAGAAAATTCCCTGGCTTAACAACAAAACCCTTCGAGTACAGTTCTCTAAACGACCATAATCCTCACATGAGAAAATGAACGCGGGAATTCAGGCTAGCTCATTGAAAACACACTCAGACTCGCCGTATCCTCTATAACCGATCCTTAACGCCAGCGCATTCTAACCTCGTAGTTGGCGCGAGAGGATGGCTGGCACCACCTGCAACAAGCTCGCATCCAGCCTGACAAAATCCTCTTTGCTCTATATGTTTTGGTATGGACTACTCAGAGTAGGGCGCCAAACGAGTTACACCTTCAACCACAAGGGCATCAACAACGTCCTGCCAAACCCTCAAAACCTCTTCATTCCCTGCTGTGATGGAATGCATCTCAATAAGCCAGTCTGACAGGTGCCATGTTTGGTGAGCGATCCGGGCTGGATCAGCGAGTATAAGTTTAGCCAGCCAGGGCAGTCCTGTCTGCACCTGTTGCTCTGGGGCAAGCCCGGCGATGAAGCAGATAAGCTGATCTACACAGGTTGCCCGTCCAGCTGCGGAAGTTAACCAAGTGTTGATCTCGGATTGCAAAGAGAAAGGCTCCCACCACACTATAGGCTTGTCCTGAATCTCCCGGTAGAGATATTCGGTTTCATGGGCCGAATTGGGGATGAGTGCAGCCACTGTACCATCACCCTCAAAATCATGTTGAAAGAGCGCATGTCTGGACTCTTTCAGCACGAGCACATGACGAACGACGCCCGGCCACATCCGCTTGGCTGTAGCTGCCCGGACCTGTGTCTCTTCCGCGGCCGCTGATAGAGCTCTCAAAAGTGCTCCAAGCAATGCCGGGCTGTCTGCATATGCATCAATGTGATCGTAAATAATCGCATCATTGCCGTGTTCAGCCAGTGTGAGCAACGCACGAGCACTTGCCAAAATGTGCGAATCCTTGTCACTCATTCTGCTATACTCACTCGAAAGTAAAGACCGCTGTTGGGCATCAAGGACGACAAGAAGCAAGGCATGTGCCCGGCTTGAAATGCAAATGTCGCTCGTTGCGGCGGGGGCAAGAGCTCTTATTGCTCCATTGAGGCGACCCGCTAATATCGATTTACCACCAGTGTTCGCCAGCGTTTCGTCGACCTGTTTTTCAAGCACTATCATGTGGCGTTTACGGGTCTCGGGATTCCAGCTACCGAGTATGCAATCGCGCATTGTTTCAATGGCGAGGCGGAGTCCCACGTCATGGTGACAGCACCCTTTCTCGACACACGGAACCTGCCAAAGGTGATCTAGGCCACGTGCAAGGTGAAGCCGCACTTCATTGGCAATAGATTGAGCAAGCCCGATGCCGGAATTAACGATTTGCTCCGAAATCGTTGATTCGACTGGTCTTCCGATCATGAATCGAAGCGCTTGACCCAGTCTACTTGCCAAATCACGATGCTTTTCCGTCCGTCCGCTGGACTTGTCGATGGCATCTCGAAGCGAAGCGGCCGCAGGCAAGAGAAGTAGCGAGATGGCCCGGGCTGCACTGCGCTCGGCACCATCCTCAAATACTGTGAGTTCCATTTCGTACGGAGATACTCCTGCCTCACCACGGCCAACCCTAATAAGTGTATCGGCCGCGAAGAACAGATCCTCATCATTGAGACGAATGCCTCGAAGGAAGTGGCCTTCGATAGCTGAGGCAGCAACCATGGCCGGTATATCCCGTGGGCGCTGGTCACTCACAGATGGTGGATTCGCAAGCAGTTGTCGTGCGGTGGATATGTCAGCTGTCAGCATATCGCCGCCGATTTGCTTGGTACGGGCCTGATCTAAATTGATGGAGTAACGGGTCCACAATTCAGAGATCATCTCCCCGCGTTCCAAGTCCTCGCTACTGTTCTGCAGAGCTTCCGCTACATCCTCTGGTGGTACAACGGTAATTTGCAAGCCGTCCGGGATCACCTCGGCTTCGTACGCACTGCGATCAAGATTGCTCGCCCAAGCGCGTACTTGAACTAGCTTTGGATCTAGCTCCCCTGCAGCCTCTGCCCCCATTATTTCCTGGTGTTCCGCCGATCTTATTTGCCGACGTGCATTTGCAATTAGCTTGTGACTAATCTCCTGCAGCGCCAAATGGCGTTCTGGGTCCGATCGCAGAACCATATGCCTTGCTGCCTCACGCAACGACCACATCCGGCGGTCTTTTGCTAGCAATTCGTCAGAGTTAGCCGCGAGTCCACTATGCTCTGCCACAACACGTACAAACTCGTAATCCCATATAATCGGTTCAGCTAGGTAGGGGTCGAGCAAAGGACCGGCGTCTTCGAGATGTCGAACCAGCAACCCTACTACGAGGCTGACCATCGAAAGGCTCTCGCACTCCTTAAGGAGGATAGAGACTATGGTCTTGATCGAAATGCCAATCTTGATCCATTGGTCACACGCACGCTCAAGCGCTTGGAGTGCGCTAAAGCATGGAAATGGTCCGACTCCACTTCCCCTATACCACAACCACACCTGCTCGTCACCCAAGTATAGTCGGCGTTCCCCAGTGATGTGGAGTTCTACTTTGTGCAGACCAGCATCATCCTGTCTGTCCGGTGGTATGCTCTGGTGCAGTCCAACGAGCTTTTGCACGCGAATACGCGTGGCGTGATTGAGCAAGCGGTTGAGAACAGCAACACCCCCAAGGAAATCAGTCCGAAACAACCACATAAAAGGACCACGGTCCCAGGCAGACAGAGCATGAGTCCTCTTGCTTCGGGAATCATGGTTGCGGACCCCGTCCTCATAGATTTCATGACCATCGGCTTCATCATCGAGGTAGTAGGCTTCGGTCAACTGAGCCAATAGCCCTTGGCCATACGTGGCAAGTGCTTGGCCAGTGAATAGCTCCTCCAAAGCAGGAGCGAGTCTCCAAGATGCGTCCTGGGCTATCGTACGAAGTATCGTTTCGCCTTCGCTGCCGAGATCGGGCCCCAGCAATGCTAACAGTTCTAGAAAGACGCTGGATGTGATCTCGGAGGGAATCTCGGGACGTTGCGGCTGACTACCGCGACGACCAATAGCCCCAATGAATTTCCTGTTCCTTTCCTCTCGCTGTTTGTCGTGTTCGATCTCTTCTGGAGTGCGAGCAGCGAGCGCAGCGGCTCTTGCTTCCTGCTCCTTTATGAGCCGATGGTATGACGCGGTACACACATCAACGAAACGCTGACGGAGTTGGATACGCAGTGGATGACCGGCAGCAGTGTCAGCAACGATATGTCCGCGCAACCAGTTTCGGAGTAGTCCCTGGGCATGCTTTCCCAACCGCCATGGGATCTGCTCTTCAATCAACAGAGCAACAATCGGCTCAACGGGGGCTATATCAACATTACCTTGGCTATCGAACAACCGCTGATCAACCAGACGGGCAAGTCGGCGAAGGCCTTGGACATTGTCGCCGCACAGGTCAGGCCAAGCATCTTGGAGCACCGGACCAGGATTCTCGAGTAAGAGGAGAGCTTCCCCAGGCATATCAGCCCATCGAACCCCGTGACCTGCGTCCGCGAGCACATCAAACGATTCCTGTAACCTGCGCAATCTGCCCCGCATCGGATTACTGGAATTGTCTTGCTCTGCCAATATTACTTGACACGCAAGTCGAGCAGCCGCGAGGGCCCAACGTGGAGCACCATAGTCTTGGATTTTTGAGGCTGGGATTCTGCCTTGCAAGAAAAGACGGGCGGTGGCATAGCGTCGAATCTCATCGTGCGCAAACTCAGGGCCAATTGCAAAAGGGTCGTCACTTGATTTCCTAATTAGACCATCACGACACAGCCCATGCAGTGCATCGGAGTCCAATCCCCCCAAAGTGTCTAGCCTCTCTGCACCATCGATGCCACGAAGTTGGAGGGAAGCCAACTGAAGAAGCACTAGCTCGCGTTTATCCGGAGCTCCCTCCTCAGGCATCCCATGTCGGCAAACGAGCCCAGACCACACGGTGAACATTGCATCTGCATCGGTCAGTGGGATGCCGGAAATGCCGCTGCGAACAAGTAGATCAACTACCACCAATCTGCGCAGAAGTGTACGCGATCGATCATTCGCGTTGAGGCGACGCAATTCTGGAAATATGTCGACAATATCACCTATCGCGGTGTCGCTCAAAGTACTTACGAGATGCTCCGCAACAAGGGAGCCCATACCGTCTATGAGTTCGTCTTGCACAACCTGCTTAGCCTCAATTGATGTAGTGGCAATGATCTTCACATCGCTGGCTTTTGCAGCACGAACCAAATAGCGAAATGCATCCAGCTTGTCCTCTACGACGGCATCCGCACCGTCAATAATGAGCATGCGTTGGGGGGCAGCCAGTTCGTTGAGCAGTTCTGACAGTGGACAGCCTAACCCATGCTCAAAGTCGATTGTGAGTCTGTGAACATGTCGCAAATTGAGACACAGTAGCTGAATTCTATCCTGATTAGCCTCCACACCCCTTGAAAGACCATGCACTACAAGAGAGCTCTTACCTGTACCGGATTCCCCGTATACAACAACCGTATCAGCTTCCGCTGCTGCCGAGATCAGAGTGGACACCTCAGTGCTCCGATCAAGTCGCCAATGGCGATCTCCTTTGTTCTGGGAGATTTCCTCACGCACCAATGCCAACGAGTTTTGATGAAGATGGTCGAGTATCATCCACCCGTTTCGGTGATGCCGTACTGTCAGATCCAGTACATCGTATACAGCGCGCCTCAACAGCCTAAGATCTACATGCGCGGCCGCAGGTGCAAATTCACCGGCTAGAGTGAAGAGGCGATCACGAAGGCTTAACGCTCCCTCAAGAGCGTTGCCTCGCGCGATCGGGATCAAGCTGTTTGCTACTAACGGCCAATCCATCTCGTCAGATAATGCGAATCTTGGCATTGAAACACTAAGCCTCTGAAGCAACTGCCATGTGTGCTGCTGTGCTGACCGCACATTGATCGAAGCTTTGCCAAGGTCGCTGAGCGACAGCTTCACCAGTTGTTCTAAGTGCTCGAGCCGCCGCTGAACTCCCGCATCGAATTTCCTTGGCGTACGGATAAGCTTGAAGAAACCGGGGGCATCTTTCTGATGCGCCGCGTGGCTAGCCAGAGTCGCCAGTTCTTTGGCGTGTGGCTGTATTCCGGCGACGACGAGCCCAAGCCGATATTCACGTTCATCTTGAGGATTCTCGATTACAGCATGAACAAACTGCCGAACTAATTTGAGTGCAGACTCATCGCTCTGAACAAGATTCAGAGAACGACGAACCCCAAGCGCAAGTGTCAACAATGCTTGCTGGTCATCAGAGTGGGCTGCGTGGATGACGAGGTCATCGACAGGATGCTCTGGAGCCTGCTGAAATGCCACACTTACAACGTGCCAATCACCTCTCAATTCGGGAATCCCATCGCCAATAAGTAGATGTGCAAGGAAGTTCGCGGCCACTCTGCGCTCGAAAGTAAAGCCACCACCCCCTGTAGCTATGGGGCTCACACCCGCCGCACCTTTCTTGCTATCGGGAATAGTTACATCTGCTGCGTTGCACTCAGTATTACTCATCTCTGCTTAGCCGCAAATAAATCTCAAATATGATGTATACATTTAATGCAACTGCACGTTGATTGTGTCGCTAGCTACGATCGCTGGATCTAGGTTCGCATGGGGTAATATCTGTCTACCGCCCGCATTACGGCCAGAGATAACAAAGTGCTTTCGGCTTCAAGATCCCGAAACTCGGCTGATCCGCCTCAGAGCTCGAATTTATTTCCCGACAAATCTTGATTGTCGGTGACCTCAGTGAATATTTGCGCTGATCAAGAAGCGTCCGTACAGATCGCACAAAACGTCATTCCAGCCTGCACTCGGACGTGATTCGTCCCTTTGGATCGGCACTTCAGGCGAGATTTTAGGACCACTTTCGCCGCATTTCGGCCCGAATTCGAGAGTTACGGGCCGTTTCAGGCACATGTGTGCGGGTGCCTGCACATATAGGCGGCCTAGCCGGAATTAGGCCCCATCCGCTCCCCTGCACATACTTCCGCCTCACCTTAAGTGCAACATAAAAGGCAGCAATATGCTGCATTTGTCCACTGGCGCCGATTGGAGACAAGGAGGCCGAATTCTGGATCTCGTAGAAAACAGCGAGACGGGACATGGTGTAACTACCGTCGCGGTAATGGCCGCTGAGACCGCGCAAATCGTCTTTGGGCATGTGATAGTACCAGGAGTGCCACGAGAATGCTACATGAAGGTGTGAAACGACCCGGAATTCAGCAGCCGGCTGGCCGCACTGCCCAGTCGTGCATATTTTCTTCTAGCGGAAACGGCGGCGTATCACCCAACCCGGGCGCCAAAAGAAGTCACAACTGGCACCTGCAGGCAGCGGCCGCCATAACGAGGACCTTTGAGGAGGCAGGCCTTTCCTCGCACGCTATAAGGCCTCTGGAAGCAGAAGCTCCGCGCTAGGCCGCGCCGCTTGTGTGGACGGATGTTAGTGTGGAGCCGGACGGCAGTGGAAGGCTGACACTCGCCATGTCAACCAAGACAGACTAGGAAGCCGCCGAACCGTACACGGCCTATCTCTCTCGCGTCACCGTGGCACGCTTACGTGCCTGTGGACGCCGTATCACACCCCGACATGCCGCTCTTCGGACTTTGCGCTCGCCAGATATTCCAGCGCATACGCGCTGTAGCCTGGCCGAACGCGGAGCGTCACTTGTGGAACTGCGGCAGACCGGACGCTGGAATTACCCTCCATGTCGGCTACCTACGCCCATAGCGCAAGAACCGGGCAAAGTGCCGTGGCCAGGCTGCTGGAACCATAGCAGGGATCTGGTTTGTGTCTGAAGTTGCTACGTGGCGCTCAATATTCGTGATGCCTTGGTAAGGCTCTTCATCAAGCTGAATGGACTGTTGTTAGCGATTGGCCTTCATGAACTTAGTGGGCAAAGCAGTGGTTGGAGGCGCAGCACATTGTAATCGTTCGGTCATGAATGCCACCTTCTTTTCCACTCTGACTGCACTGAGCCGTCTGCCGTGTACGAACCGGCCCCCGTGGCTTGAAACTGCAAGGCAGGGGGTCAAATTTCTCTCTGAAAATTGCAAGAATGAGGGAATTGCGATCCTGTATGCCGTCGGACCACATTCTTACGTACGGTCGTTCCTAGTGCCCCGCGTAGCCGTAGATCCGCCAGATCATAATGACCTAGCGAATGCGTACATACGGCGCTTCGATTCTTGGTCTATTGAACGATCACACTGGGGCGGTAAAGGCTATAACGTCTGTCTCGAGCCTCCACTCAGCTATCCTGGCTGCAGGTCTCTTGTCGGCGGGGAACATACGGTATTGTTACGCAACTTTGAGGGAGTCAAAGCACATGACACAACTATCGAGGTCAACCAGAAGCTCGTCCATTCACTTGGACTCTACTATATGAACGAACGTGACGGATACTGCCAAATCGACCCACACGGTGACATCGAACGTGTGATTGCGGTGTATGACGACAAGATGTCGAATCATCGTGTGCAGGCAGTTACCATACGCTGGGGCAATCTTGCGACTTACATGGCAGTCACCGATACAGTACTCGTAACCAAGTTTGATTTCCTCCGATTCATTCCGGGAAATTTTCCGGGTTGGGATGGACAGAACGAACAGGTTTTTCGAGCCAAGGACATTTACTATCGATACCGTGTTATCCCGAAGCAGTGTAGCTACGCTGTCGGACACATCGTCCTCCAAACCACCCGCACCAGGAACGACCTGATCAGGGAGTGGAAATCCGAGAAAGCTACCAGTACGCGCCAGTACGCCTCCTTCAAGATCTTGGACAGGAAAAACAACCGCCATACGGAGACATCTTGCGGTCCAGGTCACATCGTGAATTATTATACGGACTCAAACTTGCCTTGGGAGATATCCCCAGCGTTTTTCCGGCCCGAGGTTCTACGCAAGTACAAGGCGGATCCCGAGAAATACACTATTGCGAAGCGCAGTATCAATTGTCGAGGTGTCTGGTCTCTCAAGTCCTGTGATATCAACGAGGCTGGGCAAGTACATGCCTACATTGGAGATCTGGCGAAACTACCGTATGAGGAGCAGCTATACTGGCGGTCATTTAACGAATGGCCTAAAGGTCATATTTCCAAGCGTGCCTTTGAGAACGATATTCTGGGAGAAGTCTCTTCCGAAGATGACCCTCTTGATGTCTTGAAGGAACTGGTCAGATCACTAGATCGCCACCCACCAGCCTGGTGGAAAACGCGTGGCGAGGCACTAATTGAAAAAGTGCTAGCCCCGGCAACTGACTCGATAGAAGAATGGGGGAGCGAAATACTGGCACTTGATCATCTGGTCGTTGAAGGCTTTATTGCCAAAGGCCTCAGGCCAGTTATCCGGGCAAATGGCGACACCTTTGATAAGAGTTGGAAAGCTCTGAAGCTTCTTGAGATCGTGCTGTCACCTAAAGGATGCACGAAAGAGAAGGCCCGGAGTCTGGTCGCACCGTTGAAGGCACTCCACTCCCTTCGAAACACCAAGGCCCATGGCAACACTAGCAAATGGGCAGCGGCTGCTGCGAACGCACGAAAGCAACACGGCACACTTCGCGAGCATTTCCAAGAAATAACCGCTCGTATCCTGGATTCAATGCAAGAGATCATTCTCAGCCTTCCTCGATATCCCGGCTAATGTCCGACAACAAAGGCGTAGGCTCTGGAACACATAGCAGCTTGGTCTCCAAAGCTACAACGCCCCACTGTTGCATTTAAGATCCATACACTTGGAGTCCCTTAGAGGACTAAACAGATTTCCTAAATTGTCATCCAACCAGCCCCCGAAATACCGGTTGGGGATTCAGGCTAGCATACCATTTCGATAACCTCCTCATGGTTTACGAGGGGAACCGATTCTGTCGGTGCATGGAAAGCTGGCGACCTATGCATTCATCGGCGGCAACTAGCAAGTAATCGCTTGCTTGCCTGACGCTGTTGGCAACTAGCTCAAGGAGGTACAAAAAATGGTTCCGGTGCCAATTCTTTGCGGGCAACCCGAGTTTAACCGCAGCCTTAGCCGCCTTCTTTTTGTGGGGACGATGAGCAAGTCCGCCGTAAATCCGCAGATCATAAAGAAAGGCTAGCGGCGCTAAGTCGTCCCGCATCCCTTCATTTAACGTTCGGAGTTCGATCTGGAGATCAGAAATGCTTCCACCGGCTGGTTGTTCTTCGGCTTGTTTCACAAGCTCGGGAATCTCCACCATACGGGGTTGTACCTGATCCACCAGCAAGGCAATTAATGTAACTCGCTCCAAGAGCTTCCGAGAACCCAGTGACTTCCCATCGCCATCCTGGTGGAGGTCTTTACCCCACGCTTGACACAGTTGTCGCAACGTCTTGCACTCTAACCCGTCTATAATCAGCGTAGACATGAGTGTCGCTCTCTCCAAAAACTCGTCGTCACTGGCAGTGGCAGGATAAACCCTTTTGAGGTGGCGGGCAGCCAAGCTCTCGCCGGAGCTACACCAAAATGGATGCGGGTTTGTGATATGCATAGCCCGAGCCAGATTCACCATTGCATTGCCCAGCACCTCCAAATCCTGGATTAGGTTATTAATTATAGAGGGGATCTCCGGCTCTTTGCGAAGCGCCTTTATAGTTTCCGAGCTTGGCGGCTCAACAGCGTACTGCTTCCAGTGTGGCCACTCTGCAAACGGCAGTCCCACAGCAAAGTCTCCGATCTCCGTGCGGAGGAGCTCGTTGCCAATCCGGGACGTACTGCGTTCCAGTCCCCAGTAGTGTCGACAAGATACCGAACCATTATCCTTGATCTCACATCTGGAATCTCCTTCATACTTCGACAGTACTTCCTGTTCGAAATAGATTCGATCCATGCGGTTGCAAGTTACTCCGTCGTAGTCCCGTTCACTGCCTCTTGTGCCAACCCTGAAAAGGTCCGGGGCCACCGGCCCCTTTTTCGTGGGAAGGGTAAATTCGTACCGGTCAAAAGGGGCTTCTTCCGCCCACGGATCGTCGATGTTAATCTCAGGGGGCTGAATCTCAAACCACAAGTGCAACCTCCTTCCTATGTACGCTTGTGTGAGAGGATCTCGGCCTGATCTGAGATTCTGGACAAGTACCTTGGCTCCCTGATCGGGTGATCCCCGCATTGTGTCTTCCTCTACAAATACCTTTGCAGCTTCCTCAGATGGATCATCTAGGTACAAGTCACGATAATGTCCAACTAGCAAGGCCTGTTGCCGGACTTGCAGGTATCTCCTCAGGTGGTCAGTTCGGATCTCGACAATCTGGAGATTGTCATTTTCAACCACCATACGCTTCAGAGCCACGACGCCCCGCTTGGGATTCCACCAAATGCCGTCCGATATCTCCTCCAGCGAAAAGTACAGCTGGAGGTCAGGATTGATTGATAGCTCGAAAGTGGGATTCGGTTGGCGACTGAACACCAGCGGCTCGCACGATATTGATCTCAGATTGAATCGGTGAAATGGAGCATAGCCATACTCTTCTTTCCCTTCCCCTGACCACTTGTATCCTCCAGGTTTCCCGAGACCATCAAGCCGATCAATAACATAGTTAAGCTTGTCGTAGACCTCGGCAAAACTTCCTGGTTCGAGCAACATACTTTGCCGTTTGATTACGCCCTCAACGCCTCGCCTTATGCGCTGATAGTCAATCGTCTGAGCTCCTAGCCGGAACCATGGTCCACCGACACGATCCGCCAGTAGATCACCGCAAAAGTCCAAACGAGGAATGCTGAACAGGTGGTCTGGTAGATCATCCCTTTCAAAAATAGTTGCCATGTTTAGTGATCTCCTGATTCCAAGCGCTTGTGGGATACTTCCTGTTTACGAATGACCCAATATGAGCCATCCTTCTACCCTGCTCGACTCTAATCTGGTTCCGCTGCCCAGCCAACCCCTACGCGGGCAACATCAACCTGAATGTACACTCTCGCTTATGACACTGACAGCAGTGGATCAAAAACGTCTACGCCAAAACCATCCTATACCAGGGAATAACTTCCGTAAGGTGCCCCAATTGAAGAGTACCTTCGTCCGACCGGATCCTTATCTCCTCTCGTGCCCAGTCAGGAAAAACTCACTATTCACGACTAGCTTCTCAATCTGCTCCACAAATCGACTTATACGACGTTCCACTATGGCCGCTTCCCTCTTAATCCGCCAATCTGATGGGCAATAGATATGCACCTCTTCTTCATCCCGCATATCGTACAACTCCAACTTCTCATGAACTCGGTAACCTTACGCATTCCAGGATCAAAGTTGCGCGTCCGCTCAAGACTGACCACCAAGTACTTGTAGTCACTATCCCTGAGTCATTTTATGTTTTTCCCTGTAGCTATGCCCCGATCCATAACTACAATGCATATTCCACGGAAAATTTTCACCCTCTTTCCGTGCAATTTCCCATGGAATCGATGAAAAACCGTGGAATATACACAAGGAAACCTCGTGCAAATTAGTCCACTACAACGACAAATTTGCGTCAAATGCCATCTAACCTGAAACCAACTCTCAGTTTATCGCGGCACCATGCTCCCAGCAGGACTGTAGATTCTTTATCTTGCTGAAGTAATTACCCTTAATTCCCATGCGCCCCACCCTTGCTTGTACACTCTTTCTCGTTTGCCTCGTCGGATGCGGCGGCCCGAGCAGTAATGAACCGCTTACAGTTGGCAAACTCTTTCGTACAGGTGCCGTGCTGCAACGCAATACAACCGTTCCCGTCTGGGGAACCGCTGCACCGAGCACTACTGTCACAGTTTCCCTTGACTACGCCGAACAATCTGTTCGTGCAGCGAGTGACGGAACTTGGATGGTCGAATTGGAACCACGCCCCGCAGGTGGCCCGCATCAACTCATGGTGATGACGAGCACGGATACCCTGATCGCTGAAAATATAGTATTCGGGGATGTTTGGATCGCATCAGGACAATCCAATATGGCATGGACCGTGGCAAATTCAGCTGACGCCGAAAATGAAATCGCTTCGGCCGATGACACACTCTTGCGCCATTACAAAGTCCCCCTTTCCTGGTCCTATGATCCCGAAGATACACTCGCAGGTGGTGAGTGGCATCATGCCAATCCAGAACATGTGGCCACCTTTACAGCAGTTGGATACTCATTCGCCAGAGAGCTTCGTACAGCAACTGACATACCTATTGGCATTCTGAACACGTCATGGGGTGGGAGTAGAGTAGAGGCCTGGATGGATCCCACTGCACTCGAAATGGATGAAGCGCAAATCGCGCAGCTCCTGGACGCTCCACGGGCTCGTGCAGATAGTCTAATGCAGGTTTATACCGAAGAACATGGAGCATCTGCTGATACAGATCCAGGCTTCGATGGAGATGAGCCAATCTGGGCCGATCCCGACCTAGACTCATCGGATTGGATGGAGATTGCGGTACCGGGTGCATGGGAAGCTGGCGGACTGGAAGGATTGAACGGCATCGTCTGGTACCGTACCAGCTTTGAACTCGAGTCTGTCCTTGCTGAAGCAGTACTGCGCCTCGGTACAGTGGATGATCGCGATATGACTTGGATTAATGGTCAACTGGTGGGAGAAACCAACCGGTATCTGGTCGAACGGGCTTACGCTATCCCCGACGGCATACTGCGTGCGGGTACCAATCAACTGACCGTACGTGTACATGATACGGGAGGTAACGGGGGTATAGTGGTTGGTGATTACCCTCTGGCGCTGCAGTGGCCGGAAGGCGAAGTGCAACTGGGGGGGATGTGGAAAATCAGAGTTGGACAATTCCAGATTAATCCAGGAGGTAACCCCAATCAGCAGCCGACCCTGCTTTACAATGCAATGATCCACCCGATTATTCGCTACCCCGTTACAGGTTTCATATGGTACCAGGGAGAGTCTAACGCAAACGATCCCGAAACCGCCACTGCGTACGCTGGGCAATTCCAGTCGATGATTCTGAGATGGCGTGAGCTCTGGGATAATACAGCTGCTCCGTTCCTGTTTGTGTCTTTGGCCAGCTTTCGTGCGGCACAGGAAGAGCCAGTAGAGAGCAACTGGGCCATTATACGCGAATCACAGGCCGCTGCACTGGAACTACCCAATGTGGGGCAGGCTATCACGCTGGATATTGGCGAAGCCAACGATATCCATCCCAGGAACAAACAGGACGTGGGATATCGGCTTGCACTTTGGGCACGAAACCTCGTATACGAAGACGAACTAGTACACTCAGGCCCGATTTATCGTGATCATCTTATAGAAGATGGGAAGATTTATATCACGTTTGATCATACCGGTGGAGGCCTTGTCACACGCGACGGCCCTCTTGGAGGGTTTGCTATTTCGGGTCCAGATGAAGTCTATGTCTGGGCGGAAGCCCAGATTCAGGGAGACTCGGTCGTTGTCTCTCATCCCGATGTACCAAACCCAGTCGCAGTACGTTATGCCTGGGCAGACAACCCGGACACAGCTAACCTTATCAATGTTGAAGGGTTACCCGCAGCTCCGTTTCGAACGGGACAATAGAATATGCATCGTGACACATACTGTCATGAACAACAAATCGAAGTAGTGACTTCTCGTGAACCACAAGCCCTTTTCTGAATCTCAGCCCGATACACCTACCCGCAAAAAAAGAACAGTATTGAGATACTTAGGAGCAGCCACGGCCTTCTTGCTCGTGAGCAGCTTCCTTGTGTACCTTGGGCTGACACACACAGAGGTAGGACGTAACTCCCTACGCCAAGAGCTCGAGTTCAGGTTTTCCGAAACCTTCAATGGTCGCCTCACCATTGGTAACATTTCCGGCAACTTCCGCTCCGCCATTCGCTTGCAGGATGTGGCGCTTTATGATGAAAAAGATCAACTTTGGCTACGCGCAGAGGAAATAACCACTCAGGCAAGTTTGTGGGCAATGCTCAGCCGTAAAATAGACCTGCGCACACTCAGCATTGTAGGTCCCTCGCTTAACATTGAGTATCGTGCCGACAGTACTTGGAATCTATCCTCTATACTAAAGCGTGATGGTACGGCAGCATGGACATTTGAGTCTACACAAATTTCCCTCACCGAAGGAATCCTTACAGTATCGTATGAAGAACACGCTCCGCCTGTAGTCGAGTCAGGATGGTTGTTTGACCTAGCCGCAGCAAATGTGTCTAATCTATCACTGCAGGGTGAGATCAGACTGGATCCCGGCAAGCGACTCCTGACAATCGATTCGTTCGGAGCCTCAATAGACACGCTTCAGGTGGAAGCCACTGGAGAGCTGGTGCTTGAACATGGACTACTGCACGTAAACATGTTACAGCTGTCAAGTTCACTGAATGAGGTCGAGGTTGTAGGTGTATACTTTGGTGATGAACGTCTCATGAACCTCTCCCTGGTTCAGAGCTTCATTACCCCTGGCTTTGCCAATGCCATTGTCCCCAACCTGATGCTCCCGGACTCGCTATCCTTGAGCGTTGATGTAGAGCGTGACGATAAGCGATGGAAATTACAAGATCTCAGTGCGAAAACGGAACGCTCACAGATTGTCCTGAATTCCTCAGACATCAGATCCGACAAAGATCTGTTATCATTTAACGCTACGATTGGACCCAGTGTGTTAGATCCCATGGACGCATACGCTCTTCTTGGCATAGACACTTGGAGCGAACGAACGATGCAACTTGAGGGCCAACTAAGAGGCCTGAAAACCATTGACGATATCCAGCTTGAGGGAACGCTTGAGATTGCTACCGAAGCGAGTGGTCGTGGACAACTCGAAATATCTGCCTATCATGACACAACGTGGAGTTATACCGCCCAGTTAACGGCAACGGCTGTTGACTTACACAGCCACACAGGCCGACAAGAGCTTAGCAGTACCCTTCTTAATGGTCAGCTCACGGTCGAAGGAAAGGGGATTCGTAAGCCATCTCTTCACACCTCGCTTGCTATTGCTCCCTCCACAATCGCCAACCGTTCTCTAGACAGTCTTTGGATTACGGGAACCGTTGTTGACCGCCAAGTAAAGCTCAATGGGTTTGCAGTAGAGCAAGACGCTCGCCTCGAAACTGATCTTATGGCCTCTTGGGCAGATAGCGCCCTTTCGTATGAAACTCAAGGGAATTTAACAGCGATTGATCTCGGGAAACTTCTTGTAATCCCTGAACTGGAAACAAGCGTAAATGCGACTTGGACATTCAATGGATCAGGAACCGATTTGGCTACACTTTCCGCCGCCTTAGAAATTCAAACCGACTCATCAACGGTCAATTGGAACGATCTGCAACGCTCTGCCCCCCCCACCAAATGGTCTATTTCGGTAACCGATCCAGCAGTAACAGGCCCACGCCTGATTATTGGGGGAGACGTACTAAACCTTGAGGCTTCGGGAACACTCCATCGAAGCCTACTCGAAGGTATTGGGAATGCATGGATGGGAGCATTTTCTGAAGCGTTTGACCGATTTGCTGTTAAACTGAGAGACAATCCACCGACGACATATGCGAATGGACCCTCACTGGATCAACTCAACGCGGCCCCTCAGATAGAGGAGGCATTGACATCTGCCCAATTAACTTCATTGGATCTGTATGTAAGCTGGAACCTACTTGCACATCCAGCCACCAGTGCATTGCTTCCCATGCTGCCCGAGCTTTCAAGCAACATCCGGGGTGCAGTAAACATTCGGGCGGATTCTGACAAACTCAGTTTACGTTCCCAAATCCAAGACGAGGTACTCGTATTCGGCGATGTTAAAACCTACCAGACCAAAGGTACGCTCACGCTTGAGGCGGACCTGAAGCAAGCACTGGAATCATCATGGCTGATCGATCTCAGCCTGTCAGCTGATTCTCTGACCAACGGCGGAATGGCTATCCTGCAACCCGACATACTAATTAAACAGGACGGACGAACAGGAATAGTAAACGCTAGTGCATACAGCAGAGACACAAACAAGCCGGGACATCTATCATCAAATATCCTGCTACTCCCGGATCGAACACGCATCCAGATTCAAAAGGTAGTGCTCCCCTTTGAGGAAACCACATGGGAAACATCCCAACCTGCCAGTATTGACCTGTTTGCTGACGCAGCCGTCATTACGCCATTTCGTCTCGAAAATGCCAGTCCTCTTCTTGACGAAGTACAGTCAGTTACTGCTCACGGCCGTCTCTCGAGCCTCCCAACAGACACCCTTCGGCTGGGCCTGAAGGCCGTAGATCTGAATTATCTCTCGAACATATTCAACCTAAGACGACCGTTAGGCGGGCAAGTTAATGCAGATTTGCGATGGACTGGACTCTGGCAACCTGCGATCACTGGTACCTTGAAGGTTGATACGCTTACGTTCGACAAAACGCTGGTCGGTCAGGTACAGGCTTCCAGCACCCTGTTACCCGGTCGCACCGATCTGCAGGTTTCCATGGTCGTGGATTCAATTCGATCCGCACCGACAGGGTATGCGAATGCAAGTAATCAAATAGCACTCACCGGCAATATGATTATTCCCGGTAAAGAGAGTACCGGAGCGCTTGATTTTTCATTCGATGTACAGCGGCTTGATGCATCTTTTCTGAAGCTGGTTCTACGGAATTTTGAGAATTTTAGAGGTGGCTTCAACGGACAGGTTACACTTAACGGCCCCCCTGACGATCTGGTACTGGGCGGAACATTGACTTGGGAAGACGGCCGCTTCGACATCCCAAAATTCAATACGTCCTATGAGGCTGCCGCGTCTGTCACACTTCTGGACGACAAAATCCACGTGGAAGAGCTATTCGTACAGGATGGTGATGGTGGTTCGGCCGATCTCTCTGGAATGCTTGATCTTAATGGCTTCAGATTTCTCTCCTTCAATGCATTTATAGAGGTTGATGCACTACAGATATTAAATGTTGTCAACTTTACGCGCGACCTCGCCTTCTATGGTGATATTCGTGTGTCCGGTGATGCCACACTAACCGGGCCTGTTCACACTTCCTTCCTGCGTTCGGACAACCTGGTCATAACGCCACAAAGCGAAATATATATTCCGGTTCGTGAATCCGATTCCGTTCACGACCCAGGATTCATCGTCTACATAGATCCTACACAGCCTGTTGAAGATCAGTTGGTATCTTTCAGGCAACGTGATAATATTTTGGCTAAGCGCCCCAGAGGTGAGCGTGAGTTTCGGGACGGGCTGGACATGGATCTCAATATCACGGCCCCCCCTGGATCAACCATTCGCCTGGTTATTGACCCGTTATTAGGTGATGTAATCAATGGCGTCGGAAGTGCCCGCGTTCAGATCCAGCGAACAGGTGGAGATGTAGCGACGTACGGCTCATTTGAATTGTCCTCCGGGGATTACCTCTTTACGGCAGGTGAGGTGTTCGTACGGCGTTTCCTGATTGACTCTGGCACGATCACCTGGAACGGTGAACCACTCAATCCTGCGCTTGATATTGAGGCGGCCTACCGCACACGCGCCTCGCGCAGCGGCCTGCCCGATGATGTGGGCGGATCAATTAAAACAAGTTTACCTCTGTTCGTCAATTTGAACGTTGCCGGCACACTGAATGCAGTGTTGATTGACTTGGCTCTGGAGATTGATCAACGTCAGGAAGCCATCAGCGATACACCACTGCTGGATTCCTATTTGAATCGACCGGATCTCGCCGCAGAACACGCTACCAGCGTTTTGCTCACGAATTCATTCCTGCTTTCGGCAAACGGTACACGCAGTGGAATTTTGACCAGTTCCGCGGTCAACAGTGTATCCAGTCTCGTAGCCAACCAACTCAACCGTTACCTGAGTCAGGTTATTCCACAAGCGGATTTCGCGCTGGGGGTTCAGAGCGACGAAGCCATACAGGACCTGGATGTGTCTGCAGAGATTGCGGTAAGACTTTTGAATGAACGTTTGATTATCCGCGGACAGGGAGTGTACCGCGGACTTAACGCTGAGGAAACAACTTCCAGGGGCCTTGAAGGCGAGTTCGTTGTAGAGATCCGACTAAGCCCTTCGGTAGCTGTGGAAGTTTTTTACCGACGTGAGGGAGATGTACTCAGTGAAACCCTCATCACGAACGAAACTGGGCTTGGTCTCAACTATCGCACAGAGTTCACCTCCTGGCGGAAATTGTTCGGACATCAAGTTTCCGAGCCGAAAAAACTTGCTGAAGAAAATCATTAGAAAATCCGGGGAATTATACACCTTTCACATGAAACATTCCTAACCTTGGGGAACCTTTATTTGTTTACCAGTATATTTGCACACAACGTGTATCTGGCCGCATTCAGCATCACAACAAAACGACCAAACCGGTGACAGACACACACAGACAAAGTGACAATGTTGAAGCCCATGAACTTCTAAGGAAGACAGGGCTAGGAGAGGTGGAAGCTATCAGGTTAAATGAAATGGTTCTACCCCGAATGTTGTGGATAAAGGTCTAGGCCTCCGCAGAAAAAGAGAATCGCGATTCTAAAGTTTTCGAATTTTCTGTACCCCCTGCCGATGGTTTTTACTTCTTGAATTTTGCCATTGAT
>MPNB01000082.1 GCA_002238805.1 Rhodothermaceae bacterium bin80 | reverse complement strand
CTTCCGCGTTCGTAGCGCTCCGCCAGTACGTGAAAAAACAGATCCATCTCCTGGCGACTGTGCTGCATATAGCCCAAACCGTCCACGATGAGGGCTTCGTAGCGCAGGAGCTGTTTCATGAACTGCGACAGACGCTGCTCGCGCTTGGACTGGACCAATTCCTCCACCAGCGTACTGCATCCATAAAAGCGTACGCGCCGACCTTGAAACACGAGCGCATGCCCCAGCGCACATAACAGATGGGTCTTTCCACTGCCCGGCGGCCCCACGGCCAACACGTTTTCCCTTCGATCCAGGAATCCGCCTTCCAACAGAGTACTGAACTGATGATTGATCTTCAGGGGCAGTCGCGTTCGATCAAACAGGTCCAAGGTCTTTTCCAGCGGTAAGCCGGAACTTCGAAGTCCGCGTTGGATGCGATTGTGGGTACGCGCCTGCTGTTCCCGCTCCACGAGGGACAATAAAAAGTGTTCAAAGCTCAACGACTCCTGCCGGGCGAGCTGGGCCGCATCCTGAAAAGAATTCCGAATGCCAGGCATCCGGAGCTCTTTCAGTCCAGTCCACAAGGCACGCTCCAGTTCTTGGGTTGTCCGCGTCTTCATTGCACACCTCCCGCCGCCGCAGGTTGATCCAACAACTGGTCATACAAGGCCACATTCACAACGGAGGAGGCCGGAATCGGATCACGCAACCCCGCCTGCACCTGCGCCTTGGTCAGAGGCTTCTTGTCTTTCAGCAACTGTTCCAGAGCATGGGTCACCCCGGATTCGCTCTGTGTTGCAGCCAGATATAAAATGGCCAGATAGCTTCGGTCGGCCCGGATCGGGGCCGTATGCGTGCGTCTGAGTGCGTCATACGCCCTGCGAAACGTTGAATTGGGGAATAACTCGGCACGATAGCGGTAGTCTGCAAAGGCCCCGGGCTTACGAACCAGGGTATGCACGATATGGCGATAGTCAATCCGAACCTGATCCGCTCCGTGCAGACGCGGCATCCGCGCCATCTGTTTTTGGGCGTACCACACCTCAATCCATGCACCATACACGCGGACTTCAACCTGAACCCCAATCAGTCGACTTGGGACCGAATACTGGTTCTTCCGTACACGAATCGTGCTGCCGTTGGAGACCCGCACCGTATAGCGCCGATGGAACGTCAACGGTCGCGGAGGCAATGCACGCAAGTGCGCCTGTTCTTCTTTGAGACGTGCTTGCCGGGACGCATTCAACTGCTGAAACAGCGTATCCAAAAATGCGGTATACGCCGCCAGACTGGCAAAATCGCGGCGCCCACGCAGAATGAGCTGATTCTCCAGCGCGCGCTTGAATCGATGATGCCGCTGTTCAATCTTGCCATTCTCATGCGGGCTCCGCGGCTGCGTATGCCGTACCTCCATGTCGTAATGACGCGCCAGGGCTTTATAGTACTCCGTGAAACTACCGCGTTCATGGCCTCGGTGATTGCGTACTGCACAGCTCATGGAGTCCGTCTGGTGCAGTCGGGGCACACCGCCCAGCTGCGATAGCGCCTTTTGCAGTCCTGCACTGAGCGCCTCAAAACTCTCGGAATAGCAGATCATGCCAGATTCCCAATTGGAGTAAGTCAGCACAAAGTGATACACTCTATGGGGAAAGAACACGCCCTGGATGGTCACGCCCAGACGGTTCATGCAGGTGAAATCGGACTGGGCCCGATCCCCAGGTTTATACACCTGCTCGAAATACACCTCTTTCGGGGGACCTTCCTGGACCCGCCATTGCTTCACACGACGTTGCAAGGTTCGTAACTGTCCCGGCTTAAACTGACCGGGATACTTGCGCTGCAAATGCGCAAACAGTGCCTTCACTTCAAGCCCCGAATTCTCCTGCAAATATCCCACAACCTCTCCCCAGACCTTTTCAAATACGTCTGCACGCGTTCGATGCGTACGACGATAATCTCGCTCGCTCGGAAGCTTCCCCGAACGAAGAGAGGTGTGCGCCGTCGGCTCGCTCATGCCCGCCTTCGCAGCGGCTGTTTTAATTGACATTTTGTCCTTGTTTACCAACTTGTCTAAAAGTTTTGCTTGCTGATCCGTGATCATCGCCAGAGACTGAATGGAAAATAATTCACGCGTTCACGCGCGAAAACTCCATATGTCCCGACTTAAATTTTAATTGTCGCCGACTTAAATTTTAATTGTCGCTGGACACAGCGCAAACCCTATTTGACGAAATACAGCGTTAGGAGGCTGTTTCGGTGCCTCGGAGTAGAAACCAAACCCGATTGATCCCGTACGATGCCCCGCAAGAAAGTTTAGATTGCAAAAGAAACCTGATTCTCTCACTGCAAGGCCGAATGGGCTTGAAATTTAATTTGTAGTTGAGTAAATTGGGCCTTGGGTTTTCCTAGAACTAGACTAGTATTTCAGATGAAGCATATTTCTACACTTTTTCTCGCTCTAGCCTTTTTATCGATACAGGTAGCCGTGGCACAGGTACAGGTGCAGGGTACGGTGATGGATGCTGAGGCAGAGCAGCCCTTTCCTGGCGTGCAGGTAGTCGTAAAGGGTACGCTTATCGGTACGACAACTGGCGGGGATGGCGGATTTTCAATTACGGTCCCGGAGGTTGGGAATACGCTGGTATTCCGCTTTATAGGCTATAGCACTCAGGAACATCTGGTTACGGATGGAATGACTGAGCTGAATGTACGCCTGTTTGAAAGCATCTTGGGACTGGAGGAAGTCGTCGTTGTGGGATCACGGCGTCTGCCTAGGCTTGTTAAGGATTCTGCCGTGCCGGTCGATGTGTTTGGTCCGCGCGATTTGGCTTCCCAGGCAAGTACGGATATCGATGACATACTTCGCACTCAAGTGCCCTCCTATAACGTGCAGCGCTACGGAATAGATGATGAAGCCACGCTGGTCAGGCCGATCACTCTTCGGGGACTTTCTCCGGACAATGTTGTCGTGCTGGTCAATGGCAAGCGACGTCACCGTTCGGCGTCAATGGCGCTTCTTGCCAGCTCACTCAATACGGGTTCACAAGGCGCGGATATGAACATGATTCCAAGTATCGCCTTGGGACGGGTTGAGGTGCTCCGAGATGGCGCGACTGCACAGTACGGCGCAGACGCGGTTGCTGGGGTGTTCAATATGCAGCTGCGTGAAAATTCCAGTGGAGTTCATGTACGGATGCAGGGAGGGCAGTACGATGAGGGAGATGGGACCAATTTCCTGGCGGCAGCCAATGTGGGGCTTCCATTGACGGAGAATGGTTTCTTGAACCTCAGCTTCGAATATCGTGATGCAGATCCCACAGTCAGAAGCGGCTTGAGGCGTGATGAAGGACTTCTCTTGCAGAGGGGCTATCCAGGTGGCTCAACGAACGGACCTGTTGTAGATGGCGATGATGTCCCTGCCCAGGTTTGGGGGAGCCCGGATGTTAGCACTTCATTGATCGGATTCTTGAATGCGGGCATTGATGTGGGTAGTAACATGCGTATATATGCGTTTGGTGGTTATGGACAACGGGAATCCGAAGGTGGCTTTTATTTTCGGGCTCCAGGTACCGGCAGTGCGAGGTCCAGCGTATTTCGCTTTGGCTCTGGTGACAGTGCCGTTCGGGCCGTAGCTGATCTGAACGAAAATGATGACATAGTGTGCAGTGACGTGGTACCCGGTTTGGATTCCGATTTTACCGCTGTGCAGAGTTTTATATCTCAGTACAGTGGGCAGTGCTTCCTCTTTAACGAGATGTTTCCCGGTGGCTTCACCCCACGCTTCGGTGCCAACATTTACGATCTGAGTGCAACTGGAGGCATTCGCGGGGGAGCGGATGATGGTTTGCGCTGGGATCTCAGTTTCGGGTATGGCAACAGTGACATAGACTACTTTATTTACAATACAGTCAATGCGTCGATGGGACCGGACACGCCTACGTCGTTCGATCCCCGGGGCTATGAGCAACTGGAGCTAACGGTTTCTGCAAGCGGGTCCATGCCCGTGGAAGTAGATGCTTTTGCTACGCCGCTCAATGTCGCCGCGGGCGTTGAATGGCGCCGCGAAGAGTTCAGCACATATCCAGGTAATGAGGATTCGTACCGGGTTGGCAAATACGGCGAACAGGGTTTCAGTGTTGGTTCTAACGGATATCAGGGCTTGAACCCCAAATTTTCTGGCACATGGGATCGCCCCAACTTCTCCGCTTATGTTGATTTGGAGACTGACGTGACTGAGCGTTGGGTTTTGGGTGCTGCCGCCCGTTACGAAAACTACTACAATGACTTCGGTAGTACACTGACGGGTAAGCTTGCGGCATTATACAGAGCCACTGACCGTATTCGCCTGCGTGCCACAGCATCCACGGGCTTCCGTGCACCCACTCCTGGTCAGGCGAATTTGTGGGCTCTGCAAACTGCATTGGCAGGTACAGGAGACCAACTCGTTGAGACTGGACAGCTTCCGCCAACGCACCCGATTTCCGCTGCTTTGGGGGGAGAGGAACTTACCGAAGAGACAGCACGCAGCTTCACACTGGGAACGGTCATGGATCTTTCGCAGGATCTAACGCTTACCTTGGACTACTTTGATATTACGTTGACGGACAGGATTTCGCTGACTGGCAATATTCCTCTCACACCGACGATGCAGACCATCATGGATGAGCAAAATCTGCTGGGCGGGGTCGAGAACTTGCGAGAGGTGAAATTCTTCTCCAATGACTTTGACACGCGTACACGCGGCATTGACCTACTCCTAGCGTACGATGTTGAGGATGAAGATGGTAATGCGACTCAGGCTACCTTTGCATGGAACTGGACGTCACAGCGTCTCGTGTCCTTCTCAGAGCCTCGGCAGATCAGTGATTTTCTGGGGCAGCAGCTAAGTACTCCGTTCACACTCACACTGCTTACACCACGGCGGCAGATTGAGATTGAGGAAGTGAATCCAGAGCATCGCATTGTGATGATGGGACGGCATGTACGTGGAGCACTTAATGGCATGCTACGGCTCAATTACTATGATGGCTGGTCTGCCTGCCGGAACAATAGCAATTCTTGTGTGGATGGTAACGACATGAGTCTATTGGACGCGTACGACGGAGCAATCATTGCAGACATCGGGGTAGGCTATCGCTTATTGGATAACTATCAGATCTCTTTGGGAATAGATAACCTCTTCAACACAGTGCCGGACGCGCATATGGATGAAACTCTCAGCCAGGGTAACATTCGACCGGAGAGTACTCCTTGGGACTACAATGGACGGGCCTACGTCCTTCGTTTGGTAGCAGATCTGTTCTAGTTAATTAAACCATAAAGACAAAAGCCTCGGGACTCCTTGTCTCGGGGCTTTTGTTTTTTTACTCTACGCCAGATATAGGGGTTAGCAACCATTCCCATTATTGTCCCCAATCTCTTTGAACAGCGATCAATGTTCAGTGAGCAGAGATAAAATCAAATTTTTGGTTCTACCGTGAATGTTGTGGGTAGAGGCTCAATTGCCGCAGAGAAAAGAACGGTGGATATGAAGTTCTCAAATTTTCTGTATCCTTTCCCGACCGTATTAGCCTCTTGGATGGTCCCGTTGAGTCGTTCCATGCTGACGTTGGATTGTTCATGGCAAAGTACATATCGCCCGTAATTGGAACCTGCCACACTACACCAGTCAGTTGAAACCACTTATGGGGTATCCCAATGCCGTCGTTCAAAAGGTCAGTAATAGCTTTGTCGAAAGCATCAACAACCGGATCAAAACTATCGAAATCCGGTATTGAGAATTCCGTAGCAGTGGCGGTTTTCGAACGCTGGATACTTCCACCTCAAAGGGCTTGATCTATACCCCGGAGGATTCAGAAATTGAATTCTTCACCATTAAAGGTGTAGGGGCTTTTGTTTTTACATTGTGTGTGATAATGCCGGCCGAAATTCTTATCCTCACCACTGGTGGCACAATTGACAAAGTGTACTTCGACGCCAAGAGTAATTATCGGATAGGAAATCCCCAAATCACAGAAATTCTTCAGCATGTTGGTGTCTCCGTCCCCTATGTCATCAAAACACTCTTGGCAAAAGACAGCATGGAATTGACTGAACAGGACAGGGACTGCATTCGTGACGGGGTATGCCAGGCTACGCAACGGTGCATACTGATCACGCACGGCACTGATACCATGATCACGACCGCCCGACATCTCCAGCCCGTCAGAGACAAGACGGTGGTTTTGGTTGGTGCATTGATGCCGGCTAGGTTCAAATCTTCCGATGCAGAATTCAATATTGGGTTTGCACTTGCTGCGGTGCAAATATTGCCTAATGGTGTGTATTTGGCTATGAACGGTCAGATCTTTAATCCAGAAGAAGTCCAGAAAAATATTGCTGCAAACAGGTTTGAACCTGTGTAGTACACTAGGGTCGATAATCAGTCTGTACATGTATGTGCCTGTATGCCCACGATGGCTCACAGTAAATTTGATCCAAGATTGGTTAGAAACGCACAGGACGGTGATGGGCTGGCCAGAGAAGTGCTCCTGCGGCGATTGACACAGGTCTTCAAGAAGTACTACCGAGCAAAAGTCGGGAATCAGGCTATTGTGGACGATCTAGTGCAGTGCGCGCTGTTACGAGTTCATTCTGGCCTCTCTGCTTTGAAGCACCCCGATCGGTTCAAGGCCTTTGCCATGAAAGCAGCTTTGTTTGAGCTGCATGATTATTATCGTGGGCGCCATTCGCCCAAGGAGCGAGTGTACGAGCCTCAGGTGCTCTCGGAAAAGGTTGAGGCTGCTAGTAACAGATTTGCGAGCTCTCTTGATGTCGAGCGAGCTCTATCTGTACTTACTCCCCATGCTAGACGTATCCTAGAGCTTCGCGAGTACGGATACAAATACAAAGAAATAGCCAAAATTCTCGGCACTACTGAAACAGCCGTCAAGATGCAGGTGAAACGTGCCTTTGAGAAAATGAGAAAAGTATTTGCAGATGGATAAGATACTTTTTATCTACTGTCTGCGTCATACAGGCGATGTCTGTTTCTAGAATGGAGCAATTCGATAAAATAGACGCAATTCTTCACGAGGGTGGTCTGACCCCAGAGGAGCGTCACACCTTTATAGAGGCACTGGAGCGCGACCCAGAGTTGGTTCGCTCCTATGCCGGCTGGCAACAGATATGTGCGCATCTGTGTAGCAGATTGCCGGATACTCACCAATTCGTGCTGTACTCATTGGTCACCGGCGGACATGCCGAAGATCTTAGTGAGGAAGAATCTGAGGAGATTAGGGCCAATTGGAGCACGGTGGATAGGGTGGTTGAGTCGCATCCAGGTTTTGCTGAGGCTGCGGTTCAGATCGAACAGGATCGACAGGATTTCCTCGAATGCTGGGCGCAGATAGATCGTCCTGCACGAAAGCTTTCGTCCTGGCCCTTGCGCATTGCGGCTGTGATAGCTGTTCTCGGTGTCTGTTTCGTTGCTGCATTGATGCTCCGCGACAATGATACTGCATTACAAACGATTGCTACTGCGTCAGGCGAGTATGAGCGAGTATCACTTCCAGATGGCTCGGTCGCCCACCTGAATGGGCCGGCGACCCTTCAATTTGATGAGCAAGATTTCGTGCGCAGCGTAACGCTTACCGGTCAGGCGTTTTTTGATATCATTCACCAGTCTGATCCGTTTACAGTGCAGACGAAAGAAGCGATCATCCATGTGCTCGGAACACGTTTTGGTATTCGATCACAGCAAGGTGCTACGCAGGTAGTATTGGAAAGCGGTCGAGTGGAGGTGGCTTCGAAAGCTCAAGGTTCGCAAAGCGTCATGCTTGAACCTGGGCAGATGACTAGTGTCACCGATGGCGCCCCGCCCGAACCACCAGTTCTGGTCGAATTGGAGGATGCACTGAATTGGACAGGTTTTATTTTTCTCCGACAGACCCCGCTGAGCAGAGCAGCAATATTGCTTTCGGAAAGTCGTAATGTTCGTGTCGAGGTAGATCCATCCCTGGCAAATGAGACCGTGACAGGTACGTTTGCTCCGGATGCAGAGATAGAAGAAATTCTGAATGCACTGGCCCTTGCACTTGGAACCGAGGTCCTTATAGAGGGGAATGTGTTTCGGATTGCCCCGTAAGCTCACCATTGGAACCGAGTGAAGAATATCGTGTAACGCGCACTTCAGATGCGCGTGGTTTCTCAGAATCGGTTCCTACGAAAGTATTACACAGGTCTGTGTGTAGCTGCTGCTATCGTGTGGGCAATTCCGTCATCAACCACCTGCGCGCAGGTTATTGAAGTAGATGTTGTTTCTGAATCTCTCCAGAAGGTTCTGAACACATTCACCGCGGCGCAGCGGGTTGATCTTGTTTATGTGGAGCGACAGGTTGAGGGACGTTTAGTTACGTGCAGTTATGTGGGTACCGATGTTGAGCGCGCTCTGGCATGCATCCTCAATAATCAGGATCTTCGAGCTGTTCGGCTGAGAAGGAGGCAATATGTACTCGTGGAGACGAGCAGTGATTCCATCTCGAACTCTACTGAAGATAATGTCCATATGGGCGCGCTGCGGGGTTTTGTAACTGATGCCATATCTCAGGAGACATTGCCTGGCGCCCATGTGTACCTGCCTGAACTCGCCATTGGTGCAGTTAGCAACGAGGGCGGTTATTACGCTATTCCGGCCCTGCCTATCGGCCAATACTTAGTAAGCGCTTCTTTTCTCGGCTATTCCTCGCTGGATACGCTGATTACAATTTCCGAAGAATCAGTCATGCTTGAACTTGAGCGCAGGACGGTTGAATCGGAAACCGTTGTTGTCAGCTCGGATCGTCGAGATCCCTATGAGGTTGCTCCGGGTGTGCGGGAGATTCCGGTTGATCTGATCAACAGATTTCCGGGGCTTCCTGGCGAAGCAGATCTTCTCCAATCTTTACGCTGGCTTCCCAGTGTACAGAGGGTGCGCACAAACCAGGGAGGTCTTGTTGTTCGAGGCGGTGAACCGGATCAAATTCAGTATCTGATTGATGGGGCACCTGTATATCATATGTGGCATGTGGGTGGATTATTGTCTGTTTATCAGCCCGAGGTCTTCAAGGATGTCCGTCTGTATCGGGGTAGTTTTCCTGCTGAATATGGGGGGCGTCTTTCTGCCGTACTGGATGCTGAACTAAAGGACGGTACGCGGGAGGGAATAACTGGGTTGGTGGGTGTAGGATTGTTTAGCGCCCGCCTTTTTGCTGAAGGGCCGATTGGAAATGAGTTTTCGTTTATGGTGTCCGGGCGTCGTTCTTACCTGGATCGTATTATAGGACGCAGGCACCCTGTTGATAACGGCGTGATCAAGGACACACTGCGCACGGGGATATATCTGTATGACGTTAGTACGAAACTGGCTTGGCGTCCATCCCCGCAACATAGACTGACTCTGGGTGTCTACGGCAGTGCAGATGTATTGGATATTCGATTGCCGATTAATATTTCACGTATCGGTGAATCCGGGTCAATACTTCCATTGAGGGACTGGTTGAGTCCATCCAGTCTAGTGGTCGAATTTGACACGCGCTGGAGCAACCGTCTCGTGAGTGCGCGTTACCATTATCTGCATGCTGACCGATTTTTTCTGAGTGCGACGGCATATGCCACCTCATATCGTGCGCATGAACGCATATTCCTTCGACCGGTAGCAACTTCGTCAATCAGTTCGAAATATGCAGTAGATATACTTGATATGGGTATTAAGTTAGACATGGATTACTATCTGTCGCTAACGCATCACATTCGGGCAGGGGCTTCCATTGTCCAGCGGAACTTCTCCAGCGAGTTGGAAGCACTTATTCTACAGACTAATTCAATTTCCGAGAGCACCGATGAAAAGAGTACATTAAACAATACAGAACTGGTGCTCCATATACAGGACACGTGGAAGCCAACACGCAGGCTGCAGGTACAACCGGGGTTACGAATCAGTCAACTCCTTGACGGCAATGACCTAAGGCTGAGTCCTCGCTTGGGTGTCCGCTATGCTCTGGATCGTGTCATTTTACGTGCAACTGCTGGGATCAATGTCCAGTACCTGCATCAGGTTCGCGATCGTTATTCGGTGCTCTACGATTTGATTTCTTACCGGTGGGTGCCTGCGAGTGGTTCAGTTGACCCCTCGTATAGTTATCATGGGGCTATTGGTGGCAATCTGTCTCTCGGCATGTATCTTACAGCCGGTATCGCTACGTACGTCCATATGACACATGGCTTATTGATTCCACGGGATGAGGAACAGACCAAGGATGGGCTGCGGGGGCCGGGGATTTCGCTTGCAGCAATTTTGGGTCAGTATACCAGAGGAGAGGCATTGGCATATGGCTTGGAGGGGAGTCTGCAGTATGAACGCGGTGCGAACGTAGTTTGGGTCAGTTATGCTGCCGGACGATCGCGTAGTCGCGCCCCTTCGCTTGGGGAGGAAGGTCTTCGTCCTACTCGTTATGATGTGCCGCAACGACTTGAGATCGTCTTGCAACGCAACACGCGGAACTGGACTTATGGATTAACGGGACAATGGCGCAGTGGCTACCCTGTAACCGTTCCTGAAGCCCGCTACGCCATAGATGATCCGCTGTCCGAAGAACCCCAGGGATTTCTTTATTTCCCCAAGATCAACAATGGTCGACTGCCCCCGTACGTGAACTATGGGCTGCAGGGTGCCTACAGGTTTGATGTAGGTCTCGCTTCTATCCAGGTTAGACTGGACATCAGCAATATTACATTCCGGCGTAATATTGTTAGGCAAACATATTCCTTCGAAATTCCCGAACCGGTCTCGGTTATGTCCACTTATGGCATGTCAGCTTATCCGCTTCTCGAAATCACTGTTCGGTTTTAGCATATGTTGCTCAGGAATACAGTATTGGTGATCTTTTTCCTGATGGGTTGCGAAGCGGTTCATCCCGAGGATACCTCACTCCTTGTGGTAGAGTCATACGTGGCGGCCGGAGAGCCGTTGCCGCAGATAACATTGAGAAGGACAGCACCTTTGGAGGCGCGTTACGACCTGAACCAGTCGACAGCTGCTATCGGTGCGCGTGTAGAGTTTATGATGCAGGATATTTTGGTTCCATACACGATGCAAGGCACCGGAGTCTATACTCCACTTACGCCCGTTACAGCGATTCCAGGAGCAGAATTGGACTTAAAAGTGTACTGGGACGATCAAGTTATCACGGCTAATAGTAGGGTTCCACCGCCAATTTCTCTTGATAGTGTAAGCATTGAAGTTTCCGACACCCCGATACCTGGTCTGATTCTGGATTCGGTGTTTGTCGACCCACTCCTGGTGGACTCCCTGGGACTGCAGGCATTGGGTGCGAATGCGCGTGAAGGATTGGTCTATTTGGTGGAAGCAACATTGTATTGGACCGACAACACCGAAGGTGACGGCAATGACTGGTGGATGCGGACACAGCTTCTCCCACGTTTGGGACAGAGTCCACGGCTGAGCAATTTTTTTCTCAGTCCAGAAGCACTACAGCGGGAGAGGTCTGTACCGTTTGTCAATGCTAAGCAGCGTTCATGGTCGGGGGCTTACGCTGTCCAGGTATCTAGTTCGAGTAACCACATACCCGTACATGGGTTGCGTATTGGTATTGTTCGATGCACGCGGGCTTATGCACAGTTTGTATCCGGCAGTTCTAATCCTGGGGAGAGCGAGCCGCCCTCAAACGTAACAGGTGCGCTTGGGATTTTTACGGGATTGGCAATAGATACGCTTACGGTGGAGGTCCAGTGATGGCCAGTGATCGAGAGGTTCTGGTCGAGCCCGGTGAAATAACAGCGCTGAAACAGCAGGTTCGGAATTCTGCCAGGACATCTGTCTTTATTGACGGCGAATTTGCGTTTGGAGTCCACGCTGATTTAGTTGTAAGTGAAGGATTATATGTTGGTCAACGGCTCAGTGAATCAGACTTGAATACTTTGCTGTGTGGTGAGAAGGTATTACGGGGGCGCTCTACTGCACTGCGATATCTCGCTTATGCTCCAAGGACTGAACATCAAGTACGTCAACGTTTAGCGCAGGAGGGGGTTACCAAGAATGAACTCGATGATATAATTACCGATCTTTACGAGCTTGGTTATATTGACGACCGCAGGTACGCAGTAGAGTATGCTGTGGCACGGTTCAGGAACAAGGGATACGGGCCAGACCGGATCCTCCGTGAGCTTGTTGAGGATGGAGTATCACATGATTATGTTACAGAGGCGATCACGGCAGCTGCGAGTTCGGATATGTATATCGTGAGTGCCAAAAAATTAGCAGAAAAGTTCAGGGATAGGGTACAAGGCACATTACCTGAGCGAAAGAAAAAGTTGACAGCTTACCTTGTCAGACGCGGTTATGAGTACACATTATCGAAAGAATTGGCCCACGAGGTGCTGAATCAAAGGTGAGTTACACGCAGCAAGGGCTTAAACATGCGAGTAGTCTGCTACATCATTGTCTTGGGGGCAGGCAGCCCTCTGTTGCAATCGTTTTGGGGTCAGGCCTGAATATACAGTTGGATACCAGTTATGGGGAGCTGTCTGCCTCGGATATTCCGGGGTTCGTTCTTCCCATGGTGGATGGACATACGGGACGTGTAACGGCTGGCGTCTTGGGGCGGCACGATGTTCTGTTAATGCAGGGGCGCACTCATTGCTATGAGGGCGTTCCTGAAAAGAGTATTACCTTCCAAGTGCGTCTAATTCGAGAATTGGGTATCAGAAACATAGTTTTGGTGAGTGCAGCAGGTGGAATACGGGATGACTTGGATCCAGGGAGCATAATGCTTGTAGAAGATCATCTCTGTGCGCAGCCGTTGTTAGCAACTGCCAAGCGAGGGGCTGTGTACGATGCATGTTGGAGACGACGTGTAATTACAGCCGCTGACGGATTACCAGTTTCGTGCGGGGTATTTGTATGGACGATTGGGCCGAGCTATGAAACCCCGGCAGAGATTATTGCTTTTGAACGTAGAGGTGGCAATGCCGTTGGAATGAGTCTCGTACCGGAGGCGCTGTGGGCGTCTGCTTTGGGAATGCGTGTGTTTGCTGTAGCAGTCATCACCAATAAAGCTTCTGGATTGAGCAAACAAGGATTGGATCATGAAGAAGTGCTTCGTGCAGCATGGAGCGCACAGGCCGACTTGGCGCAGCTGTTGGTTCATGCTGTAGTTCAGTCTCCTAAGTTGCATCTTTAAGAAAAAAACACGATCATAGAACTAGCGAAAGCGGATTCAGCGTATGAACGACGATTATAGAGACGACAAAGGTCATTGGGATGGGGCGCCGCCGCGCCAAAACAGGGGATCTAGGTACCGTGATGAGGTGTTTTCAAAGCGGGTCCCGGCAGGACGACGTACCTATTTTTTTGATGTTAAAACAACTCGATCTGGCGAGGACTACTTCATAGTCATCACAGAGAGTAAGCGTGTTGGAGATCATCATGAAAAACATAAGATCTTCGTCTATAAGGAAGATTTTGCCAAGTTTATCAAGGGATTGTATGCGGCGATGGAGGATGTGCGGACTGAGCGGTTGCCGGATTATGAGTTCTATGGCTATCCGACACTTGACTTTCCGCCGAGAGACGACGATCAATAGCCTGAGATTCGGGCCATGATCCCTTTGATTGCGGCAGAGGATTGGAAGCGGAAAGCGGTCAGCCTCCGTCCTGAGGTAGAGAAGATAGTCGCCGGTATAGTCAGGGATGTCTCCCAGTTTGGAGACCGTGCTCTATTAAGATATACTCACGAGTTTGATGGCGTGCAGTTGTCCTCGGTTCGCGTGCCTATCTCGAGACTGGAGGCGGCGTGGATGGAGTCGAAATCGTCATGGAGGCGCGTTTTTCGGGCTGCAGCAGACAACATACGTCGGTATCACCTGAGACAGCGGCGGGAATCTTGGTACGTGGATGATGGGGATGGTGTGCGTTTGGGGCAACGTATTTTACCGGTAGACCGTGCGGGTTTGTATGTTCCCGGTGGCACGGCTGTCTACCCATCTAGTGTTTTGATGACGGCAATTCCAGCTCAAGTAGCAGGAGTAGGAAGTTTACACCTTACGAGTCCGCCCGGACCATCTGGATTGCCTCATCCGGAAATCATGGCTGCTGCATACATGTTGGATATAAAGAACGTATATGCCATTGGTGGTGCACAGGCTATCGCAGCATTAGCGTTTGGAACAGCGTCCATACCTAGTGTGGACAAGGTTGTGGGGCCGGGCAATGCTTATGTTACTGCAGCCAAAAAATTGGTCTTTGGTCATGTAGATATTGATAGCCTCGCCGGGCCGAGTGAATTGGTGGTTCTCGCCGATAAAACCTGTCAAGCCGACTGGATTGCCCATGATCTTCTTGCACAGGCCGAACATGATCCTGAGGCGTCAGCAATACTGGTAACGCCGGAGGTAACGGTTGCAGAAGCGGTCTGCGAAGCGCTACAAGATTTTTCAGTCAACCTTCCACGTGCGGATATTGCACGTCTAGCCCTGTGTAATCACGGTGCAGCGATTGTAACGAATTCTATGGATGAAGCCATTAACATGGTCAACAAAATTGCGCCGGAGCATCTGGAGCTTATGGTTGCAGATCCATGGGGTATGTTGGAGCGTGTTCGCAATGCGGGTGCAGTATTTATCGGTTCGTGGTCTCCTGAGGCAGTTGGGGATTACTATGCAGGACCCAATCATGTGTTGCCGACGGGCGGGACTGCTAGGTTTGCATCCGCCTTGGGAGTTGACGATTTTGTGACACGACAAAGTGTAATTGGTTACAGTCAGCAGCGATTGGAACGTACGGTTGATGATATTGCTCTGATGGCTCGAAGCGAAGGGCTGGAGGGACATGCACGTAGCGTAGAGGCTCGGATTAGGGTTAATGACTAAACTGGGGGAAGTACTCTCGCGGGTTCGACCTGAGGTTCGCGAACAACGCCCTTACAAGGTTGGTGTGCCGATCGGAGATATTGTGGTCAAGCTGAACCAGAACGAAAGTCCTTTTGATCTGCCCGAAGAGTTGAAGGTTGCTGTATTTGCAGGCTGGGGAGAAATTGCTTTTAATAGATACCCGGCGGAGCAACCAGACGATCTTGCGGAATTGATCGCGTCCAACATAGGCTGGGATCCGGAAGGAATAATTATTGGCAATGGCTCCAATGAATTGACCTATGCTTTGGGTATGACCTTCATTGCTGCTGGCAGTAGAGTGGTATTGCCGCGTCCAATGTTTTCTTTTTATGAGCGAGTTGTGCATGTCTACGGAGGGGAGGTGGTGCCCGTTGCGCCTCTTGAAAGTCTTGGATTTAATACGGATGGTATCCTTACAGCTATTCAGAGGATTGGGCCCTCCATGGTAGTTATAACTTCGCCCAACAACCCTACCGGCCTAGTTCTTCCTCTCACAGAATTAAGAACAATTGCTGAAGCTTCGCCGGGTCTCGTGTTGATTGATGAAGCATACATAGAGTTTTCAGACGAACCAAGTATGCTTACTCTGTTGAGCAATTTCCCTAATGTCATTCTGCTTAGAACTTTCTCCAAGGCGTTCGGCCTAGCGGGTTCACGGTTAGGTTATTTGGTCGGTCATCCTGATCTCATGGGTGAGATCATGAAGATTCGTCCTCCTTTCATGATTGATCGATTCACTGCTTGTGTGACAAAACTGCTTCTCGAGCATCAACAGTTGATCCATGATCGTGTGATGTTGATTCGCTCAGGTACACATGGATTGATAAAGGGATTGCAGGAAATAGAGGGGATGCGAGTACTTGCAGGGCAGGCGAATTTTGTCACTTTTCGACCTCCGTGCGATGGAGAGGAATTATTTATGGCGTTGGCTGAGAGGGGGGTTTTGGTGCGTAATATGAGTGGGTATCCAGAGCTTAGGGGTTTTTTGCGTGTGAGTGCGGGTGCACCTGCCGAGAACAGGATATTCCTACAAGCGTTGACACAGGCAATATTGTAGGTTCTACTCCGCCGGTATGTACCACAATCAATAAATGAATAGGGGAATGATTGCCGTTGAGGTCGTGGGATTGTCAACCAGCCCAGCCAGTGGGGGGGCGTTCATATTGGTGTTGGGTGAGATGGGCGGTGCTCGGAGATTACCGATAGTTGTGGGGGAAAATGAAGCTACCGCAATTGTCGTCGGTATTGAAAATCGCCCCCCTCCGCGACCCATGTCACACGATCTTTTTTGCAGTCTGATAGAGCAGACTGGGATACAGGTGGTGAGTATTGTGATCGATGGGTTGAAGGATGGCACCTTTTATGCTAAGATTCGCTTCGTCCAAGATGGAAACCATGATCAGTTGGACTCACGTCCGAGTGATGCTGTTGCCATTGCTGTGCGGTTGGATGCCGACATTTTTGTAGCGGAGACTGTACTCGATGAAGCCGGTATCCCAATGGGAGAGCCGGAATTGCCGACGTACGAGGACCAGACCACAGGGAAAGTATCCCCAACTGAAGAATTAGAGCAGCAACTGGCGCGCGCTATTGAGAAAGAAGACTATGAAGAAGCTGCACGCTTGCGCGATGCTCTTGCCCAAATTAAGGAGCCAGAGTGATGCCTCATAGTTCCTGCTATCGACAACCAGTTCAAAATGACACGGAAAGTGATTCCCTATTCGGGAATGAAGGGGGTGTCTCGGCTTTTTGCGGCATACGTCACGGACTACGGCCGACTGTCTCCATATTATGCTGGGGACTGGCGCGAGGATAGAAGCTATGAGGCTGTTGCCCAAAACCTGACTACCAGCCCTATTGACCGGACCGTGCTGGTGGATGTGCTGGAAGAGCAAAACCTAGGCTGGAATAATGGCCATCTTGCGTCACAACTACGTGATCCGCACTCACTGGCAGTGGTAACTGGCCAACAGGTAGGCATCTTCGGTGGGCCATTATACACGCTCTATAAGGCATTGACGGCCATTCGGTTGGCAGAGCGCCTGTCGCAAATACTTGCGCGTCCCGTCATACCGGTTTTCTGGATAGAGGGGGGAGATCATGATCTTGATGAGGTCAAAGGCGTCACTTTTCCTGGAAAACAGATAAGGTATAAAGGGCATGAGCAGCCTGAGATTGGCAACCTTGGAAGCGTTGGACGTCTTACCTTCAAAGAGGATATTGATCGGGTAGTCACCGAGCTCCGTGAGGTATTACCAGATACATCGTTTCGGGGGGATGTATTTGCCACTCACTACGTCGCCTATAGTCAGGGTGTAACGTTCACAGATGCGTTTGCACGCACGTTGACGTCTCTGTTAGGTAGCGGTTCGATGGTTTTCATGAACCCGGAGGATTGTCGACTCAAGCAGTTAGCAGCTCCTTTGCTGAGGCGTGAGTTGAGAGAGTACAATACGACGCATGCTGCGCTGCAGGCAACCAGTGCGGCGCTTGAAAAGGACTATCATGCTCAGGTTCATGTTAATCCAGGGAATGTATTCATGCTGAGTGATTCGGGGCGAGAGGCACTGGATCCAACAGGTAATGGCTACAAAGCGCGTTTCTCTGGGGGTATGATTCCGCTTGACGGGATCCAGAATATTTCTCCATGCAATCTTAGCCCCAATGTTGTTATGCGGCCGCTTGTGCAGGACTCGCTGCTTCCGACGGTAGCCTATGTAGCTGGGCCAGGTGAGATTGCCTATTTCGCCCAATTCAAGTCATTATACACCTGGGCGAAGCGTCCCATGCCCATCATTTTTCCGCGGGTGAGCCTGACGGTAATTGAACCTCGAGTGGCAAAGCTCATGCAACGGCATAATCTATCGGCGGATGAATTGCGACATGAGACCTCTGAACTCATGCGCAGGCGCGTACTTGAGGGGACAGAACTTGAACATGCCTTTGAGAAAGCTGCAATCGCACTTGACACATGTGTGGATGGGTTAAGACCGGTTGTAACGGCAGTAGACTCAACATTGCGTCCTACGGTGGAGGCGATGCGGGCTCAGTGGGGCAAGGAGCTTTCTAAACTGCAACAGCGTGCAGAGCGTGCAGAGAAGCGGCGTCATGAACAGATGCGGGCACAAATTGAGCGTTGCAAACAGGCACTATACCCGAGCGGGAGTTTTCAGGAGCGCGAATTGCCGGCGCTTTACTATCTGGTTAAGTATGGCGAGGATTTTCTAGATCAAGTGCGTTCGGGACTGGATATTGAGTCGACCTCACAGCACCAGTTGCTGACATTATCGTAGGGAAGGGGTCAATTAATATACGGTAAAGCCTCAAACAGGTCGATACGATGCAGGGTATGGAGTGGTGTTGAGATGGAATTCTACTAATCGGTTTGTTGATGTGCCAGCGGTTCATAGCGGATCTCGTGAGGAGGGAGAGTAACTAGCCTGAATTTCCATTCGGATTGTGCTGGTGACTGATTTTGCTATATTCCTCCCTCTGACGGGCTATGACGGGCATAAATTGCCAACAATACGTCATCTCATGTCATTAACTGAATACTGTTAGCCACGATAGTACTATAATTATTGGCATAGCAGCCCAGGTCGTCATAGAGACATTATTATGCCCTAAGAGGGCCTAATATAGCACCAACTACCAATTTGTCGGGGGATGTACACGCATTTCTGAAAGTAATACGATAGGTCTTGCATTTGTAAGAATTATTGTGTATATTGGTAATCGGTTTACAGTTTATGATAAATGATGACTGATTACGCGGACTTCTTTTGCCAACCGGTCCTGCGCAGCCACATCCAATACGAGGCCCTGCGCGCTTACTTTGTTGGCGGTCTCTCGGCCAGAGAGGCCGCCGACCAATTTGGCTATTCCTATGGCTCGTTCAAAAATCTTTGTGT
>MPNB01000081.1 GCA_002238805.1 Rhodothermaceae bacterium bin80 | reverse complement strand
TTCATACCGTTCACCTGATTCGGAGTCAACTGCGAACCCATCAGATCCATCATAGCTGGGGAACCCTCAAAGTGAAGCTCAACCACCAGAACCGGGTGACCACCGTACTTCCACAAAATAAAACCCACTGTATCCTGCTCAAACAAGATGCAGATCTGAAACCATTCCAGCGAAAAGTCTTTCAGACCATGGGACTTAACACCGGAAATTATACCCGACGAATCAAGGCGAAACGCCCCCCAAAAGAGGACGCCGACCTGTAAGAAAAGAACGAAAAACAGCCCTTTTTGAGATCCCCTGAAAAATAGGGGACAGCAAAGATCCGCGAAAAAATCCACTACAATTGCAAACTGGTGATATGGGATTCTCGTACGGATACAATAAAGGGACTTATGTAGCAAAATCCGCATGAACACCTGATTCAGCGCTGCAGCTTCCACTTCATGCTGAACTCTTCCTTCGTTGGCTCTCGATTCTCGCTCTTTATCTTAGGTTTAGCTGGGTGCGACATTATCTGACGGAACGCATCTTCAAACTCAGACATTGTAATGTCCTCCCGCTCTACTTTTGCGATCTCCCTTGTGTTGATCTTGGATTTCTTCATGGGTTGTTGGATTTGGAAAGGTTGCACTTGATGCATAACACTTGGCAGTTATCTTCCTCTGTCTTTCCACCCGCCGACCATGGTATGATATGATCTGCATGGGCCTGATGCAGCTCGATTTCCTTCAAACAAATTGCACATTTCCCATCCTGCTTCTTGTAAAATTTCTTTCTGATTGTCTTACTGAATGTCCGCAGGTTCAGGTGTTTCAGATTTTCCCTACCCTCGCCAGAGAGGATATATTGATACACACCGGAATCCTTTTGAACTTTAGGATCTTAAAGTAGCTCTTCCTGGCGACGTTTCGTGTATTCTGGATCATAGGTGCTACCGGCATATTCACGGTGCAGCTCTCCCCAGTTGTGTTTCCACATGGATTTTTGGTCCGGTACAAAGAGTGATTCGATCCACTTACTCACCTCCCTGAAATATTCCCACAAATCTTCGGCAGTTTGCTTTTTCTCATGCTTTGCCATGAAGTCTCGAATTACTTCATCTTTCTTGCTCCCTGTTTTCCACTGGATGATTCGTTCAAGATGTTCTTGCCGCTCCCGATTGCCATCCATGTACATCTCACATCTTTTCGCCTGCCCTCCTTTCTTGGTGAAGTAATGTTTCGCGGAGGTTACCCAAGAGCCGTTGTATAAAGCGTTCCGAAGCTCTTGATCAGAGAGAGCCTCAGCCCCGGTATTGATGGTCTGGAACCACTTCATAAGTTCGCCCCGCCCCCCTGTACAGATGTTGACATGGAGCTTGTAATTCAGTATCCGATTGGCTCTACTCTCTTCCACTAGCAGTTGATTGAAATAACAAGTCTTACCGTCAAGTACGATTGAGAAATCCTGATCAACCACATACTTGCAGATGGTGAGTATCCGCTGTTGACCATCCAACAACTCGTAATCTCCAGACTCTGTCTGAGCGAAGTATATTAGGTTGATGGGGCGGCCGTGGTAGATGGACTGAATCAGATTTTTCTTGAAATCTGGATTATTTTTGTGAATGAATTCCCGTTGGTAGGATGGGCGTATATCCAATTTACCGCTCCATCCAACGACGCGGTCATCCTCATGAGATTTGTAGCCAGAAACCAGATCACGGATGGGAATTTTTTTCTCTTTGATTTTCATTTCCGTCATCACAGTTGCTTGTTGCGGATAATGATGCGATTATAAATTCTTCGTCCCTCTATAATTGTTAGACATTCGTATCCGATCCATCGGGCACTATTTGCAATTCCCAATATCTCAAACTGCTCCGGATTATACTTCTCCAGGAATGTGATTGGAACGCCCATAACACCATCGTAGTCAGCGGGGATATATGCCGTCTTGTTCACGTTAATCGCGTCATAGTTGTCGTACTTCGGATATTCCTCAGGGGAGTACTTCTTGTACAGGATCAACTCCTCGTTCCGCTTCTTGTGGGGCAAGTTTGTAAACCAGATGCTCGGGGACAACGCCTTAACCACGCCGTTCACAAATTTATAGTTGCTTCCCTCCTTACCTGTTTTTATTAGCCATTTTGCGTGATCATCGGGTACATCAAATAACATCCCCCCTGCCCATCGAGATACTCCACTCCATATTTTATTTTCTTTGATCAATGGGAAAATCTCCTTGTAAGTAATGGCATTCTTATTTCCAATAATCAAAAACTTTTTATCGTACTTCACGAGTTGAGCCACATAATCACGGAATGGCGAAAACGGCGGATTCGTTACCACAATGTCGGCCTCTTTCAATAACTCAATACACTCGGCGCTACTAAAGTTTCCGTCACCGTTCAGATGTTTAACTGCAATTTCATGGTGATCTGGACGACGGTTTCCATCTTGATCCCCTTCGTATTCCAGATAAACTGCCCGCTCCGAATCATGCTTAGAAAACAGATCTGGTTGCTGATTCCTGTAGCAGGTCGTGATCAGTTTCTTCAGGCCTAGGTGCTCAAACTTCAGTGAGAAATACTTAAAGAAGTTACTCACTCTGGGATCATCGCAATTGCAGTAGACAACCTTGCCTTTGAAGTGACCTTGATAGTACCGCAACTCGTTTTCTATATCGCTCAGTTGCGTATAGAACTCATTCTTTTTCGCCTGCTTTGCGACGTACAGTTTTCGGTTTTTGGCCATGGGCTCATAAGCCTCTCTACCCCTCCGGGCGTTTAGGCTATCAAGTCTTTGTAGGAGATTCTGTTGTCCCCTAGGTTGTGTGCAAATGCAATCATGCGAACAATGGTATTGATCTCACATTTGCCGATATTGAGCCGCATAGTGGCTTCGTTCACGTATCGGTGGAGATGCTTCGATGAAACATGATGCCATGTACCATTGGGAGAACGCTTGAACAATGCCCAGAAACTCTCGATACTGTTGGTATTCACTACTCCCCTTGCCCATTCCTTCTTGCTATGATTGACCGAATCATGCGTGAACGGCAAGTTGTAGTATATCCTGGATTCATCCGTGTAAATCGTTGCTCCCTTTTCAACTGAATCAATCGCAAATCCGGTCGCTGTTTCTCCATCTGCATTCTCAACTGGTCGGGCAATGATTCCACCATTGCGCTCTTTGGCTCCGATTACCGGAATCTTGCCTACTGTTCCGCGTCCAGCATTCAGTTTCTTGTCTGCGTGTTTGTTGGATTCCTTCCCACCAATATATTATTCATCCATCTCAACAACATTTCCAAGCTTGAACTCACCATTTATACAATCTTCACGGATTCTGTGAAGCATATACCAGGCCGTCCTGTATTGCACGCCCATCTCTTTTGATAACTGCATTGCACTCACGCCCTTTCTCGCTGTCATCACGCTGTAAATGGCAATCATCCAGTTCTGCAACGGCGTTTTTGTTGCGTGAAGTATCGTGCCAGTTGTAACCGTGAAGTGCTTCCGGCATTTGCCGCACCAGTATGTATTCGGCTTGCTCGGCGGATTGGTGATTCGCTTGATCTCTCCGCATTTGTTGCAGGTGGATACTCCATCCCAGCGCACCTCTTCAAGCCAATTGATACACGCATTATCATCTGGGAACATTCGTAGGAGCTGCACAATACTGATCGTTTTGGCAATGTGTTTACCTGATTTCGGCATAGTTCTTATTCGGTTGCGGATTATTATATGTTGCCGAAATAAGAAAGTTCCACGCTCATGCGGATTTTGCTACATAAGTCCCTAAATAAATGTAGCAAGATTAGCCGTCCAAAGAGCATCAATACAAAACCACTGAGAATACAGATCCATTCGCCGCCTGGAATCAATTTCTTGAAAAGTTGCAAATGTAAAGGCTCCTAGCCTCCGAAGACATAACTGTAGGCCGCCCCGGACATCGTCTACCAGAGGATCAATACTTCTTGTTGAACAACCGTGGAATGATAAAATGATACCAGAATTTTGCACTTCCCATCTATGCATAACCAACAGAAACCCTCTCAGCCCTGTCCTTCGCCTCTGGATGAACCCTGCAATCGCATCAGGGCACGCACAATTCCTACGGCCACAGTAATCAGGTCAAGATGGAGCACTCGGACGCATGCATATCCTGGGAGGAACTGATTCGCCCAATCTGCGCCTTTTTTGCAGTTAATATTCCTGTATTCATGCCTAGGAAGCGCATCGTTCCATCGTAACGGCCGTACTCCATCTTTATGCACAGGTCCATAATAACATCAAGGCCCCCTGCACTTGCGATCGTTGCTGCTTCTTCGCTGAAAAGCCCGAGCTGCAACCACAACACTTTAGCACCAATCCCTACAGCTTGCTCTGCATACACCGGACACTCATGTGGCGGCCGAAATACATTCACGACATCAACTGACTCAGGAATGTCTGTCAGTGTAGGGTAAACTTTCTCACCCAGGATCCTGTCAGCTTTCGGGTGTACAGGAATAATTTTTATCCCCCTACTCTTTAGGAAAGTTGCAACGAAAAAGCTGGCCTTCTGACGCTTCGTAGACAACCCCACGATGGCAACCGAGCGGGCATATCCAAGGGTTCGGCGAACCAAATCCGGGGCTTGATATTTTGCTCTGTGCTCAACTGTAAGCAATGAATGAGTGCTCAAATCGCACGCAATGCCTGATCCAGATCCCATAGTAAATCCTCTTCAGTTTCGAGTCCAATTGAAAGGCGAATCATGCCAGGATCAATACCGCTGGCTGCAAGCTCTTCATCGGAGAGCTGCTGATGTGTTGTCGATGCTGGGTGAATCACCAAGCTTCGTGCATCACCTACGTTCGCCAAGTGAGAAAATAAATTAAGCGCCTCGATGAAACGTTTGCCTGCTGCCCGAGGCTCGCCCCCTTTTATACCAAATGAAAATACAGCTCCCGGGCCGGGCGAACAATATTTGAGGGCAAGTTCATGATATGGACTACTCTCTAACCCCGGGTAAGCCACATATTCAATGCGCGGATCATCCTCTAGGTATTTTGCAATCGCCATGGCATTCTTCACATGACGGTCCATACGGATCGAGAGTGTTTCCAGCCCCTGGATCAAGAGAAACGCATTGAATGGTGAAAGACATGCACCCGTATCTCTGATCGTCTCGACCCGTGCCTTCATTAAAAAGGCGTGGAGTCCAAACGTGTCGTAAAAACGCAGATTGTGGTAAGATGGCGAAGGATCCGCAATTGATGGATAGTTACTATAATCGAACCGTCCGGATTCCACGATTACCCCGCCAATTGAATTACCGTGACCACCCATGAACTTCGTGGCTGAATGCAGAGCAATGTGTGCCCCGTGATTGAGCGGCTGACACAGGTACGGCGTTGCAAACGTATTGTCAATTACTAATGGACAATTGTTTGACTCGGCCAGAGCAGCCAAGCGAGCGATATCCACCACACTGCCCTGAGGATTGCCAATCGTTTCTGCGTAAAGCACACGCGTCTGAGAGTTAATCGCAGCCTCCCATGCATCAAAATCATCGGGCTCCACAAAATGGGCGGTTACTCCCAACTTGCGAAAGGTGTGTACAAACTGTGTGCGCGTTCCACCATAAAGATGTTGCGAAGCCACGACCTCATCCCCCGGCTCCAAGAGCGTCATCATTGTGGCAAGCTGTGCAGCCATCCCGCTCGACGTTGCAAGTGCACCTGCACCTTCTTCCAGAGAAGCTACCCGTTCCTCGAAGGCCGCGGTGGTCGGGTTATTGATCCGCGTATAGATATTGCCATACTGTTTCAAATCAAAAAGCTGTGCCGCGTAATCTGGGCTGTCGAAGACATACGACGTGGTCTGGTAAATAGGCACAGCACGTGAACCAGTCACTGCGTCTGGAACATGTCCGGCATGCAGCATTCTCGTTTCGAAGCCAAAAACACGTTTCTGATCAGATTCACTCATTTGCCAAGAACGGGGTAGTCATAGCAGGTTTTTTAGAAAAGAAGAATAACGATAGATGTAATTTACACCAAATACACACACAACCTGCGGGAAATGCTGCAAAACGACGAACGACTACCCAAAAAGTTCTATCGGACAGAACTGGCAAAGCTACATGTTGAACTCGCTAGGCTTCAGCGCCATATACGAATCAAGAAGGAACGCATCGTTGTGCTGTTTGAGGGTCGAGATGCAGCCGGTAAGGGTGGAACTATCAAGCGCATTACAGAACCTCTTAACCCAAGAGTCTGTCGCGTAGTAGCTCTCTCCAAACCTACAGAGCGTGAAAAAACACAATGGTACTTCCAAAGATATGTACCCCATTTGCCGGCTGCGGGAGAAATGGTGCTCTTTGATCGCAGCTGGTACAATCGTGCTGGTGTGGAGCGTGTGATGGGTTACTGTTCCGAAGAAGAGTACTGGGAATTTCTACGGGAATGTCCTACGTTCGAACGTATGTTAATCCGGAGCGGCATCATACTCATCAAGTACTGGTTCTCTGTAAATGCTGACGAGCAGGAACGCAGATTCCAACGTCGCATTGAGGATCCAACGCGAAGATGGAAAATCAGCCCAATGGATATAGAATCAAGAGCCCGGTGGACTGATTATTCAAGAGCAAAAGATCAGATGCTTCTGCATACGGACACCCCAGAGTCTCCTTGGTGGGTTGTTGAGGCGGATGATAAACGCCGTGCAAGACTGAACTGTATCGGCCATCTTCTTGATCAAATCCCTTATAAGAGAATTGAGGCACCGGAGATCACACTACCCCCATTACAGTCAGACCAGGGTTACGTTCGCCCTGCTATGGACACACAACGAATCTTGGAAAATCAATTTTCCAAGCCAGAGGATCAGCAAAGGAATGTCAAGTAGCCCGGGGAATTTCACCCTCCGGCTACTTGCACATTCCCTAAGTTTTAGCGGCAAAAGTGGTTGCAGAGTAGCCTTGACCGGTAGATTAGGTAACCCGTTACACCTCTAATCCCTCAACATCAACGGGCATCGTACTGAGAGAGGAAAACTAACTAACTCCACCAGATTCACACTGGAACTCCAAGCAATATCGAAACCAGGTCCGTACAACGAGAAACCTAGGCTACTTGATTGCCCAATATTCGCTTTGGTTGGCGGGCCATTGTTAGTCTACCGATCCCCAAAAATCTTTATCAATCCGCTCCCGATAGCAATCCCCACGGCACCAATTAACGGATTCAGCCAGCTTAACCAAACAGGTTGAACACTTTTCTCAGTTGCCTCGAAAACTGACGGTGCGAAGTCACGAACCTCGTCCCCTCCACCACCACCTGTCATCATCATTATCGCAGAAAGTATCCCAAGAACCAGAACCAGGGCAATCAAATACTTGGGAGCAGTATGATTACGAGCAATCAGACTACAGACCTTACCGGCTCCTATGGCAACACAAACCCCGACTATGATGCTCATTATTACCCAGCCCACAGAAACATCCCAAGACTCCGGTTGATACGCCCATTCGGCCCCCATAATCATATAGGCCAGACTGAAAATCCCCCCGATGCCAACAGCCATTACGAGATATCCGGCCGCTACAGCTAGTAGGTTCATCCAAAAGTTGCGCATAATAGCTTCGTGTGTCAGTTGAGGTGTAAAAATACTGAGTTTGCTTCAAAAAAGCCGCCGGCGCGTCGTTGCAGTATCCCAGTTTTGATATCCGACACCGCTAAATCCCGCCATTTATGGTGACCCTATGTATCAAATCCATTCAGTTACCTTACAGTGACTGCAATGGCTGCTTGTACCTTAGCAGCTCTTGTCTGGATACGAATCTCTCGTCGGCAACAGACCGCAATTAATCAGGTTTCATTCATCCAATGCTATACTAACTCGGAGATCTTATGAGTCTTGATCCACATACACATGTGTCTGTGAGGGCCGGCCAAGGAATCATCCATGGCTTACCAACCGCGAGCCCAGATAAAGATCCAATCATACAATTCCAGGAATGGTTTGACCTCGCGCAAGACACTAATGTTTATCTCCCCGAAGCCATGACGCTCGCCACTGCCTCATCAGATGGATCTCCGAGCGCCAGAATTGTTCTACTCAAGCACGTAGATCATCGCGGTTTCGTGTTCTTCACAAATTATCACAGCCGCAAAGGAGACGAACTGAAATCCAATCCACGGGCAGCCCTGGTCGTCCACTGGTCGACACTTCAGCGCCAGATAAGAATCGAAGGAAATGTTGAGCAGATCAGCAAAGATGAAAATGAAACTTATTTTCAATCACGCCCCAGAGGTAGTCGTATCGGGGCTTGGGCCTCCCGCCAAAGCATGCCGCTCAGCGAACGATCAGAATTGGACATGCGATTGGAGCAGTTTAACAAGAAATACCCTGGGAAAGACATCCCTTGCCCCCCTCACTGGGGAGGATTTCGGGTGATCCCCGAGAAAATTGAGTTCTGGCAGGGGCGCAAGGACCGACTTCACGAGCGCCTGATATTTAATCGACTGCCTTCCAAAGATTGGCAAACCAAACTACTCTATCCCTAATCTGGACTACGGTACGTTGCGAAGACACGCTGGTAACCCTGCCGAAACTGATCATAATCATCAGGAGACGGGCAACTCTGATTAGATTATCAAAAGAGCTCCCATGGATGCTGCTGCTCTTCCTTCACCCAACCGGCACGAACACGAAGCAGCTCTTCCTGGACCGAAAATTTCTCTTCTGATCCCTCCCGCCGGCCATACCCCCCATCCACATCCAGATATCTAGCTTTGACGGTATCCCGGAGATATGATTCCAGTACAATATCCCGGAGATAACGAATATACTCCCCATCCTGAATTGGAAATAATACTTCCACCCGTCGATTGAGATTTCGGGGCATAAGATCAGCACTCCCCAGATAAATTTCCTCGTCGCCTCCATTTCTGAAGTAATAAATGCGGCTGTGTTCCAGAAAACGTCCTACAACACTGATCACGTTGATATTCTCGCTAATACCTGGTATCCCAGGTTTGAGGCAGCATATACCACGAACCAACAGGTCAACTCTAACACCGGCCTGTGACGCTTCGTAGAGCAATCGAATCATTCTTCCATCTACGAGTGCATTGGTTTTAAGAATCAAATGTGTTTCGCACCCGGCCTTGCAATGATCAATTTCGCGGCGAACCAACTCAGTGAACCGTTTTCTCAAATTGATAGGAGCTACTATCAACTTGCGATAGTCACGTTTTTCAGAATAGCCAGTCAGGAAGTTGAACAGATCTGAGGCATCTGCACCAATCTTGGGGTCAATAGTGAAGAATCCCAGATCCTCATATATATGTGCTGTGACGCTATTGTAATTACCGGTAGAGAGGTGCACATACCGCCGAATATGCCCTCCCTCATTCCGAATTACCAACGCAACCTTCGTATGTGTTTTGAGCCCGATGACGCCATAGATCACATGGACGCCTTCCTGCTCAAGTACACGAGCCCAACCAATATTGCTTGCTTCATCAAAGCGGGCTTTCACCTCAACAAGCACAGCAACCTGTTTGCCGTTTTCCCTAGCCTTCAGGAGTGCCTTTACAATTGGGGATCGACGCCCTACACGATAGAGCGTCATCTTGATCGCAAGTACGCTGGGATCTGCCGAAGCGGCTTCCAAAAATTCTACTACGGGCGAGAACGAATCATAAGGATGATGGACCAAATGATTCTGTGCCCTTATGACCGTAAAAAAATCACCATCGCGTGTCTCCGATTTCAGCCTTAATGAAGTAAATGGCACGAACGGTTGATACTTGAGGTCAAACCGGTCAATCCCTGATATTGGTTCCATCAAACTCTCAAGCCCCAGTGGACCATTAACCAGCACAACATCATCCTCATCGGTAGCCATATTCTCGATCAGAATTGTTCGCACCTGTTGGGGCATGTCTGGATTAACTGTGAGCCTCAGCACAGAGCCCAAACGTCGCTGACGTACCCCCTGCTCCATGGTCTCCAGTAAATCATCCGCTTCTTGTTCCTGAATAGTCAGATCCGCATTACGCGTGATCCTGAATGGATGCACCGCCTCTATTCTCATTCCGGGAAACAGCGACTGCAGGTTTGCCGCAATCACTTGCTCTACCCATACAAAAGAATAAGCTCTCCGGGCAGCTGAATCTACTTTGATCGTCAAAGGCTCGGAAATGACCGGCATCAGACGATGTATCGGTCTTGGTACTTTGACCCGTGCGAAACGCTCGCCTCCCAACTCATCCCTTACAATCACAGCCAAGTTGAGGCTCAGATTCGAGATGTGCGGAAAAGGATGCGATGGATCAACCGCCAGTGGAGTAAGCACCGGAAATATCGTTTGCTCATACTTCCATCTAGCCTCCTCCTTCTGCCTAGCCGTTAATTCCGAGTAGTTCAGAATCCATATGCCTGATGCTGCCAATTCTGGAATGAGCGTTGTGACAAGATATTCATGCGCGGTCTGCATCAATAACCGGGCTTCCTTCCTTACGGCCAAAAGCTGTTCGGCTGGCGTTCGCCCGTCAACTGAAGGGTCTGTTACACCACTGGAGACCTGCTTCTTGAGGCCGCCTACGCGCACCATATAATATTCATCCAGGTTTGAACCGACAATAGACAAGAATTTCAAGCGCTCCAGTAATGGATTGCCTACGTCCTGTGCTTCTTCAAACACACGATATTGAAAATCCAGCAGGCTTAGCTCCCGATTGTTGTAAAGGGAGAAATCTTTCAGGTCCAATACCTGGGATTCATCACTATTCGGGGTAACCAAAATGTTATCCATCTCAGCTGTTTCACTCATCATAAGCCTCAACTCTAACTGAATTGATTCCGTAACGAATAACTGGATTCGATGATTCGATCACTTGTTTACAAAAACTTAACATGGAGTTTGCATTTCGGTAACATCCTATTGTATTCCCTTGCATTGAACTGCTCCGAAGAATAATTCTAGCAGTTCCAAACGCCTCATGTCTTTTAACCGCTGCATCGGTTCGATTATAATCCTTCCAACTCTGCTGCTTCTACTCACTAGTCAGGTCAAAGCCCAAACCGGTACACTCACAGGTGTTGTTGTTGACGGCGAAAATGGTGAAATATTGATCGGGGCTACTGCCGTGATTTCCGGTACCAGTACTGGAGACGCAACCGACCTAAACGGAAAGTACGAATTTGCAGCCGAGCCTGGAATATATACAATGGTCTATTCCTACTTGGGTTTCACCCCCGTTACGGTGGAGAATGTCGTTGTTTCCGAAGGAGAAACAACCCGGCTGGAAATCAAACTCTTCCCTGAAGCCCTCTCCTATGGCGAGATTTATGTGACCGCTTCCGCAATCGCAGGCTCCGAGGCAGGTCTTCTGCGCGAGCGTGCTAAGGCAGTAGCCGTCAGCGACGCCATCAGCGCTCAATCTATCAGTCGGTCTGGATCTGGCAATGCCGCAGCTGCTATGACCAAAGTGACCGGGGCCTCCGTCGTTGGCGGTCGCTATGTTTACATACGTGGCCTAGGCGATCGTTACGCTAGCACAACGCTGAACGGATCAACCTTACCCAGCGCGGACCCGGATCGTAAAGCATTTCAGTTGGACCTTTTCCCATCTGCACTGCTTGATAATATTGTGACACTGAAGACCTTTACACCCGACAAGCCAGGGAATTTCAGTGGGGGATTGGTTGATGTTTCGACAAAGGCCTTCCCAGAGTCATTCACACTGCAGGTGTCAGCGTCAATGACTTACGATGATCAGGCAAGTCGTATTGATGACTTCCTCACCTATGCAGGCAGTGATACTGACTGGCTGGGGTACGACAATGGTCTGCGCGCCTTACCGGATGTTCTTGAAAACAAGGACCCCGTCGAACAATTGCCGCGGGAATCGGATCTGCGTGATTTGCGACGTGGCGTAACCAACGCAATCCGTACGGCCCGTGCCGACTCATTGAATGCTTTTTCACAGGCGTTTAACAGTGTTATGGCCCCCTCTTTGACGTCTACCCCTGTCAATTACAGCTTCTCCGCTGCTGCGGGCGGACGACTCATGCTCTTTGGTCGACCACTTGGCCTGACAGGCAGCCTCACCTACGACAGAAGCTATAGCTATTATGACGATGGTGTGTTTAGTCAATGGCGCCTTATTGGTGGAGATGTCGCCTCTACTGAGAACCTGTTCAGCACGACATATTTTGGTCCAGATCCAGATTTGGATATAATTGCGAAGGCAGATCCAAAAGAAGCCGAATCATTTAAGAATATCCAAGGAAGTGACGAAGCAACCTGGGGCGGTTCCGGTACCATTGCTTTTCAACCTAGCGATAATCACGAAGTAGTTTTTACTGCGCTGCGCACACAGAGCGGTATGAGTCAGTCTACCCTGTTGAGTGGTTTTCGTGACCAGACCGGAGGCACAACATTCATCACACGTGCGCTGGATTATGAGGAGCGGGCTCTGCAAAGCTTTCAGTTGAGGGGAGAACATGGTTTTGCACCCATCCAAATAGAATGGAAGATCTCATTTGCACAGAACTCACAGAAAGAACCCGATCTTCGCTTCTTCTCTTCTACCCAAAACATTAGGGAAGCTGCTGGCGGTATTGATACAACCTACTCCTTGGGAGGCGGCAATGCGCCACCTCCACAACGTTACTTCCGTAACCTGAACGAGGACAGCGAAGGCGCAATACTGGATTTTACCCTCCCCTTCCGTCAGTGGGGAGGATTGGGAGCTCGTATTAAATTTGGCGGACGTTACGACGGCTCTGAGCGGGAGTTCAGACAGCGACGCTTCGAGTATCACGAAGGTCGGGAAATCGATTATAGGGACTTCGAGGGTGATCCAGAACATTACTTTTCAGATGACAATTTTGGTGTATTGGATACGCTTCATGTTGGTGATATCGTAGCCTACAATGCCGGACTCTACCTACAGGAAAATTCACCTAGTCGTGCCAATTACGACGCCTCCCGTGATCTTCTGGCCGCGTACTTGATGATTGAGTTACCACTCACACGTCAGTTGAAAATAGTTGGGGGTGCCAGAGTGGAAACAACCGAAATGCTCACGAAAAGCTTTGATCAAAATCTTCCGGATTCGTTGCGAACGGGCTTTTTGGACATATCAGACTGGCTCCCGTCCCTTAACGTTATTTATGCGATCACCGAAGACATGAACCTTCGAATCGCGGCTACGCGTACCTTGGCCCGACCGACCTACCGTGAGCTTGCACCTTTTCAAAGCTTCAATTTTGTTGGCGGTGATATTCAGGAGGGGAATCCCCTTCTTAACCGCACGCTGATAACAAACTTTGATGTACGCTGGGAAATGTTTGCTCGCGCCGGTGAAATTCTTGCAGTAAGCGGTTTTTATAAACTGTTTGATGATCCTATTGAACGCGTCCTGCGCAACGTAGGAGAAGGTCGCTTTGTGTCTTTCCAGAACGTAGATCATGCCCGCGTCTTTGGCCTCGAACTTGAAGCCCGAAAACGATTAGATACTTGGACCACCATACCGGTTATCAAGAATCTCTCTCTTGGTGGCAACTTCTCATTGGTACGTTCGCAAGTGGACATCCCTGAGGAAGAAATGGTCATCATTCGCGCCTCGGATCCAAATGCCAGCATTACCCGCTCGCTGGAGGGACAATCTCCTTTCCTCCTAAACCTCAGCACGAGCTACGAGAATTACAGACTGGGGACGGTGATTGGTATCTACTATACGATCTTCGGCGACCGACTCCTATCCGTAACGGAGGGCGCAACCCCTGATGTATTTGAAAAAGCCAGAAACGACCTAGATGTGACTATTTCACAAGATTTACCCGCGAACCTGCGTCTCAAGCTCACTGCAAAAAATTTGTTGGGCTCGGATATACGTCAAATCCAGACATTCAAAGGTCGTACTTATGACTATATCTCATATTCCCGATCTAGGACGATCGGTCTTGGAGTTAGCTACGTAATTGACTAATTCTTTAAGCATTGAATCGCACACAAGCTTTCCCTATCAGACTTGGTTTTTGACAAACTGCACGTGTCTCACGCTACCATGTTCGGAAAATAATACCACGGTTTCTTTCTTCCGTGGGTTAGCTCACAACCACACTCTCACAACCACACTCTCACAACTCATGCGAACGATTATTACTGCTTTTCTTGCTGTGTTTCTGTTTTTTATGCCCTCACGGGATGTTGCAGCCCAAGTCGACGATGTCGAGTCCCGTCCGACGGTCACAGTAACCGATGCTGACGTTGAGGCTGGCGACATAGTCCGTTGGACAGTTGACAATGTTTACATCCTGGATGGTCTTGTTATTGTTGAAGAAAGTGCAGAGCTGCACATTGAAGCCGGAACGGTGATCAAAGCCGAAGATGGCACAGGTACGGATGCTTCTGCACTCGTGATTGCTAGAGGAGGCAAAATATTTGCCGAGGGTACCTCTGCTCGTCCTATTATATTTACCTCGATCCAGGATAATATCTCCGGCCCTGATCTGCTGACCTACGAAGATCGCGGTCTCTGGGGTGGGGTAGTCATCCTAGGACATGCAGGAACCAACAACCCCGGCGATGCCGCTGGTGACTTTCAGGAAATCGAAGGTGTTAATGAGATTCTGGCCGACGGCGATACACGTGCCCAATATGGCGGCACCGTGGAGGATGACAGCTCGGGCGTAATGCGCTACGCGTCTATCCGTCACACCGGTATCAACATTGGTGAGTCAGACGGCAACGAGATCCAGGGCTTAACCTTGGGCGGTGTTGGCTCAGGTACAATACTTGAGCACATCGAAGTCTATGCCAGTGGCGACGATGGTGTAGAATTTTTCGGAGGCACGGTTAACCTGAAGTACTTCGTGAGCGTCTTCAATTCCGATGATGCCGTTGACTGGGATCAAGGCTGGCGTGGTAAAGGGCAGTTTTGGTTTGTACTCCAAGGTACAGATAAAGCGGGAGCCGCTGCTGAGCAGGATGGAGCTGGGGGAGATGAGTATTTCCAGCCCTACGCTATCCCGGAGATCTACAATGTTACCTTCGTCGGTGCAGGATCTGATGCTTCCCCCGAATCTGATCGCGGTGAAATGCTCATGTTCCGCGACAATACAGGCGGATTCTATCATAACTCAATCTTCACACAGTTCAATACGGACAAGGGAGGTCACGCAATTCAGATTGAAGACATTGATAACACAGGATCCAAAACGGAGGACAGCCGAGGACGGTTTGAAGCTGGCGACCTTGGCCTGACTCACAACATCTGGTGGGATTTCGGAATTGGAACTGACACTACAGCGTGGTTTAATGGAGGCGGTAATTCAGATTTCACAAGCGCCCTCCTTACCTACATGACAGACAATAAAAACTTTGCTGTTGATCCGCAACTGAGAGGCATCGAACGCGGAACCACGGGAACAGAAATGCTTGACCCAAGGCCCCATAATGGCAGTCCCGCTTTTACCCTTCTCAGAGCTGACTATCCTGACGACAACCCCTTCTTCTCTGAAACCAACTATATCGGTGCTTTCGGTCGCGAGAACTGGCTACTCGAATGGACCGCCCTTGATGAACTGGGATACGTAGGATCTATTGCTAGCTCTATTGAGCAGGTTACTACGGCAGAAATACCTTCTGAAATCTCACTTGATCAGAACTATCCAAACCCCTTCAACCCTGTTACCACAGTCGAATTTGACCTTGACCGTGCGCAGAATGTCTCCCTTACAGTACACGATGTCATGGGTCGACAGGTAGCGGTTCTTGTTGATGGCCAGCAGGCTGCTGGCACTTACCATGTGACGTTTGATGCAAGCAATCTGTCCAGCGGTCTCTACCTTTACAGGCTGCATACGCAGACTGGAAGCCTGACTCGCAAAATGACGCTCCTTAAATAGAGCTACCGGTCCTTTTATATTCGTAGCAATGTCAGAATCAGGTCAAGACAAGCTGTCAGGAGTCCAACGCTTTTCGCCATTCCTCCCACTGCTTGGGTTACTGGGCGTGTTGTTTTGCTTTTTCGTCAGTTTGGAGCTCATGGGCACATCCATGAAGCTATTGGGCAAAGGCTTTGCTGAACAGCTTATTCAGACCACAAGGAATCCCTTCATCGCCCTCTTCATCGGTATTCTTGCAACGTCTCTGGTGCAAAGTTCCTCCACGGTAACCTCACTGGCAGTATCTGCTGTAGCCGGTGGAGGACTTGCTGTTGCAGGTGCTATTCCAATAGTCCTTGGAGCTAACATAGGTACCAGCGTAACGAATACTATTGTTTCATTGGGCCATATTGGGAGGAAGGACGAATTTGGCAGAGCTATGGGAGCTGCCTCAGTACATGATTTTTTCAATCTGCTGGCAGTCGCAATCTTTTTTCCCTTGGAGTTAGTATTTGGATTCCTGTCTAAATCATCTGCTGCGCTTACTGCCGGGGTTACAGGTATGGGTGGAACTGAATTGTTAGATTTTGTCGGTACGATGACTGGGCCGGTAGTGAATAGCTTGGTTGCACTGATGCTGGACTCAGGTGTGCTCGTCCTGATACTGGGTGTTTTACTCCTGTTCTTTTCCCTGCGCTACCTGGTGGTACTCCTGCGTAGCCTGTTTCTCGGCCGTTCAGAGCGACTCATCAATAAGTATCTGTTTGGCCCTGTACCGCTTGCACTGGCGTTCGGCACGCTCGTGACCATCATGGTGCAAAGCTCGTCGATAACGACATCAATTACGGTGCCTCTGGTCGGTGCAGGCATTGTAACCGTATCGCAAATTTTCCCGTTTGTATTGGGTGCAAACATTGGCACAACGGTCACCGCACTACTGGCTTCACTCGTTTTGGCAAGTGGAGACAGTGCGTTGGGAGCCGCTGCCTTACAGGTGGCACTTGCCCACCTCATATTCAATTGTTGTGGAGTAATTACCTTCCTCCCCTTTCAAACGATACGAAGAATTCCTGTACGTATGTCTGAATTTTTAGGCGTACTCGTTGTGAGGAACCGTGCTTGGGCATTTGGATATATTGCATGCATTTTCTTTCTCATTCCACTAATAATAATTCTATTAACACGTAACCTGAATTTTTGACTGTAATATTACTCTCTGACAAAATTTACCCGGATAACAGCTGAGAAAGCGCGTTGATTCTGCGATGCCTTCGGGGTTATAGTTTAAGTCTTCCCAGATACTAACTACAACATTATACAGGAGGCATCTGGGGATCCTCTGATACTGAGAATACGCTTAAGGCATTAACTAGGCCGCCGGAGACGCGATAAGCAGGGTTTCGATGATCCCTCGCACAGATGTTCTGCGGGGATAGTGGTTCCGATTGATTTGGGATACCATTCAGCAGAAGAGATATCTTTTGCAATCTTGTGTTTGAATGACTGACATGTGATCATGGAGGCGATAAGGGCTTGTCTTTAATCTAGTTCATATGATCCCGCTGGAAGTATTACCGAACCAAATGTTGCTTCCACATATATTTAGTGAAGGGCCATAATTCCCAAAACTATGCACAAAGTTTCGGCATTATCCCGGATGACGGAGCCGCAAGAGGGTATACGTCTACATCAGTTCTTATTGAAGCACTACGTCAAGCCCCGGCTTACGATTTTGATTCAATCAAAGAATCTCTCTCTGGTATGGAAGATTTTTCGACCATTTTTGGATCCTTCTCTTTCAACAATGACGGGGATGCAATGTACAATCCCGTGGTCGCCGTAGTAAAGGACAACAATTTTTCAGCCTGGCCCATTGTGAACAAGCAGTAATGATAAATTGCCAGTCCGTTCTCCTGTGCTTTTCATAATCTTCAGTGTGCAAATTAAAGACACACATCACTCAGTTTTACTTGAATTCGACTTAGTTCAATGAAATTCTTATTGCCCGCCCTTTCTGTCGTGCTTTTCATATCATTGAGTTCATGTGACTCAAATAGCAATGACCAACCACGAGAAACCGTCATTGGTCTCGCAGCACCACTGACAGGCTCCTTGGCTCGAGCCGGTCAGAACATGCGTTTAGCGTCAGAAATGACAATCGCACTTGCGAATGAATCTCTTTCAGAAGGTATGCCACCCTTTCGACTCCTGGTTGAGGATACCAAAAGCACATCGGATGGGACCGAAGATGCCTTCCAAAATCTGATTGCGAATGGGGTAAGATTCATTGTAGGTCCATTTACATCTGCAAACACGGGGCACGCCATTCCCATCATCGATGAATCTCGCGTGGTCACGATTGCCCCTGCTTCGGCCGCATCGGGGTTGGCCGCCGAATCCGAATGGCTCTTCCGATCCTCACTCACTGTTGATGTTTTAATGCCGGAGGGCGTCCGTGCAACTCATGATTTTCTAAAGTATGAGCATGTTGCCACGCTGACCAATCAGGCCGATCGGTTTTCACTTAGTGCACGTGACAAATTTATTGAAGAACTTGCCAAAATTGGCGGGGCTACGCTTGATGTGCAAGAAACTTTTAGCCGATTTGATAATCAAGGTGTACCTGATATGGATTCCCAGATCAGATCACTCCTCAATACAACCCCGAAATTAGACGCTCTGTTCTTTTTCGGACAGGCTCCTGATCGTTATCACTTCATCTTGAAGGCATATGAGTTGGGCTTACATGATGTACCATTTATAATTCCATTGCTCAGCACTTCTGAGATCCGTTTGGCTCGCGAAACAAATCCATTGGCAACAGAAGGGATTTTTGCTATTCACGTATGGGTTTCTGGCAGTACCCACCTTGCCAGTCAAAAATTTGTGGAAGCCTACCAGAAACGTTACAATGATACTCCTAATGACCAGCACGCACGAACATATGCAGCAATGGTGCTTCTCATGAGAGCAATTGAAGATGCTGTAGGCGTCGGAAATTCCACCAGCGAAGCGGTTCGGGAGAAACTGGCTGGTATGCGTAATGTGAATACCATCTATGGTTCATTTTCCTTTGATGCAAATGGGGATGCCGACTATACTCCATTGGTCGGTATTGTACGCGGCAGCAATATTGAACTGCTTGAGGATAATTGACGGGATGTTTTCGGCAGGACCATAACCGAACTTTACGCATCTTTGTTGTGAGCCGTGCAATGGTGCTATTTTTCAACAGATCCGAATCCCGTCCAGCATCTGCACTCCGTTTGGTGAATGCCTCATGACTACGAACGACTCAAGAAATATTCCCTACGCACCACTATCTACCACCATTTTTCTCGATCACGCAGCCCGGTAATATCCCATCTTCGCCACTCCGTTTGACGAGTTACTGATTTCGGCGCTCATTTTCCCCATTTTTCCGTCTAAAAGGGCCGATTTTGCCCCGAATTCATGCGTTTTGACCCAAATTTCACGGGTTTTTTCGCAAAAGGGCTTTGTAGTGCTCCTGTGTTGTCTTCGGGAACCTCCCCCAACCCGAAAAGTATCACACCAGATCACTAATCCCCGACGAACATGTTTATCCGAACGCGATCCCGACG
>MPNB01000080.1 GCA_002238805.1 Rhodothermaceae bacterium bin80 | reverse complement strand
TGTGAGTTTCTCCTTCGGGTTCCGTTTTACGAATTCCCGTATCCGCGCAATCCCCTGGTGCACACGCGCCCATTTCTGCGCATGGTGTGTGGTAGAATCTTGCGGATTCCCCTTGGGTAGAGGCCTTTGCTCCGACAGCTCCGCGGATGGTCCCTTGTTCGCTGCCTTCTTCGCTACTATGCCTCTATCTGACTTCTCCATCTCGTGCATCTTAGATTATGGCGTCTTCCGCCTTTTCTAAGCGGTCCTGTTCGACGGCAGGACAAGATGGAGACCTCCCAGGTCCCGACGAAATGCGTATGTACGTCCATGAGGTCTTCGACACCGTGGGCCTGTATGCCGTCTCACCTTTGCGATGACATACATGTTGCCTTCGACTTATTCGACAGTCTCGGCGACCCATATGACGGCTATTTCGATGCTCATTAACTCCGGCCGTACATACCTCTACCGACGCTTCGCGTATCCCCTCGCGGGAATACACGCACGGCTCGAGGAAGTATGTGATTGGTTGCATCTTCATACTGCAGGACTTTCACCCGCTACATTTCGCCAGTTAGCCTGGCGCACCGAAACTCGCTCCATTTCGTTCTTTGCGTACAGAATTTGACGAGTTTATCAATCAGTTTCAATATTCAGATAACGACGGTTTGGAGGTTGATCGTATTGTTGAAGACCCTGTCTTTGAAACCTTATTGAATCAAGAGGGGATGATTCAGATCGCTGATACGATCTACCAAGTGACAAGAGATTATGTGTATAGTACACATGTCGACAATGCTCTGATTCCCGGGAAAGCAGGTTCGGATACGGGGCAGGGAGTACTACTGGGAAACCAGGTTACTCTATCAAGTACTATTCCTTTGGTGAAGCACAAGGTGGACAGAGTTGCTGACGTACTAGCGAATCCAGGTAAAAACATGGATGTTATGGGGCGCGGTGAATGCTACAAATCCTTTGAAACCCCAGGATCTAAGTACAGATATCGTATGAAAGGCAGTATCTGGATAAATAATTGGGGGCCGTACAGATCCGTTGGAACTGAATTGGAAAGCCAAAAAATAAAGAGACGCGGGCTCAGACGTTGGAGACATCACAAAGTCAACAAACTAGAGATAAGCGGCTTATTTTCTTCTAGAGAAAAGGGCGCAGCACTCATGTCTAGGCGGCCTCTGAAATGGGTCAAGCATAATGCTGAGGAAATCCGAAAAACGATCGAAAGAGATCGTAATAAATCGCTTATTGACATAACAGTTAGTCTCAGTCACAGTCTTAATCATGTTTTTTCGGACGGAGGGACGTTGGTCGGATCATGTTATGGGTATCGGGCTTGGACTGCCCCGACGCGTGAGTGAATAACCAGGAAGATTCGATCATAATCAGTCATCCATGCTCGGGGGCCATGTCACGTTTTCAATATCGTTGCAGTGCTGGTTTACTGTGGCCTGCTTGTTTACTCCTTGTTGGATTGTTCAATGGCGTCGCAGCACAGAGTTACCGGGTAAGCGGATATATTGAGGATTCGGAAAGCGGCGAGCGGATAGCCGGAGTACATGTGTACCTGGATCAGCAGAGAGCAGGTGTCATCACCAACCAATACGGCTTCTACAGTCTAAATATACCTGCCTCGGGATCCCGGGTTTCAGTATCACATGTGTCGTATGAATCCGTGGTGATCAACTTAAACCTGAGAGCAGATACGGTGCTGGTTATTCGCCTGGATCCGCGAGTTGTATCAATGGATGAGATAGCCGTGACTTCGGAAGGCGAAACCTTTGCAAGCCGTATCCAGATGAGTCATCACACCTTGCCCATACAGCAAATTGAAGAGATCCCGGTGCTTTTGGGAGAATCAGATGTGCTCAGAACACTTCAATTGTTGCCTGGTCTGCAAGGTGGACGCGAGGGGTTCAGCCAGATTTATGTTCGTGGTGGAGGGGCGGATCAAAACCTGATACTTCTGGATGGACAGACGGTCTACAATCCGACTCATGTATTGGGTGTTTTCAGCGTGTTTAATTCATCGGCGTTGAAGAGTGTTGAGTTGATCAAGGGCGGATTTCCCGCCCGCTATGGGGGGCGTCTTTCTTCAGTTGTCAATTTTACGATGAAAGATGGCAGTCGCAAGCGCTTTGCCGGAGAAGGTGTTTTGGGGATACTCACATCAAAATTCTTGATCGAAGGCCCTCTGGCCCGAGACAAGGCATCTTTCCTGTTTTCAGGGCGTCGAACATTCCTGGATCTGATAACACGATGGTTCCAGCCTAAAGGCAAGGTGTGGGGAGGCTATTTTCATGATTTAAACTTCAAGGCGAATTACATAATCAGCAGACGAGACAATGTGTATGTGAGCGGCTATCTGGGAGAGGATGCACTCACATACCGGGAACGGGCGGAGGGGAATCTGCACATAAACTCGGATCTTGATCAGATCCATAAGTGGGGTAATCGCCTGGCTTCCATTCGGTGGAACCGTCTCATCGGAGACAAAATATTTGCCAACCTGATTGCGGGCGTTACGAGCTATCGTGTAACACGGGAGCATGAGCAGAGAGAGGATTTACCTGAGGGCGGGTCTGAGAACTATGCTACGAGGTGGCACTCCTCCATTGTTGATATTTCAACTCGTCTAGAGTTGGAATATGCGGCCAGTCCGCGACACTACCTGCGCGGCGGGGTTGAGTACGTTCACCATCGGCTGTCTCCTGGAAGTACGCGGAATCGGGTCAAGAGTGATCAGCAACCTCAATTGAATACGCAGACAGAATCGGGGAGACAATTTTCACTGAATGAGCTTGCGGTTTACCTGGAAGATGAAATCCCAATCGGTATGCGAGTGCGGACCAATATGGGACTTCGTATTTCATCTGCACATGGGGATGGGAAATTTTGGGGTGCTCTGGAGCCTCGGATTGGCACCAATATTGCTCTGAAAAAGAATTCATCCGTCAAGCTGTCCTACGCCTTGATGAAACAGTATCTCCACCTCCTTACCCAATTAGGCAGTTCGCTATCCCAGGAGCAGTGGATCCCTGCGATGGATGGTATCCCACCGCAACGCAGCACTCAAGTTGCCGTAGGGTTTGCGCAAAGTTTCCCAAGATACTCCATTGATGTATCGCTGGAAGCTTACCGAAAGCGAACACACGGACTAACCGAATTCAAGGAACATTCCTATGCGCACCAGGCAACTGCTTTAGGATGGCCTGCACTTCTGGAGTTTGGTGAGGGTGCCAGTTATGGTTTGGAAGTGCTGATTGCGCGACGGCAGCAAAGGCTCAGTGGATGGGTTAGCTATACGCTGGCCAAGGCGTCAAAGACATTCTCAAATCTGAACGGAGGCTTGAGTTTTCCAGATAACTATGATCGTCGGCACGACATCTCAATAGTGCTCAACTATCAAGCAAGTTCACGCATCTCACTCGGTACTTCGTGGGTGTATGGGAGTGGATACCCCGCTTGGATACCAGCCGGTCGATATTATTCTCGGATTCATCTCTTTGGGGGGCCTGATCTTCTAGATTATGGACCTGTTAATTCGGCCAGGGCCCCCTCTGTTCACCGGTTGGATGTGAGCGTGCAGTTCAAAAAACAAATGAGCTGGGGCAAGCGCACGTTCGTGCTCGGAGTGTACAATGTATACAATCGTCAAAATCCAACGATTGTATACCCTGAGATATATAACAGTACAATCCGGTGGAACCAGGTGAGTTTTTTTCAGCTCATCCCTGCAATATCGTACCAGATCGAGTTCTGATTCATGCGGTTTGCGATTCTCGTAGTTTTGTCCTCCCTGACTGGTTGCATCTCTCCGGTGGAGCTGGATTTTTCAGGCACCTATTCACCCAAAGTAGTGGTTAATTCAGTGTTCACTCCTGACAGTGTCTGGACGGTGTATCTGCATCAAAGCATCCCCTATACCGACACTGTAAACCGAGAGGAACATTATATCTTGAATGCTGACGTATCCATCACCGATGGACAAGGGATGACTGAACGCCTTCTCCATGTGGAAGATGGGATTTACAAGTCTTTTCAGGATCTTCGCCCTGTCCCGGATACCGAATACACATTGATGATAGATGCACCATCATTGATACCTGTGCAGGCAAAATCATCCGCGCCGGGGCTGACGGTGTCTTTGGATTTGATAGAAGAACTTCAGGAGCCTGACCGGCGCAGCCTAGGATTGTATGAAGCAACCTTGTCTTTAGAGGATCAGGCAGGAAGTCACCGGTACAGCATAAAAATTCTACAGGTATGGCCGGAGTGCGCAAACATGAGACGGTTTGATAATTTGCCGCCCCTGGATAATGCAGGGACTGGATTGAGATCAACTACTCTTGAGAGCTCTTTTCCGGGGCTGTACCCCACTCCGGTAGAGGCTGAAGATGCCTCTGCTGAACCCAGTGGAACTGGGGGAGGCATTTTCGCTTTCTATTTTTCTGACAGGCTGTTTGAGCAGGAAGTTGTTAAGATCAATCTCACGTTTGAAGTGGACTATTATGAAGAAGTTGCTCCGTACTTTATGATTGTTGTGAGCAACTGGAGTCAGGAGCTATGGGATTATGACATTTCTTATTGGCAATCCACTGGTTTTGATTACGAGTACTTTCTCGCGAGTCCTCGTCCAGTCACCGTAACTACGAATGTAGAAAATGGATTAGGGTTTTTTGCAGGGATCACAGAAAAAACGTTTCGCAGTGATAGACAAGGGAGGGAGTGGACAGATGAGCAGGTGAATCTAGGCAAGAGCTGTGATGATTCGAATTAGTTTGTATGAGAGTGCAGGTTCATCTTAAGTGTGTTGTTAACTCGTATCAACAACGATATCCTGTACATGAGACCCTGGTGTTTCTCTCCCTCACTGACTTGGCACCTTATGGGTCGGCTGTTCAAAGCTATATTCTGTTTGCTCACCTTCTGTCTTAAAACAAGAAGTATATACCTGCTGGGAGAAATGATGAAGTCACATCTCCCGCCTTGTATCACTTCTACAGTTTCGGCTGTGCCCAGAGTTGGCCATCCGCTAACAATAAAACACGATCACACAGTCCACTTAGCGTGGGATTGTGGGTAGCAATTACAAACGCCTGATCATGAGCGCGGCTCAACTTGAGGAGTTCTTCGTGCAATGCTTCGGCTGTCTTCGCATCCAGGCTGCCCGATGGTTCATCAGCAAGAATCAATGCCGGCCGATTCATTAATGCGCGAGCAACTGCAACACGCTGCTGTTCTCCACCTGATAATTCCGCTGGACGATGCTCGAGCCGCATTCCCAATCCCAGCTGCTCTAGAAGTGTTTCTGCTCTTTCCTGAGCCTTGGCGCGTCCCTGCCCAGCGATCAATGCCGGCATAGCCACGTTCTCCAACGCACTGAATTCAGGTAGCAGATGATGGAACTGAAATACGAAGCCAACAGAAGCATTGCGCCAGCGGCTGAGTGCATCGTCACTCTGTTCAAAAATGTCTTGGCCGCCGTAGCACACCTTTCCTCTGTCCGGGCGATCCAACGCGCCCAGTAAATGGAGCAATGTACTTTTACCGGTGCCGCTATCACCTACTATTGCCACAACCTCCCCAGCTTCAACGGTCAGGGATAGACCACGAAGCACCTCCAGCCTCACACCAGAACCGGTACTAAATCCTTTTTCCAAGTCCTCTGCAACCAAACGTGGGGACATTAAAACCTCGTATTGACCACATTGGCAAATTTTGAGCCAAAAGTATACGAGAAGCCAATACTGGCACTCATGTAGTAGTCCGTAGCAAGCTCGCGTTGCTGGAGAAGAATATCCTCCAAGGATAACTCACCAAGCGGCAATGAAAGTTGATCCCGAATCATTTCAAAACTTCCTTCGAGCTCAAAAGAAAAGCCTTCAAATAAACGAACGGAAAAATTTGTAAATATCTCTGCCCGTTGTTTCGATAAGTCGTACAGATACTGGGAACCCTCCAAACCACTATATATGTCTCCCCATGGGCGACGTATCATCACAGTAGCATCCAATTCGTGGAGAGGTAACCATTCCTGGGTCTCGTTAAAGATGGTCGTCTCAAAATAATCCGAGTAGCTTATCCCCATCCTGTATACAATGGTGATTGCGCGACGTGTCGCCACATCGTAGGGTAATACACTATATTCGACACCCGGTATCAGCGAAAGCCAATGGCGCAAATTGCGATCGTTTCGTGTCACGTAATCCGCAAAAAATCCCACTGACCAATGAGGGCCTAGGCTGCGAATAACATAGCTGTCCAATCCATGTCGCGTGATACTACTGCGTACGTTCGGCCTGCCCTCCCGCTGGATCCGTACGAGATCGTAGTTGAAGTATGGTCGAACCCGGATTTTCCAATCCTCGCTTCGATGATCAGCATAGAAACCCCAGCGTGAGTCAAAGACCGTCCGATTGGACTCCAGGTCCAGCTCAAAATCACCACCATACAAATTGAAAATCCAGTGACGCCACGGATCACTGCTCAATACCTCATCGGCCTCAGGCCTACCTCCTTCTCCATAGACAAGAGAAAACTCGTCTGCCGCATTTGTATAACCCAGAAAAGGGGCCAGACCTAATCGCAATGCCTCATTTATAACCGTCCGCGTTTCCTCGCCCGAAGCATCTTGGCTCAATACTCTAGTGAGATTTAACTCTGATCCCACCCGAGAACCAAGTCCAATGAATGATAGCTCGTACTGTCGTCCACTCAGCACAGTGAAACTGCTGGTGACAAACACATGAACATCAGCCTGCTGCGGGTCTCGTACATAATCAACAAAAGTCAACTCTGTACGGATATGGGATTCGTCGCACCTATTACAGTCAAGGAACACCTTAACTGTCTCACCAACATCCTGGCCAACCACTTTCCCGGGTACAAATAATAGTCCCCCCAACAAAAATCCTATACCCAACCAGGTCCATACAAGAGTCGACGATTTAGGCATCACGTTCAAGGTTGTAACGTTTTATTTTTGCGTGCAGGGAGGATCGCTGCACTCCAATCTGTTTCGCGGTCCTGCTTATGTTCCAGTTGTTGATGTCCAACTTATGCTGAAGAAAACCCCGCTCTGCCTTATCCCGAAAATCAGACAAACGTTCACTGCTTATTGCCATTGCATGGAACTCCTGCCCCTGGCCAGAACCAGGCAGAACAAGACGCCGAACGTCTGATGCCGTTACGGCATCAGACTCACTTAGAATCATCAGGCGCTCCACCACATTGCTTATCTCTCGAACATTTCCCCGCCAAGGTAGAGAAGCGAGTATCTCAAGCGCCTGATCGGTAAATGTCTTCGGCTTCAACCCGTTACGACTAGAGAGTTGAGATGAAAAATGCTCTAGCAAGATTGGTACGTCCCCGGTCCGTTCTCTTACTGGTGGCATATTCAATAGAATTACACTAAGCCTGTGATACAAATCCTCTCGAAAAGTCCCATCTAAGGCTCCTGCGCGCAGATCCTTGTTTGTCGCTGCGACAACACGAACATCCACTTCGATGGTACGTCCACCACCGACCCTGGTAATTTTATTCTCCTGTAAGACACGCAGCACTTTGGCTTGCGCCGACATGCTCATGTCACCAATCTCATCAAGGAATAGTGTTCCTCCGTGCGCTTGTTCGAATTTTCCAATTCGCTGCCGGTTTGCTCCGGTAAAGGAACCCTTTTCGTGGCCGAATAACTCACTCTCGATCAGTTCTGCCGGAATCGCAGCACAGTTTACCGCAACCATTGGTCCCTCCCGACGCGGGCTCTGAAAATGTAACCAGCGAGCAGCCAGCTCCTTGCCCGTGCCCGGCTCTCCGGTAATCAATACGCGTGCTTCCGTAGGAGCAACGCGCGCAATGAGATCCTTGACTGAGCGAATGGCATCACTCTCGCCGAGCATCGGCGCGAGCGTCCTTCCCTGCTGCTGCTGCAACGTCTGACGCAGTCGCCGATTTTCGGTTACCACCTTCCCTTTCTCGAGTGAAGAGCGAAGAGTAACCAAAAGATGCTGCAGATCCGGAGGTTTCTCGATAAAGTGAAACGCCCCCTTTTGAGTCGCTTCCACGGCAGTTCTAATGTCTGCGTGTCCACTGATCATAATGATGGGTAGCTCCGGCCATACCTCTACACAGGTATCCAAGACTTCGATACCATCCCGTTTAGGCATCTTAATGTCCAGGAGCATCGCATCAAAGGTGCGCTCTCTGAGCTTTGCGAGTGCAACATCTCCATCAGACGCCTCATCAACCTCGACACCCTCGTACTCGAGGATTTCCCGGAGCGTTCGCCGAATGCTTACCTCGTCATCAACGATCAGTACGCGGGGAGTAGGCATACTCGATTATTTCTTGCGAGCACGTGCGAAACCCAGCATAAAATCAAACTCGTCTGTCAATGTGGTTTCCGGATACCGCTCCTTCACCTCGAGAATAACCTCTTCGGCGGCAGCAAACTCACCGGCTGCCATGTATGCCCGCACTGCTGAGCGCAAGTAATGGGGCGAACGTACGGAGTTGTCGTCCATATCTGCTGCACGTTCAAATAGGGCTGCCGCACGGGAAAAGTCTCCCTGAAGCTCGTGAACCGCAGCGCGGCCAGCAGTCGCACTTGCGCCTATGAAATCGTTGCTTGCGTCGAATTTCTCGAACTGCTCCAGAGCCTGATCATACTCCTCTAGCTCAAAATGAGCGTTGCCTGCATAGAAGCGGGCGGTATTACCAGCAGGCGTACCACCATATTGATCAATAATGTCCAACAAACCCAGGGTCTCTCCACTACCATCCAGCGCAACACGATTAGCACCCCCCTCATACTCAAGGACAATTGCTCCCAATAACTCCTGAGCCTGATTATCACGTACCCCCTGGATATAGTTGAACCCTATAACCACTGCTATTATGACGATAACACCTATAGCCGCTCCGGTAAGGATACGCCTGTTTCCGTAGTAGAGAACCAATAAGGGCGTGTACCAACGCCTGCGTGACTCAGCCCGCTGACTGCCCTGCCCCAAAACCCCCTTTGGGGCCCTAAACTTTGCCATTTATTCTACCTGATTGTATTCAGTCCTATCATGGCAAACATAACCTGCTCGCCATGTAATCATTTTCTGCGTTTGTTCGTTCTACCGCTTTCTTTGAAGAATGCTCAATTTTGGACCTTAACACTCCTAACGTTGAATGAATCTTCGGAAACAGTAAGGTCGGGTCCCATCATATCGGCCGGTTTAACCACATTCATCAATCGTATGATTAAACATAAGAATGGCTCACAAGCTAGCAATTAATGGATTTGGCCGCATAGGCCGTTTGGTACTACGTTCGATTCTTGAACGCAATGACAATACATTTGATGTAGTTGCAGTCAATGACCTCACAGATGCTACTACACTTGCTCACCTGTTCAAATATGATTCGGTACACGGCACATGGCCTGGCAACGTGTCAATAGATGGTGACAATCTATGTATTGACTCTCACACGATCCCCGTCTTAAGCGAACGGGATCCAGCCAATTTACCATGGAAAGCCCTCGGATGTGATATAGTAATCGAATCTACCGGTTTCTTTCGCAGCCGCGCGGGTGCAGGCAAGCATATTGCAGCAGGTGCACGCAAAGTGGTGATTTCTGCACCGGCTAGGGACCAGGTTGATGCTACGGTGGTACTGGGTGTAAACGATGATATCCTCACGGGCAACGAAGAAATCATTTCGAATGCCAGTTGTACAACAAACTGCATCGCGCCGATGATTAAAATCATCGACGACGCTTTTGGAATCCAGAGCGGTTTGATGACAACCGTGCATGCGTACACAAGCGATCAGTGTATACAGGATGCTCCACACAAGGATCTGAGACGCGCACGTGCTGCTGCGTATTCTATCGTACCGACGACTACCGGAGCAGCCAAAGCTGTTGGGTTGGTCCTGCCTCAAATGCAGGGCAAGCTTGATGGGATGGCATTACGGGTGCCGATTCCTGATGGCTCGCTGACAGATCTCACTGTTCAGGTGAGTGCAACACCCAGCAAAGTAGGCGTTAACGCAGCTTTTGAAGCTGCCGCCAATGGAGCGTTAAAGGGTATCGTGGAATTCTGCACCGATCCAATCGTCTCTATCGATATCGTCCATAATTCCCATTCGGTAATCTTCGATAGTTTGGCTACCATGGTCCAAGGCAATACCGTAAAGGTTCTAGGCTGGTATGATAATGAGTGGGGATATGCAAACCGGGCGGCAGACGTTGCCGCCCTACTGATTCAGAAAGCTGGTTGAATAACATGCCAGCTATGGGAAAACTGACCCTGAAGGATCTGGATTTGCGGGGGAAGTGTGTGCTTGTACGGGTAGACTTTAACGTTCCTCTACGGAGGATCAATGAGTCCGATCGCTACGAGGTAGCGGACGACACTCGTATTCGTGCTGCTCTGCCCACGATTAAGACTATAAGAGCGGCCAATGGAAAAGCCGTTCTTATGAGCCATTTAGGGCGTCCGAAGGGAACACCCGACCCAAGGTACAGTCTGTCCCCTGTTGCAATTCGCCTAGGTGAACTCTTGGATACGGTCCCTAGATTCTCCAGTGAGACGGTCGGAAGCATCGTAGAGAAAACTGTTCGGGCAATGCCATATGGTAGTGTGATTCTTCTCGAAAACACACGCTATTTTCCTGGTGAAACAACAAATGATCCAGATTTTGCGGCAGAGCTTGCGAAGCTTGGGGATGTGTTTGTCAATGATGCCTTTGGCACTGCTCACCGGGCTCATGCTTCGAACGTAGGGGTTGCAAAGCATTTCTCACGCGCCGCCGCCGGGTTTTTATTGGAAAGAGAGCTGATACAGTTGGGGAGCGTACTTGAGTCTCCCCATCCGCCCACAGTTGCCTTGTTGGGAGGGGCAAAGGTCTCCGATAAGATGGGAGTAATCACGAACTTGGCTGATATCGCGGATCATATTCTGATCGGTGGAGCGATGGCCTATACCTTTTTGAAAGCACAGGGCGTCTCTGTCGGGAACTCACTCGTGGAAGAAGATCGCCTGGGTGATGCACTGGAAATACTCGACAAAACCGCAGGGAAACTCCTTCTGCCCTGTGATCATGTAGTCAGTACAGCCATAGACGAACCAGATGCACGCAGGCTCCTATCGGATGCCATTGAAGACGATTTCATGGGACTGGATATCGGCCCCGAGACTATTACCCAATACACTGCAAAGGTGCTACAGGCCAGAACCTGTATATGGAATGGCCCCATGGGCGTATTCGAAGTTCCAGCCTTCGCATCAGGGACAAATGCGATGGCCCATGCTGTGGCTGAGTCCACCGATAATGGTGCAGTAACCATAGTGGGGGGTGGAGATTCTGTTGCTGCCCTTAAAAAAACCGGCTTGGACAACCAAGTGACACATGTTTCAACAGGAGGTGGCGCAATGTTGGACTTTCTAGAGGGCAAGGCACTCCCCGGGTTAATGGCATTGACTGACAAACAGTAATCACTCTGAACTACATTGACCTGTTCGGTCGTAATTCCGACGTGTAACGAGGAGGCCTATATCCAGGCCGCTCTTGACTCCGTGAGAGCACAGTCTCCACCTTGGGAGATCATTGTGGCAGACGGAAATTCGCAGGATGAAACCCGCAAGATTGCTTCATCTTACGCGAAAGTTATTCAGGTTGCTCGCGGCCGCGCGAAGCAAATGAATGCAGGGGCACATGTGGCAGGGGGGGAACTGCTGGTTTTTCTGCATGCTGATTCACGCCTGCCTCCGGGAGCACTGGATCACTTGAGACAGCTGTTCTCTCAGGGATCGCTAGAATCCGGCATCTTTGGCCTAAAATTTGACCCGACAGGATTCTGGCCCAGTGTTTACGCCGCATGTGCACGGTTGCCATGGCACCGAATTTGTTTTGGCGACCGTGGGCTCTTCGTTCGACGCAGCGTTTTTGAAGCATTGGGTGGTTTCCCAGAAGTCCCGATCTTCGAAGACCTCCAGCTTGTTAAGCAACTCCACCGCCGAAAAAGTTTTCATTATCTCGAAATGGATGTAACAACTGCCTATCGAAGGTTCGAACAGTATGGCCATTTAAAGCAGCAATGCCACAACCTTAAACTGTGGTTGCGATACAATATGGGTACTCCACCAGAAAAATTGGCCCCACTCTATCCCTATGAGATTCTTGCAAAACTACCGGCGGAAAATGATGTCATGTGATCCAGAAGGCAAGAATTGGTGCACTTGCCCAAGATAACATGCATGATCGCACATGTTTGCTGTTATCCACCGAAAATGTGGACCGAAATATGTATGCCTTTGTAGCATGACTTGGTTTGGTTTGGTTCACATCGATTGGTTACTCAAGTAATAATTCCCCGGTCGTGCCCTAATTCTAGCTATATCGCATCACTGCAATTCGAACTTATTTCATTGAATAATCCTACACTGATCGAATTGAAAATTAATCATTCTACATGAATCACGGTAGAACCATTTTACTAAATGAAATAAGACTCGCTCTTATTTTACTTTACCACCCAAAATAGAATAAGAATTCTGAGACCGTTAAATTTTATTGAGTAATTCTGTATGAGGCGCACAAAACTAGGACATCATGTTCCCACTGGGATAAACGGATTTGAGGTTCAAGCATTTGTCCCGAGAGGCCTCCCACCTGATCCTGCCTTAAACATCAGTGGAAACCTTCCACAGCTTCAGGAACAGGCATTACTTGCATTAGGTGGACTAAATACGGTGTCGACTCTACTTCCCGACAGCTCCCTATTCCTGTATTCCTACGTTCGCAAAGAGGCCGTTCTGTCCTCTCAGATTGAGGGAACTCAAGCGTCTCTCTCAGACCTGCTTCTCTTTGAAGCTGACCATGCTCCAGGTGTTCCCATTGACGATGTGACCGAGGTTTCCAATTATGTCCGTGCTGTGGAGTACGGCCTGAGTCGTATACGAGAGGGGCAATTTATTTCCAACGCCCTAATCCGTGAGATTCATGGTATACTGCTATCACGCGGAAGGGGCCACAAAAAGACTCCCGGAAGGTTTCGAGATCGCCAAGTCTGGGTAGGTGGTTGGGATCCGACCCAGGCCGAGCTCATGCCTCCCCCTCACACCCATGTAGCAGATTGCATGACCGCATTGATGCGATTTCTAGAACTACATGACTCCGATATCACCGTAATTTCAAAGGCTGCATTAGCACATGTTCAGTTTGAAACGATACATCCATTCCTAGATGGAAACGGTAGAATGGGACGTTTGCTGATCACACTCATTATGTGTCAGGCAGGTACACTAAACCAACCTCTTCTCTATCTCAGTCTTTATTTTAAGCAACATCGTAGGGATTACTACAACCTGCTCACCCATGTCCGGGAAACAGGCGACTGGGAAGAGTGGCTCGCTTTTTTCTTCAATGGCGTTGTTATAACAGCCAGAGAAGCAATCATAACAGCGCAAAGGCTTAAAAATATGTTTCAATCTGACGTGGACCGGATTCAAACTGAGACTGGACGTAGAGCAGGTTCTGTACTGCGCATACATCAAGCACTCAAAAATAGGCCGATCATCAATTTAAGATTTGCTGAGTCCCACAGTCGTCTTACGTATACAACTGCCTCCCAAGCCATGGACGCTCTTTGTGAATTAGGAATCGTAAAAGAGATTACAGGCAGTCAACGAAACAGATATTATGCCTACGTTGGATATCTTGATATTCTAAATGAAGGAACAGAAATCCTATAATCCTCAAGTATATACCCATCCGCTATCAGGATACAAAGTCGTGGCATAACCTGTATATCTTCCTGATGGATACCTGTTAACATCGAGGCTCTTGTAAAACTACCCACAGAAAATGATGTTATGTGATCCACACGAACAAACTCCCTCATTTAGTATCTCATATAAAGATACAGGGGTACTTCTGGGAGGGATTGCCCAGGACATGATCTGCCCTCGTCCTAGGCTAAGTTGTACCATCCAGAAACAGAGACCTGTAGCCCTTACAAAATCCAAAAGACGTCAATCAGAAAGTTTTTCAAGCGTCTCCCTGTGAGTAGAAAATCATGTAGTCGTCTATGCTGTATCTTGCCTATCCATCATCGTCCTACATACGTTTTACAATGCGCATCGCCTATATCCTGTTAGCCTTAGCCTGCGTTGCTTCCATTCCGGACACCCAAGCGCAGTGGACACCCGAAAACCCTGGTTCAGAAAACATCACCGTACTAGGACATCAACCTCTGGGCGGTCGAATGACCGTTACGGATATGGAACTCGAGCAGGAACTGAACCGCCCGTATGCTTATGTGGGTCGGGCGTCCATCCTCGAGGACGGTCCTAAGGGAATGGATATCATTGACCTCAGTAATCCCTCATCTCCGCAAGTTCTGCTACGCTGGCGTCTTGAGGATCAGGATCTGCTCATGAATCGGGGAGGCATGGACGTGAAGTACTTCAAGTGGGAGAACAGATATTACGTTGTCCAGTCGTTTGAATTTTCTCAGGGCCCTCAGTCTGACCTTGGCGCAGTAGTATTTGATGTAACTGGACTGCCTGACCCTAATACTGTAAAGGAAATCGCTCGCATCCACATACCAGAACATCCAGGGGGCTTCCACAATATCTTTATCTATCGCCATTCCAATGGCCATCCTTTGCTACTTACTACCGTCCGAACCGGAAGAGCACATGTTTATGATCTGGTGGAAATCGTGAATGGGAATATCGAGGATGCACTTATTGCTCATATTCCACTTCCAGACGTTCCTGGGAGAGACAGTCGGTATACGTCCTATCACGACCTTTACGCTGCTTTTCATCCGGATACCGGTGAGGATCGCTTCTACGGTGGTGGGACGGGAGGATACTATGTGTGGGATATATCTGACCTTGATAACCCGGAATTAAGGGTTACGCTAACAAACGTTTCGGGAGTTGATTGGGGACACACCTTCACACCGAGTCCCGATGGCCGCTATGCAGTTGCGGAAGCCGAATACCAATATGCTCCTCTCCGCATTTTTGACATGAAACCCGCTTTGGATGGAGAGCAAACAAATATTCGCGAGCCCATATCAGCATGGACCGCAGATTGGCGCAACCTCGTTCATAATCATGAGGTCCGCTGGCCATATGTCTTTGTTTCCGGGTACTTGGACGGCCTCCAGATTTTTAGTCTGAAAGACCCACTCAACCCAGAAACGGTGGGCTACTTTGATACTTACGTCGGACCACCCACCCACGAATGGATTTCGGTGATAAATGGAGCATTCGGAGTGGACGTCCGTAACGAAGATGGTCTCATCGTAGTTAGCGATATGACCACGGGATTCTGGACTTTTAGAATGGATGGCTTTGAGGGTTGGAATGGTGAACACTATGGTATGCCGAATATTTCTAGCGTCCAGGACTGGGACAAAGAAGCACAATGATGGATCGTAGGGATTTTGTGCGTCAAGCTGCACTGTTTGCTACTGTTGGTCCCTTCATACGTACGGTCCCACGCAATCAGCAGTATCGGACTATACTGATCGGTGCTGGCTGGTGGGGAATGAACATTTTGCGCACCGCTCTTTCATCGGGCACCATTGATCCCGTTGCCCTCTGCGACGTAGATACAACACATCTGGAAGGCGCAGCAGACGAAATTGAGACACTTACGGGATCCCGTCCCCGGATATACAGGGAGTACGAGGAGCTCCTTTCTCGCGAGACTTGCGACATTGCAATCATTGCTACTCCGGATCACTGGCACGCACTTCCGACTATTGCCGCCATTGAGACGGGTGCTCACATATATCTCGAGAAACCCATCAGCCATACCATTGATGAAGGGAAAGCAATGCTCCAGGCGGCACGACAGGCAAATCGTATTGTGCAGATTGGAACGCATCGACGTGTTTCCCCACACAATCTATCTGCCCGTGATTTCTTCAAATCAGGCAAGGTTGGAGATATAGGTAGCGTACGAGCCTTCGTGCACTACGGCGGTGGTCCTGGACAGATTACACCTGACAGCGAAATACCCGAAGGACTCGACTGGGATCGTTGGATCGGTCCGGCACCATACCGCCCCTTTAATCCATCAATTCATCCACGTGGCTTCAGGCAGTACCTGGATTTTGCCAATGGCCAACTTGGAGACTGGGGAATCCATTGGCTTGATCAAATCCTTTGGTTCATGGATGAGGAACCGTTTCCTCACACGATCACATCCGCCGGTGGCCGGCATATCCGCAAAGATTCCAGTGATGCCCCGGATACGCAAGTAGCTACGTTCGCATTCGAAAAGTATACAGCGACTTGGGAGCATCGCCGCTATGGCGGAAACAGTGCTGAAAAATCCAATATCGGCTGCTACTTCTACGGTACCAAAGGCACGCTACATTTGGGCTGGCTTGATGGCTGGACATTTTATCCGAGCGATAATCGTGAGCCTGTCATTCATGAAGACCCACAGCTGGACCAACCGGATAGTCAGAATATCCGCGCGCTTTGGGATGATTTCATCCGTTCAATTGAAAACTCCGATCTGCCCGCCTGCGACATTGAGTATGGGTACAGAGCAACTAATATGTGCCTTGCTGCCATGCTTTCACTTAAGATTGGACGATCTATTCAATGGGACAGCGATCAGGATACCATAATTGATGACACTGCCGCCCAAGCCTTGATGCGCCGTCCATATCGTGAACCTTGGATCTACCCCGAAACCTGACTTTCACATTCTGACCACAATTCCTGTATAGTGCTTGTCAGGAAACACATAACTCCCCGAACATAGGAGGATCAATTGGTGGTTCACTCATCACAAGTTTCGCACCCGTCACAGGAAAATGCCTTTCCACGGAGCACACCCGATATCCAGCTGTCCTCCATACTTAAAACCCTTACCCACACTGCTTCTGGACGAACACCATACATGTCCAGAAATCATGGGTTTACTTGACAAAGATCTTCCCTCTCCAGCAAGTGTTTATGGGCGGGAGTTGAATAGACCTTCCCGCCCGGATTGTTAATCAACTCCCTGTTCTTAAAATCCTTATGTAATGCTTTGTCGTTGGAATACAATAGACGTGCACCACTGACTTGGGCTAAGGCAATAATGTGACAGTCATCAGATTTGTAATTAAGACCTTCTGCTATTGCATTGACTTGATCATCTTTCACGCGTCTCATCCTTCCAGTAATTTGCGCCCTTCTTGCCCATTCAGTGAATTTTTTTGAAGTCCCAAAAAGTTCTTCGAACAGCTTGCCACCGACTACCAAGCGTCCCTTCCCAGTATTCAGCCAATCAAAGAATTGCTTTCCTGCCTCGGAACTGTTGCTTTCAAAGGCTTCGTGCACAACATTTGCATCGAGAATCGCACACATTGCCTAGCCCATCTTTGTCGTGCGCCGTGGAAAGGCGCTTTTCTGTGGCGGGTGCGAATCCCGCCCAACACCTGTCGCTCCGGTTGGTAGCGGCCTTAGCGTATTATGGAGGTAACGAAATGATATGAAGCACTGAGGTTTAACGGGCTACGCGAGTAGCTTAGCGACCATGCGGGCCGGAACGTGTAGTGAACGTCGAGCAGGCCTCGAAACGGGTAATGTGAGTGTCGACCTTCCGGCAATATGGGGAAGACTGGCACGTCTTGGGAAGCGAGCGACAAGCGCACCAAGACGGCTCACCGGGGTATTGGCGCTGGCACGCATGGAAGATCAGGAAAGTAGCAACACGGGAAGCCCTGTCGGTGCTGATGCACACGGCAACCGGAACTCCGTAAGGAGCAGGCCGGGCCGTCAGGGTGGCGGATGGGTCCGTAGTACCGTAGAAGCGGGATAACGCCTGTGGAGGGAAGGGGCCCTGAGTTGAACACAGTATGGATAAGGAAGAAGGGACATGATCACTGACAAAGGTCTAACAGGATCTGAAAAAGTTCGGAGATTCCAGACCCTACTACATGCGAAAGCGAAGGAATCACCAGCCCATCGTTTCCACGCCCTGGTGGATAAGGTCTGGCGTATGGATTTTCTCTGGGAAGCGTGGACACTGGTCCGCCGTAATGGTGGCAGTGCAGGCGTGGACGGAGAGCGTATCGCCGACATTGAAGCAAGCGGAGTAGCGAGGTGGCTGGGGGAACTGTCGCAGGACTTACGGAAAGGTACCTACAGGCCGAAGGCGGTTCGTCAGGTACTGATCCCAAAGAAACAACCGGGAAAGTTTCGGCCGTTAGGCATTCCCTGTCTCCGGGACCGAGTCGCGCAGACTTCGGCGATGTTAGTATTATCTCCGATTTTTGAAGCGGATCTCCAACCGGAGCAATATGGGTATCGCGCGGGTCGAAGCGCACAGGATGCGGTGAAACGCATCCACCGCCTGTTGAACCAAGGCCACCAGGAAGTGGTGGACGCGGACCTATCCAATTACTTTGGCGAGATTCCCCATGCGGAGTTGATGAAGAGCTTGGCCCGTCGCATAAGCGATGGACGGATGCTCAGACTCATCAAGGCATGGATGGAAATGCCGGTAGTGGAGGAGGATAAAACAGGAGGGAAACGCTGTACAAATCGTGCCCGACGGGAACGGAAGGGGACCCCACAAGGGAGCCCAATTTCGCCACTGTTGAGCAACATTTATATGCGGCGTTTTATTCTTGGTTGGAAACTACTGGGTTACGCCCGGCAGTTTGGGGCGGAGATTGTGTGTTATGCAGACGATTTCTGTGTATTGGGACGAACATCGGCGACAGAGATGTTGGCGGTGATTACTCAACTCATGGATCGTCTGGGGCTTCCAATCAATGCTCAAAAGACCCGATGCTTGCGATGCCCCGAGGAAGCATTTGAGTTTCTCGGATACCGCATCGGCTGGAACTACCGACCTCAAACGGGAGCGGGGTACATTGGTACCCGCCCGAGCAAGTCGAGTATCCAAAGCATCTGCCGCCGCGTTAGCGAACAAACGGATTGTCGATTCGGGTTGATGGACGCAGAAGAGATGGTACGGCGTCTGAACTGGATAATCTCTGGTTGGGCCAACTACTTCACTCTGGGGCAGGTAAGTCCTGCCTACCGTGCGATTGACCAGCACGCAACGCGGAGGCTGCGACAGTGGTTCTGTCGGAAGCACAAGATAAAATCTGGGAGGTATGTGCACTTCTCGGAAGTCAGACTGCGGGAAACCTACGGTCTGCACTATCTTGCGCCAAAGACGAAGAACTTTCCGTGGGCGAAGACATGAGTTCAACTGAAAGCCGGATGCGGGAAAACCGCACGTCCGGTTTGACGAGCAGGGGGCCGGAGACGACTTATGGGAGCCTGACTGAGGGCCAAAGCGAAAGCGATGGAATTGCCACAGGACCCTAAGAGCACCGCGCCGGCCCCTTGACTCTACGTGCGCCGTGGAAAGGCGCTTTCCTGTGGCGGGTGCGAACCCCGCCCAACACCTGTCGCTCCGGTTGGTAGTGGCCTTAGCGTATTATGGAGGTAACGACATGGTATGAAGCACTGAGGTTTAACGGGCTACGTGAGTAGCTTAACGACCATGCGGGCCGGAACGTGCAGTGAACGCCGAGCAGGCCTCGAAACCGATAATGTGAGTGTCGACCCATTCGTCTATATGGGGAAGGCGGGCGCGTTTTGGGAAGCGAGCGACAAATGCACCAA
>MPNB01000079.1 GCA_002238805.1 Rhodothermaceae bacterium bin80 | reverse complement strand
CGGAGGAAAGCGTATCGATTGTGCCAGACCATCCGTCGGAAGCATTGAAGCGCGCAGAGTCGCATCCGAGTACAAGCAATAGGCATGTCAAGACAAGGAGGACAGTGGCTATGGGAGTAGTAGACGGCATGGCTATGAGAGTAGTAGACGGACGGCCGCGCGAGTGGCGTTGGATGATTACGCGGGGTATGGTTGAAAAGAGGGTCGCGCCAAAGTCGGGTAAAATTTGGCATTTCGTGACCACTTGTAGATGTGTTCTACCTGTTGTTGTCGCACATGTTCAAAAAGGAGTGGCTTGCAGAGCACGGAGTTGATCCATGTGTTTGAGTAGCTTCAGTCGTGGCCCCGCCTCTTCAGTACCATGGCGACCCAACGATAGCATTGGTCTGAGTTGCCCAGCGCTTGATCCTGCGGAAGGACTCGTTGATCTGGGCGTTGAAGTGTTCCATGATGTTCGTGATCCGTAAACCGCAGCGCAGATCCTGCCCCCCAATCGGTGCAGCGTTAAGGTCCCTTCCATGCCTTCTATCAGGCTTCGGGGGGCTTGGTATTGCCCCTCGATCTACAATTCTTCGCAGATCTGTCCAACGTCAGATCGACGGTTCCATATCAGCGTCTGATTCTCGCACGACTTTTCTTTTTCGGGATCTTCGGGTTCTTGCACCCCCAGAGCGCCGGATCGATGTGCTCACGACTTTGTCAGCTCTCAGCTCAGGATGTGCAGGATGCTTGCCCGTTCCGAGCGATCTTTTGCGGTCAAAATGCGACCACGCACCCCCAGTCTCCGGCTTCCAGCACGATGAAGTACTTCCAGCATGGGGGGACTCGATCCCGTTGGACCTTGTGAGCCCCCTGGCGATCAATATGATTTTGGAAGTTCAACTGAAGGTTTACTAGCACTCCGTGTAGATGGCTTCGGCTCGCTCAATTAGCCTCTCTATTGCATTCAAACCCTGCTGCCAGAAGGCAGGATCCTGCAAATCTACGCCCATGCGACCGACAAGCGTATGTGGCCAGTCTGACCCACCCGCACGCATAAGCTCAATGTACTGAGCAGGGAATACATCAGGAGACTCCAAGTAGCGGGCATACAGGGCCAATACCAACAGCTCACCAAATGCATAGGCATACACGTAACCTGGCGTATGCAAGAAATGTGGGATATAGCTCCACCAACGACGATAATTGTCAGTCAAGGTTACACTGTCCCCAAACATTGCGGATTGCGTTGATATCCAGTGCTCTGCAAATGCGCCTGCAGACAATTCTCCCTGTTCACGCCTTGCAGTATGGATCGCGTCCTCAAAGCGATTCATGGCAACTTGGCGGAAAACTGTCGCCATGGTATCGTCGATCTTGCCAACCAGTAGCGCCAACACATTATGTGGATCAGACTCCTCCGCCAGCAAACGCTGAAAAGTGAGCATCTCGCCGAAAACAGAGGCGGTTTCCGCTGTGGTTAGCGGAGTACCGGCCTGCAAATACCCCTGTCCTCTCGAAAGGAATTGATGCACACCGTGCCCTAATTCGTGTGCAAGGGTTTGAACATCACGTGCGCGGCCGGTGTAGTTCAGCAGGACATACGGATGTGCGCTAGGTACTGCGCCATGACTGAATGCCCCGCCCTGCTTACCCTCCCTTACGGGCGCATCAATCCATTTTTCCTTAAAGAAGCGTTCGGCAATTTGGGCCAGGAGCGGGTGAAATTCCCCATAGCTTTCCAGAGTTATGTGCTTGGCCTCATCCCACGAATAATGCGCATCACTATCGCCGACAGGAGCGTACCGATCATAGTCATAAAGTGGGCTCAGATCGAGAATTCTGCTTTTAAGACTATAGAAGCGGGCAACCAGATCGTAGCGGCTTATCACAGCCTCTATCAGGGCCTCTGCAGTGTCATCTGCGATCTCGTTGCTGAGGTTGCGGGATTTGAGCCAGTGCGGCAGCTTTCTCATCCGGTCGCTTGCAGCTTTGTCAGCCAGAAGCGTGTTAAAAATAAAGGTAAGCGTATGCTCCTTCGAAGCAAGACCTTCTGTAAAGCTGGCCGCTGCCTCCTTGCGCAATTTCCGATCCTGCCCATGCAGTTTTGCAAGTATGTGCTCCTGGGACAGCTCTTCTCCACGCAGCGTGAAGCGCATCCGGCTAGTGGTTTCGGTGAAATAGCGCATCCATGCAGACCTGCCCGTCACCTGTGTTTCTGCGAGCACTTGCTCCTCCGGTTCGGACAGGATATAGCCCTTGAACAGCCGCTCACACTCCAGGAAATGGCGATATGCAGCAAGCGTCTCATCTTTCATTAGTGCCTCGGCTTGCTCGTTCTCCACCTTCATCCACTCCAAGCCAAGGAACAATAAAATCTTTCCAATTTGTGTGCATGCCTCGCGGACATATTGCAGGAGCGCTCCGCGTTCCGGATTATGCGTAGCAGTTGCCCAGTGCAGGTAAGCGTAAGTCATTGCCCGGCCAGATTGCTCTTGAAGCTGCTCGTACTCAGCAAGTGCTTTTTGTAACTGGGTAGCCTCAAGGCCTGCTATTCGCCCCCGCCAAGTTTCAGCAAAAGTCGTAGCAGCGCCCTGCAATGCTGTTAAGTCCTGCCGTAGAGCAGGCTCATTATCGTACAGATGTGTCAAGTCCCAGTGTACATTCTCTGCACCGGTCGGTCGATTGCTCATGTATCAAGTATAAATGGCGCCGATAGAACCTTAAATCTTGCTAATTGTTGTAGAAATCCGTGTAGCCTCTTAGATACCTCCCATGTCATACCAATCAATTGACTCTACTGATGGGCTCCAAGATGCCCTCAATCAATCTCAATCAGAGCCGATCGCACTGTTCAAGCACAGTAACACTTGCGATCTATCTGCCATGGCAAAGCAGGAAATGGCCACAGTTGATATTCCTGTTTTTGAGCTTGTAGTTCAAACTGCACGCCCCCTATCCAACCACATCGAAGCCCATTTTGGAATTCGACACGAATCTCCACAAGTAATTCTGCTTCATCAAGGCAACCCAATATTCAATGCATCTCATCGGGCTGTGACCGCAGATAACATTCATTCTGCTATCGAGCCCCTACTGGCCTCTTGAGATTTGCAGCCTGCTTACTGGTCCTTGCTACCTACATCGCATGTAATCCCGCTGAGCAGGGAGTTGTACAGGAAGAGTCTGTGCGCCCAGCCCCCGACTTCACGCTGGAAATACTCGGAGGAGATTCATTGCGATTATCCTCATTAAAGGGGCGTACCGTTCTCTTGAACTTCTGGGCCACGTGGTGTACTCCCTGCCTTCAGGAGATGCCCCTGTTAGCTCAGCTGCACAGTAAATGGGAGCCACACGGCATCACGGTTCTTGGAATATCCCTGGACCATGGGGATAATGAGGTCGTGACCCTTTATACCAAAAGGCTATCAATACCCTATCCAATCCTCCTTGGCAGCGACTCGGTCGCAACTGCGTATAATGTAGCTGCACTACCTACTACGTACGTGATTGATGCAAACGGCATGATTACGAGTCATATCATTGGCCTCGTAAACATAGAGGAGCTCGAAGCTGGCCTGCAGATCCAGCCAAAGGCCCCAGTTCGATAGAACAGTTACGCTTGCAGGTTTGCAACTGGATCTTTTAGCCCGAGCTTTGTGCGTACTGCTGATTTTATCAGTTTATACTCCTCAGGATTATCCCTGAGCCACCTTTTTGCCTGCTCCCGCCCCTGTCCTATCCTCAGGTCTCCATAGCCGTACCACGAACCGCTCTTGGCAATAAGATCAAAGCTCACCGCCAGATCTACGAGCTCTCCCGCTGACGAGATCCCCTCTCCATACACGATATCGAATTCAGCCTTGCGGAAAGGAGGTGCTACTTTGTTCTTAACAACTTTTACACGCGTCCGATTACCAACAACCTCTGTTCCGCTCTTGATAGCACCAATACGACGAATATCCAGTCTGACCGAGCTGTAGAATTTGAGGGCTTTCCCACCTGGTGTGGTTTCTGGGTTCCCAAACATAACTCCTATTTTCTCTCGGAGCTGGTTTATAAAGATCAACACGGCCTTCGAGCGGCTGATTATCCCGGTCAGTTTCCGTAATGCCTGGCTCATTAGGCGGGCCTGCAGCCCCACATGAGCGTCACCCATATCGCCTTGGATTTCGGCTGCGGGTACCAGCGCCGCTACAGAGTCAACTACAATCAGATCAAGTGCACCACTTCTGACCAGTGTCTCACAGATGTTCAATGCCTGCTCTCCCGTATCTGGCTGGGACATCAGCAATTGGTCAGTATCTACACCTAACTGCTTTGCATAGGAGGGATCGAACGCATGTTCTGCGTCAATGAATGCACATTGTCCACCCAGTTTCTGTGCTTCGGCTAGGCAATGGATCGACAATGTGGTCTTTCCCGAGGATTCGGGTCCAAATATTTCTATTACCCGACCGCGCGGGATTCCCCCTACACCAAGGGCGGCATCCAGTGCAATGGATCCCGTCGGAATAGCTTCCACCTGTACGGGCGGTGCGTCTCCCATCCGCATGATCGATCCCTTGCCATGCTGCTTTTCGATCTCTTTGATTGCGAGATCCACTGCCCGTTTCTTTGGGTTTCTCTTTTCGGCCATGACCTTCTTCTCGTGGTTGCTCCCAATAATACAACACTTACGGTTGATACAGCTAAAAGTCTTGTTACGATTGTAACAAAATCTGCCGCATAAAATTCAGCGCAGCAATTGCGCTTTTGTCCTTATTACGCTGACGATCCCGCCCAAATTGGTGTTTGATGGCCCGGGTGTCATGGTCGTCGGCGTATCCAATCCAAACCGTGCCAACCGGTTTTTCTTCAGTCCCCCCTGAGGGGCCCGCAATCCCTGTCACAGACAGGCCCAAATCACTCCCCAGACGCGCACGTACGCCTTCTGCCATTTGTATGGCAACAGGTTCGCTGACAGCACCGAACTGTTTTAGCACTCTACTGTCAACACTCAGCTGATATTGTTTAACCATATTTGAATATGCCACCACACCACCCGCAACATAACTTGACGCCCCTGCAACGTTGGTTAACTTATGCAACACCAGACCACCTGTGCAGCTCTCAGCAACTGCAACGGTAAGACTACGACGCTTTAGGAGACCACCCAGAGCGCCTTCCAGTGTATCATTGTCACAGCCATAAACCGCCGCTCCAAGCTTTGCACGAACATGCCTCTCCGCTGCGTCCAGACGGTTACTGGCCTCTTTTCCCGTGACTGTCAGCCTTATTCGGACGCCGTGTAATCTGGGCAGGTACGCTACAATAATATCTGGATCCAGTAGATGAGATACGGCTTCAACCTTCCGTTGGACCTCAGTTTCCCCTATCCCTGCAGTTTGGAGCGTACGTTGCGCAATCGCTGTGCGACCACTCAAGGCACGAATCCGAGGGATCACATGCTCAGAAAAAATCGCCTTCATTTCATGAGGTACCCCAGGCAGGAGGACAACTATACTCCCGTTTTCTCCTTGATACCATAAGCCAGGAGCTGTTCCCTTAGAATTAGAAAGCACCTCAAATCCGTCTGGTACACTGGCAACACGCTCGGAACCAGCAGGCACATCCCGACCGAACAAGGCAAATCGACGTTTAATTGCGGCAAGCACCGTAGTATCTACTCTGAGATGCGATCCTATCAATGCGGCAGCGGCCTCCCTGCTAACATCGTCAGGGGTAGGTCCTAGACCACCTGTTAACAGGGTTAGTCGACCATGACGCATACCCTCATCGAGCGCCCCCCTTATGGCCTCCTTATCGTCACCAACAGTCAATGAACGCATAACGGGAACGCCAAGCCGTGTCAACTCTGCTGCAAGATATGCAGCATTCGTATCGAGGACCTGGCCTATGAGGAGCTCTTCACCTACTGTTACGATGCTCGCGATGAGCTTTGTCACTGCACTTCCCTCCAATTTTGTAGCGTCCACGCTTGATAGCTGTTACGCCATTCCCGCAGTGATTCTACTGTTTCGGGACCCCAGTGTCCAATCTCAAGCCCCGCGGCCAACAGCATGTCAAAATTGGTCAGTGTTACGAGCGGGGATCCTCTTTCCTCAAACCGTTCGGCAACGCCATCCAATTGATACGTGAAGATTGCCAGAGTAGCTACTGGCACTGAGCCGGCGGCATTCTTTATGGCCTCGACAGCCTGAATAGCTGAAAGACCTGTAGCAACCAAGTCCTCAATCATTAGAACCCTTGTCCCTTCCGCAAGGTGCCCTTCAATTTGGTTTTGGTGACCATGACCTTTCGGCTCCGGTCGAACATAAACCAAGGGAAGAGATAGGCGATCAGCCAAGAACGCAGCGTGGGCGATTCCAGCTGTTGCCACGCCGGCCACACAGTCAAATTCGAGTCCCGAAGCTTTTTCAGCAAATCCGTCCGTCAGCATTCTACGAACCTCCAGATACGAAAGCGTGAGACGATTGTCACAGTAAAACGGTGATAACATTCCAGAGGCCCAAACAAACGGCTCTCCATCCGAAACGGCTGCTGCCCCAATCTTCAGTAGCTCTCGAGCTACTCGGAACGAAATAGGTCGTGTTTGCTTTGTTATTTTTCTCAACTCTTTTGTTGGATATAAAATAGCCCCGTCAAACCCGTCACGAAGACCACAAGGATGATGAATCCGTGCATAAACCACCCTTCCAACAATTCACCAGCAAACGGCCCCGTACTGAATATATGACGCAATACGAGCAATAATAAGAATAAGCCTAAAAATACTAATTGTAATGCAGTCTTGGCCTTAGCAGCGCGCATAGTGCGAAGCGACCTCCCACCAGCCTCGGCGATCATACGCAACGCAGTCACGAGCACGTCACGCAAGGCAATTATACCTACTGCCCACCAAGGTACTTGTTGCGGATACAACCAAGCCAATGCGAAAAAGGTACCCAGTACCAGTACCTTATCTGCCATGGGATCAAGGAAACGTCCCAGTCGACTTTGCATTTTTAGTGCACGGGCAACATAGCCGTCCGCAAAATCCGACAGCGCCCCAAGAATAAACAGGACAAAGGCAAGAGACTGCGACAACATCGTTTCTCGAAAAAGACAAACGATGAGTAAAGGGGTGACCACAATGCGAAATATCGTAATGGCATTGGGTATGGACCGCATGGCGCAACTGCACAGAATTCCCCATTGTACCTGAATCATTGTCGTGCGTTCATGGCCAGATACGGCCATAACTGACGCAGAAACGTGCCATTCTGTCCGATTACGATAATGGCCGGATTGTTGTTCAATAAGGTTGTGTTCACAACAGTTTACAACCAACACCAACAAAAAGAAATGAGCAAGATTATTGGGATCGACCTGGGAACAACAAACTCAGTAGTCGCTGTCTTGGAAGGAGGCGAACCCAAGGTCATCGAAAACGCTGAAGGCGGACGCACGACTCCGTCGGTCGTGGCTTTCAAAAAAGACGGCGAACGACTTGCCGGAGGCCCTGCTAAAAGGCAGGCGGTAACCAACGCCGAGAACACCATCTTCTCTATCAAGCGCTTTATGGGCCGCAGCTATTCTGAGGTACCGAGTGAGCTCAAGACCGTTCCGTATAAGGTTATAGAAGGAGAAGGCGGAACAGCCCGTGTAAGCATTGAGGATAAGACCTACACGCCGCAGGAAATTTCGGCAATGGTCTTGCAGAAGCTTAAGAGCACCGCAGAAGATTATCTGGGGGAAAAAGTCACGGAAGCGGTCATCACTGTACCTGCCTACTATAATGACGCCCAGCGGAAAGCGACGAAAGAAGCGGGCCAGATCGCTGGCTTGCAGGTGCGGAGAATCATCAACGAGCCTACCGCGGCTGCACTCGCTTACGGCCTCGGGAAGCAGCAGGAAGATCGCACGATTGCGGTATACGACCTCGGGGGAGGAACCTACGATATCTCCATCCTTGAGCTTGGAGGCGGTGTCTTTGAAGTAAAGTCAACAAATGGCGATACGCATCTCGGTGGTGATGATTTTGATCAGCAGCTTATCAACTATCTCGCCGACTCATTCCTTCAGTCTGAGGGCGTAGATCTGCGTGCTGACAAAATGGCACTCCAGCGCCTGAAAGAAGCTGCAGAGAAAGCCAAGATAGAGCTCTCAAGCAGCACACAAACCTCGATCAATTTGCCGTTCATTACTGCAACCGCAGATGGTCCGAAGCACTTGACCGACACGCTCTCACGCTCAAAGTTTGAGCAGCTGATCGGCCACCTGGTACGACGTACTGTCGCTCCAATGGAAAAAGCCTTAAAGGATGCCAAACTCAATCGGGATCAGATCGACGAGGTGATCCTGGTTGGCGGTTCTACGAGAATTCCACTTGTGCAAGAGACCGTTAAAAAATTCTTCGGCAAAACACCGAACAGGTCTGTTAATCCAGATGAGGTCGTGGCTATGGGCGCGGCTATCCAAGGCGGTGTCTTGTCCCAGGATATCAGTGACGTATTGCTTCTCGACGTAACACCGCTGAATTTGGGAATCGAAACCTTGGGTGGAGTTATGACAACGCTAATTGAGGCGAACACAACAATCCCAACACGGAAGCAGGAGATGTTCTCAACTGCGGCGGATAACCAGCCCTCGGTAGAGATCCATGTACTGCAGGGTAACCGGGATCTGGCGCTTCACAACCGGACTATCGGCAAATTTCACCTGCATGAAATCCCTCCGGCAAGACGTGGTACACCGCAAATAGAAGTTGCCTTTGATATTGACGCAGACGGCATACTGAATGTGAGTGCGAAGGACAAAGCTACGGGCAAAGAACAATCCATACGCATTGAAGCCTCCAGCGGACTCTCGGAGAGTGAGATTGAGGAAATGAAACAGCAGGCCAAAGAAAATGCAGCCGAGGATAAAAAGCGGAGAGAGGAGATTGAGCTGCTCAATAAGGCGGATACCCTGATTTATACTTCCAAAAACAATCTCTCTGAGTACGGAGACAAACTTTCAGACGAGAAAAAAGCAAAGATTACTTCTGCGCTGGAGCGTCTGGAAAGCTTGCATCAATCCTCGGATTTTGGGGAACTGGAGAGTGGTATTGATCAGCTCAACGAAGCCTGGGCAGACGCAAGTCAAGAGATGTACGCTGCGCAGCAAGCGGAAGCGCAGGAAGCTACCGAAGCTACATCAGACAACGGACAGGCCTCCGAGGAAGATGTGATCGATGATGCTGATTTTGAGATTATCGATGAGGAGGATAAGTAGCCCTCAGACATCGTTAGGATAGAACAGCCGCCGAGCAGTGGTGGAAGTGATTTCCGCCACCTCGGCGGCTGTGCAGTTATTTATCTCGGCAATCTTTTCGGCAACCAGTGTTACCCTGGCTGGCTCGTTACGCCGCCCCCTGTAAGGGACTGGCGTCATATAGGGTGCATCGGTTTCGAGTACGACCTGACTCAACGGAACATCGCGCAGCATATCCGCAACACCGGAGTTCTTGAAGGTTACCGCGCCGCCCACACCCAGTAGAAAACCCAGTCCTGCTGCGGCTTCCGGCAACCAGTCCGGGCCCGTAAAGCAGTGGAATATTCCACGTGCGCGTCCATTGTCAAATGGCGGCAATTCCCGCTCAAGTATACGGACGGCGTCACGGTGGGCATTGTCTCGGTGCTGCTTATCCCGCAAGTGTATGATCAAAGGCAGGCCCGTCTCTGTAGATAACCGAATATGACGAGCAAAAAATTCGGGTTGCCTTTTGTCGTAGTACTTATCCCAGTAATAATCAAGTCCGCATTCTCCCACCGCAACCACTTGGGGGACTTCGCACAGCTGTGTGATTTCGTCAAAATCACCGTCTGCCGCCTCTGGGATATGCGTTGGATGAATGGCGGCCATTGCGCGGAGGTCGTCGTACTGTGCACACAAGTTGAGAGCGAGATGTACTGACTGCACATCCACAGCAGGTAAGAAGATTTCCCCTACCCCAGCCTCATGTGCTCGCGTCAGGACAATATCCAGGTCGTCCGTAAAGCGACCATCATACATGTGGGCGTGCGTGTCAATCAGCATGTGATTATCAGTTATTGATTAAAGGATAAGGTATTTAGCAGCACATACTAATGACGATACGATGAGTGCAGGTACCGCCACAATATCCAGATAAATACAATCAAGAACCCTCCGCGCGATATCACGGCCTTAGGAAATCACTTAAATCCGTACCTTGGATCTTCACATTCTCAACAAAACTTTGATCAAACATGATCTGGAATAAACTAAACAAACATGCTGACTTGGGGCTACTCATATTTCGGGTGGGCTTTGGACTCGGCATGTTGATCTTCCACGGCTGGGATAAACTCATTGGCGGCCCTGAAGAATGGGCTGACGATGGTGGGGCTATGGCGGTCTTCGGTATTGGCTTCGGACACACGTTCTTTGGATTCCTTGCAGCTCTAGCCGAGTCTGTCGGTGCAATATGTATTGTGCTTGGACTATTCTACCGCCCGGCAATAACCGCACTAGGATTTACCATGCTCGTGGCAGTCCTGATGCATCTTACTCCTGGAGAGGGAAGCCCTGCACATGCCTTCAAAAACCTGTTTGTCTGTGCAGGTATGTTACTGGTTGGCCCAGGTAAATACAGCCTGGATGCCAGACTCGGAGGAAAAATTACAGGAGTTGCCGCAGTATTTGCACTGATCTTACTCCTCGTTCCTGGCAGTACTATTGCACAACACAGCACCGTGCATGATGAACTGACGCTGCAGAGCGAGATCCTGGATTCAGAACGAAAATACGCGGTCTATCTGCCACCTGACTACCATACAAGTGAGCGTAGTTATCCGGTTCTCTACCTGCTGCATGGTGCAGGAGATGATCAGACTGGCTGGGTTCAGTTTGGCGAAGTCCGTCACATTGCGGACAAAGCAATTCGCGCGGGAAAGGCAACGCCAATGGTAATCGTAATGCCCGATGCGAATACCGGAGTTCGAGGCTATTTCAATGATGTGAGCAATACGTGGCGGTACGAGGACTTCTTTTTCGAGGAGCTGATGCCCCATGTGGAAGAACGGTTTCGGATCAAGTCCCAGAAACGCTTTCGTGCGGTTGCTGGACTCTCAATGGGGGGTGGAGGCTCCTTCATGTATGCGCTTCATCGTCCTGAACTCTTTTCCTCAGCTGCTCCACTGAGTGCCTGGGTTGGTCCCGGCTCGGTTGAAGAGTACAAGAACGTTATGGAACGATGGGGTAACGACCTGTCAGATATTTCAGAGGAGGAAATTGAGGCCTATGTGAAACAGCATAATGCGGTAGAACTGATCCGTTCGTTACCGGCAGAGGACATCAGATCGGTCCGATGGTTCATTGACTGTGGTGACGATGATTTTCTGTATGAAGGCAATTCGCTGGCCCACATAGAATTGCGGAAACGAGAGATTCCGCATGAATTCCGCATCCGGAACGGTGGACACACGTGGACCTACTGGCGTGAGAGTCTGCCCGTAGTGCTTCATTTTGTTTCTCAAGCCTTCCACCAATACTAAAAGCCCTAGGCCATGCTTCGGCTGATAAAGTGGCCCGCCTTATTGCGCGCCGCAGTTGTGGTCTGCATACTGTTTCAGTTCACGCCAGCGGAACCCTGGGCCCAATCTGTTGAGACTGACTCCCCTTTTCTTCCAACAAGGCTCACAGAATCTATTGATATAGACGGATTTGTCAACGATCCGGCATGGGAGGAGGTTGCCCCGTTGCCTCTTGTCATGTACGAACCCGTATTCAGAGGGGACCTGTCTGAGCGAACGGATATTCGTATTGCCTATGACGATCAATACCTGTATCTGGGGGCAAATCTGTATGACAGTAATCCAGCCGGGATCCGGGCTAACTCCATGTACAGGGATCTGTACAGCGGTGATGACACCGTCAGTCTCATTTTGGATACATTCAATGACCGTCAAAATGGACTGTGGTTCTTTACCAACCCAAACGGAATTCGTGCGGATATGGCCATTTCGAACGATTTGGAGGGAATTGGCGGAAGCCCCTTTGGAACAGTCATTAATTCAAGCTGGAACACCTTTTGGGACGTAGCTACACAGGTGACGGATATGGGATGGTCCGTTGAAATGCGGATACCCTTTACCAGTCTAGGTTTCCAAGCCGAACAGGGTGTGGTGGAAATGGGCTTTTCAGTGTCACGTCAGATTACACGGAAAAACGAAACCTACATATATCCTGCAATACCACCGAATTGGAACTTGGCCTACGCCAAACCCAGCCAACTCGGCCGTATTCAATTGCGTGACGTACATGCAGGTCGCCCAGTGTATATTACGCCCTATGTGTCAGGCGGAGGCAGTACGGAAGCTAACCTCGTAGAAGACGAATCCAGGTATGAGCACCAATCACGCTGGACCGGAGATATAGGAGGTGATGTGAAATACAACCTCACCAACAATCTAACACTGGACCTAACCGTCAATACCGACTTTGCACAAGCGGAAGCGGATGACGAACAAGTCAACCTAACACGTTTCTCCCTCTTCTTCCCCGAAAAGCGCAGATTCTTTCAAGAGCGTGCAGGGATCTTTGATTTCCGAACCTCGGGACGGTTCGACAGACTCTTCAATACACGTCAAATTGGTCTTTACGAGGGAGAAACTGTCCCTATATATGGGGGATTGCGTCTCGTGGGCCGCGTTGGTAACTGGGATGTAGGGGCTATTAACATGCAAACAGCCGCGGCTCATGGAAATCCATCTGAGAACTTTGGGATCTATCGTCTACGTAAACAGATATTCAATCCCAATTCATATGTGGGGAGCATGGTCACTACACGGATTGCATCGAATGGGTACTGGAATATTGTGTACGGTCTTGATAGCCAGATAAAGGTAGGCAACCGGGAGTACCTTGAATTCAAATGGGCACAAGTGTTTGATGAGGCCTTTCCCGATATTTCACTTCGAAACAACAGCTTTGCTCGCGCCCGTATTGAGCGGCGTACCGAAATCGGACTTTCATATATTTTGTCATCGACTTGGGGGGGACCCAATTTTGAGCCCGGAATGGGCTTTGTCTCACGTACCGGTTTCATCCAGCCACTCATCGTATTCGGTTACGGCTGGTTTGCAAGCGAAGCCTCCAGGGTTCTGTCTATGCGTCCACGTGTCGTACTTACACAGTTCCGGCGTGACTCAGATCGGAGTATCGAAAGCGGCGCTTATTGGTTTAGCTGGTTCCTTTCGATGAAATCGGGAGCGTATCATACGTTTGAGCTTCAAGCACGTACGGAAGATATACTTGAAGCCATAGAATTCCCCGAAGACACTGAAGTGCCTATCGGGAAATACAATTTCTATAACCTTGGATGGGAGTATATGGCGCAGAATGGACGACTGTTGCGTGTGGACGGGGCTGCATCGGTCGGGAGCTTTTACGATGGTACCAATGTTGAAATTCAGGCAGAGCCTACATGGAATCTGTCGCGTCATCTAGAGCTTGGGGCAACCTACCAATTTAATCGTGTACGATTCCCGGACAGAGGACAGGCCTTTTTTGTTCACATCGCCCGCATTCGAACGCAGATTGGTTTTTCGACACAAGCCAGTATTAATGCCTTCCTGCAGTACAATACTGCATCTGATGTGGTGTCAGCGAATATTCGCTTCCGATACAACTTCCGTGAGGGAAATGACCTCTGGATTGTGTATAATGAAGGACGTAACACTGACCGCCTGAGCAATGATCCAGAGCTGCCATTCCTGGATGGTCGAAGAGTACTTATGAAGTACACCTATACATTTATTCGCTAAGCCCCACAGAACAGCCATGAACCTATCCCGGATGCACGGCTTACGTCCTACGCTAAGCTTGTTACTACTCGTGTCGATAAGCACCCCATCAATTTTAGCCCAGAATCGACGAAGTACCCCCCTTCCAGAGGGACATGCAAAAGAACTTGTAGAGCAGGCATGTACCTCCTCCTGCCACTCGGCCAATACAATCACCCGGTCAGGGTTTGATGGCGTAGAAATGTGGCGTTCTGTGCAGGAGTCAATGATCCAGTTACCTGAATCGGAGGCAGCCAGCATCGCTGAGTACCTGGCTGAACACTTCCCCGCACGTGAAGATCGGAAACCAACACTGGTTGATGGACCAGTTGAAATAGAAATTCAGGAATGGATTGTGCCTACGCTTGGACAACGCTCCCGGGATCCAATTGAAGCACCGGACGGATCCATTTGGTGGACCGGAATGTGGGCAAGCCTAGTGGGACGACTTGATCCTATGACTGGCGTCATGAAAGAATATCCCCTACCTCCTGAAGCAAGACCTCACAGTATCGTCCCGGATGAGGATGGCTTTATCTGGTACACTGGCAACAGTAACGGTACGATTGGAAAGCTTGACCCAGCAACAGGCGAGATCACTGAGTACCCAACCGAAGCAGGTGATCCACATACGGCAGTTTTTCATCCGAATGGCAACCTGTACTTCACTTCCCAACGAGCAGCAATGCTGGGAAGACTGAACCCGGTTACCGGTGAACTCACGGAAATATCTACGGAGCCAAGGCCTTATGGCATCATCGTGGCTCAGGACGAAACTGTATGGATTGCCTACAATGGCACCAACAAACTCGGAGCCCTAGATCCGGAATCAATGGAGGTTCAATACTACAATGTACCTGATCCAGACACGCGCATCCGTCGACTGGGCATTGATTCAAAGGGGATTATCTGGTTTGTGAATTCTTCAAAGGGGCGGATTGGCCGTCTTGATCCTGCAACCGGTGACATCAAGGAATGGGAGTCACCAAGCGGACCACGCTCTCATCCGTACTCCTTGGCTGTTATCAATGATAAAATCTGGTACAATGAATCTGCCATGCGTCCTGATGCTTTGGTTCGTTTCGATCCCGAAACAGAATCTTTTCAGAGCTGGGCTATTCCCAGTGGTGTGGGAATCATCCGACATGTATGGGTTACGCGCGAAAACAAGCTACTCATTCACCAGAGCAGTTCTAACCGTGTGGGCCTGGTAACCATTAAGGATCTTGCTAATTAGGGATGAGTAAAGGATTATGTTAGTCGCGGATATAATTCCCATTAGGCAGCACTGACCGTAGGACAGGTCTACCAGTAGACTGCGACTTCTTGATATTCGGGTGTTTTTTCTGCCGGGCGTACATCTGGGCGATTTGGAGTGATCATCGCTCATTGTGAGGTATCGAAAGTTGCGATGCCGGGGGTTAGTAGGGGATTTCATACATCCAGAGAGGATAACGAATCATGAATATGAGATACTGGATCGTTGCGTTGACATTTGCGCTGTCTGCGTCCGCTGCAGGACAGCCAATTTGGACGATTACAGAGGCAGCAGAACACGGTCTTCCGGTATTTTCACCGGACGGCACGCAGCTGGCTTCTCGGACAGCGGACCAAACGATTCGTCTGTGGGATGTAGCCACGGGGCAGCAGTTGCGACTCTTTAAAGGGCATACAGGTAGTATTACTTCCTTGGTATTTTCACCGGACGGCACGCAACTGGCTTCTGGATCATGGGACGAAACGATCCGTCTGTGGGATGTGGCCACAGGGCAGGAGGTGCGACGCTTCAAAGGACATAGATATGGGATTCGTTCCGTAGCATTTTCACCGGACGGCACGCAGCTGGCTTCTGGGTCAGGGTATTCGAGCGAATCAGGCCATAAGATCCGTCTGTGGGATGTGGCCACGGGACAGGAGGTGCGACACTTCGAAGGACATAGAGGTTGGATTAATTCCGTAGTATTTTCACCGGACGGCACGCAGCTGGCTTCTGGGTCACATGACAATACGACTCGTCTGTGGGATGTAGCCACGGGACAGGAGTTGCGACGCTTCGAAGGGCTTACAGGTGATGTTAATTCCGTGGCATTTTCACCGGACGGCACACAACTGGCTTCTGGATCAGGGGACTGGAGTATCCGTCTGTGGGATGTGTCCACGGGACAGCAGTTGCGACGCTTCGACGCGCATACACGTTGGGTTCTTTCCGTAGCATTTTCACCGGACGGCACACAGTTGGCTTCTGGATCAGGGGACCATACGATCCGTCTGTGGGATGTAGCCACGGGGCGGACGCTGCAACGCTTCGTAGGACATACACATTGGGTTAATTCCGTGGCATTTTCCCCAGACGGCTCGCAGCTGGCTTCTGGTGCAAGGGACGGGAGTCTCCGTCTGTGGGATGTAGCCACGGGGCAGGAAATGCGACGCTTCTTCGACGGGCATACACGTCAGGTTAATTCCGTGGTATTTTCTCCAGATGACACACAGCTGGCTTCTGGATCATGGGACAATACGATCCGTCTGTGGGATGTAGCCACAGAGCAGGAGGTGCAACGCTTCGTAGGGCATACACATGATGTTTATTCCGTGGCATTTTCACCGGACGGCACGCAGCTGGCCTCTGGGTCACATGACAAAACGATCCGTCTGTGGGATGTGGCCACGGGGCAGGAGGTGCGGCGCTTCGAAGGGCATACACGTTGGGTTAATTCCGTAGTATTTTCACCGGACGGCATGCAATTGGCTTCTGGATCATGGGACAGTACGATCCGTCTGTGGGATGTAGCCACGGGGCAGGAGGTGCAACGCTTAGAAGAGCATACACGTTGGGTTATTTCCGTAGTGTTTTCACCGGAAGGCACGCAGTTGGCTTCTGGGTCAGATGACAATACGATCCGTCTGTGGGATGTGGCCACGGGGCAGGAGGTACGACGCTTCGAAGGGCATATATATGGGGTGGCTTCTGTAGTATTTTCACCGGACGGCACGCAACTGGCTTCTGGGTCAAAAGACGAGACGATTCGTCTGTGGGATGTGGCCACGGGACAGGAAATGAGACGCTTTGAAGGACTTAGATATGGATATGGGGTTAGTTCCGTAGTATTTTCACCGGACGGCACGCAGCTGGCTTCTGGATCGTTGGACAATACAATCCGTCTATGGGATGTAGCCACGGGACAGGAGATAGACCGTCTGGACCATGGATACCCTGTTTACTCTATAGCCATTTCCCGGAATGAACACTTCATCGCATCGGCTGGACGAACAGCACTCAGTTTATGGGATGCCACGGCCACAGCATTGGAGACGGTACCCCCCTCAAGTTCAGAGATCCCGGCGACCTTTACGCATTACCCGAATCCCGCGGGAGCATTCACCACGATCGAATACACGCTTTCGAAAGTGAGCCAAGTCCAGCTGTCAGTCCATGATCTTCTTGGACGTGAGGTGGTCAATGTACTGAATGCGGCGCGAGCGGCTGGTTCCCACAGTCTGCAGCTAGCCACCGGGCAGCTTTCGGGAGGGATGTATTTTCTGCGGCTCATCACCGATGACAGGCAGGTGACACGACCGTTAATCGTACGCTGATCTGGAATTGGAGAATGAAACGCCCTTGGAGTGAATGAGGCTGTAGCTGGGCCCGTTGAGCTTTTCGGTATAGTGAAGACACACAACGCTGCAGCCAGTACCCTGCATTTCCAAGAGCAGATACAGTGATGACGTCAGACATAGTCCAGGATCAATTCCCGGTTGTGTAACCAGGGGATAATGCCTTGTGTGCCGATATAGCCGGCCTGTCGGAGTGTATTGTTGTGGGCCCGACGCGTAAAACGTACCGTGATGTTTTCGGGGGTGGTTTTCACCTCGGCGGGGGCATTGACAAATAGCCGGAAGAGCTTTTTGGCCTTGCATTTAGTGTAAGCAGGCCCCAGCCTTTTGGCCAGCATGCGGTAGAGTGCGCTGCCGATCAGCGTTAACTGTAAATCCACATCAATGCGTAAAGGCACCGCGGCCGACAGCGCATCCATGTGGAAGAAGTTGACCGATTCTTCAATGGCATTCTCGATCAGCATGCGCCGGGCATAACGGTCAATGAGTTCACCTTTGCGCGTGATGGTATCATTGGTGATCAGGAAGGTGGGTTTATCCCGTCCCAAACCCAGGATGGACAGCTGTCGGAGCGGACACGAGCAATGACGTAATTGTACGGTCTCTTCCATCACACGGGGCCTGCGGTAGGCGCGGCCAATGTTATGAAGTCTGACGGTTTGCCAGGCCTCAGCGGGCTGCGCCTGGGCTTGTCGTACGAGGCCTGGGAACCGGCGTCTGACGGTCAGAAAGCGAATGCCCCTATCGTTGAGCTTGCCCAGATTGGCATAGGTGGTGAACCGGCTGTCAAAGACGAGTTCCGCCGGATTCTGACCGGTACGCTTGTGCCAGTTTTCAACGAACGTCAACACGGCGTCCTTAGACGTTTCCCGGGTGATGGTCGCATCCGCGAAGACCAGGGCGCGTTGATGGGCATCCCGGGCCACCAGCGCCAGAATGCCCCGCTGCCGCCGACTCCGCTTGGACACATAATGGGATTGTAAGGGCTCCAGATGGCCATGGTAGGGGATCGTGTGAAAGTCCAGGTCCATAGAACCGTCCGATGCCATCATGCGCGGCTGCGACCGGGCATACCAGGTATCCATCAACCTATCCAGATGCGTCGCATCTACCCGGGTGCTGTATTCGGTCAGGGTGGACTTTTTGGGCATTTCATTCAGTCCGGCAAAGAATGACAGGCCCGCATCCAAGATATAGGGCATCACATGACTGGGACGTTCAATGCCCCATAGCTTGAGCGCCAGTAGGGCCCGGATCATACACGCGGCCGGCAGCCGCTCTGATCCAGGCATATGGGCCACCGCTGCGGTCAGGTCCGTATCCACCATATCGCGAGCAAACAAAAACAGCCCGCCGAACCGAGTCTGGAAGGTATCGGTGCCAACCTTGAACCGGCGTACATCGGCCGGCACCGCGGGTATGGGTCTCGGATCACGGCTATAGAAGCGGCGCCTGAGTCTGGGCAGTCCTGCGTCACGGATCACCCGGCCAATGGTATTGATACCGGCGGTGATAGATTCTTCTTTGAGGCGGCGGTGTATTTCCTGGTTGGTCAGCTGTTCTTCGTTGCGCAGCGCCAGGATTCGTGCGTCCCGGTCTGCCTTGCTGGGCCGTTTGGGTTTGGGTTTAGGCGTTGGCACAGCATCTCGAAAGTGATCAATGACCGGACTTGTGCGCAGCTTTGAGACCAGGTTGGCGACATGGCCCCTGGTGTACCCGAAGCGATCGGCGATGGCCTCATACGAGAGGCCTTCCACGAAGTAGGCGCGCAGCACTTCATACCGTATGTGGGCGGTGGAGGTAGGCTTCAGGAATAGCTCTTTGAGGTCTGTCATTACAAACAGGGTGAATAGTGATAATACACCAATATATGACAATATACTATAAGCTGCAAGCATGGCCTGAAACATTCTCAATAGCCAGGAATAAGCCGCAAATGGGGCTAAATAGCCTTATAATTGCAGTTACATGATGGTAGCATCAATCATATAATATATTGGTATAGTATCACTATATGACTATGTAGTGATGACTATCTAGTGCTTGCCCGAAAATATAACTCTTGGTTGGTTTAGCGTGTTTCTATAGGGGTTTTTGGTGATTTTTGGCCGTATTTCGGCCCATATGGCCTGTTTTTGGCGTCTGGGGGCCCTCTTAACCTCGGAGCTTATTCTGGCGAATGTTGCGCTGCATCTGGGTAATTCGGGGATGATTTGGGCGTAAATCCCCTGATTTGCCGTAAATTGGGG
>MPNB01000078.1 GCA_002238805.1 Rhodothermaceae bacterium bin80 | reverse complement strand
TTGCAACTGGACGGGCCAAATTACGGGGACCGCTGCCCCGAAGAAGAGGCAAAACCGGAATCAAAATCGCCCTAAATTACCCCAGACTGATTCAGTAAATCTCAGTAGTCCATATCCCCGAAAAAAAATCGACCGAAAACGGGAATGGGGAAATTCCGTACTTCCAGAGCACTATGAAATGGCGAACTTGGGATAGGGTTTATTCGACAAGAAACGAAAAAACTGGTTTGATGGATGGAATTATGGAAATAGTATCTTGTAATGCGTATGACATAAAATTTATTGCAGATACAGATTTAATGTATAATCCGGCGTTAGGAACAGGTCAAATTCAGATTAAGGATATTCATTATGTGGATCTTACGAATAGATCTACATGGGAATTTTGTACACTATTAGACAAAAAATATTTAAAATCTTCTCGCCGAGATTTTGGACAGTGGCTTATTTTGGCTAAGAGATGGGAATGGGTGAAGGGATATGATTGATCAAAAAATTATTTTAGGAGACGCAAATAACATTCTTCCGAATATGGAAGAAGAATCAGTCAGTCTTGTCGTGGCGGATCCGCCATATAACATAGGAAAAAATTATGGAAATGGTAGTGATGTTAAGCAATTTGACGATTACATGAAGTTTACTCGGATATGGCTTAATCATATCTATAAACTTTTGAAGCCGGACGGAACGCTTTATGTATTTATGGGATATAAATTCGTGTCTTATCTATATGGCATTCTGGATAAGGAATTGGGCATGTTTTTTAATAGTTGGATTACATGGCATTATACTCAGGGAATGGGAAAGACAAAAGGGTTTTCTCCGAGACACGACGACATTTTAATGTTCACGAAATCAAAAGATTTTGTGTTTAATATAGACGATATACGAGTGCCTCAAAAATATTATCGCAAACGCAATAATATGAAAGGAGCCAATCCCGGAGATGTATGGCAGTTTTCTCATATTCATTATTCGCATCCTAATAGACAAAATCATCCTACTCAGAAACCTGAGGGTTTAATTGAGAGAATTGTGAGAGCCTCCAGTAATGAAGGAGATATTGTTTTAGACCCCTTTGCCGGTAGCGGCACTACATTAAGGGTTTGCCAACAGTTAGGCCGCAAAGGTGTTGGTATTGAAATAAATTCTGAATATGTTACGTTATGCAAGAATCGGCTTCAAAAAAAGTTTGTGGGGTTTGACAGCGTAGATCCCAGAATGAAACGAGTTCCTTTTGATCAACCCAAACTAAACCTATAATAACCATGAAAAAGAAGAAAGCATATTGTACGTAAGACGCTTTCCTACAAACCCATCAGCTACTTTTTCCATTTGTGTGACGGTATCCAGACGGCGTACATTATGCCAGAATCATGCTGGCGTACCAGCAAGAAGGTTTCCAGGGAAAAACTCGTCTAGTTCGGGGATCGCAATGAACTCCTGCTCCCGGAGCTCTTTCTCGATGTGCTCGATAATCTCGATCTGCTCAAGGCGTTGATAGGCCCACACACTCCGCTCTGCGTCAATCTCTCTGGTCAATACACCCCAGAACCAGGATTCGTTCTGGTTGAAGGGCTTGATATACACATACATCCCTGCCTGGCGCCGCGGGGGGACGGCGACGGCATCGGGTGTGTACTGCGAGAATATCTCGCCTATTGAGAAGGAGAAATTGACCGTTGTAATCGGAAACATCGCTATATGAGTTTGGTGTTTAGCGCTCAAAACCACCCCGGGAGGGGGCGCTGGGATTGATCTTGTCCAAGATACGCGTTTTATTGATTTCTTAGTCGCCCAGATTGTACCCCTCCTGGATACATTTACTGGCTAACTCAAGCGCCTGCGACAAGGCTTTGTGGGTGTCCTGGCGCCAGGAAATCAGAGTAGATTCGTCAAGTTGTGAGGGGTAGGACTGAAAGCGTGATACAACATGCTCCTGAGCGACCTCCTTTGCGATTTGGGCGGACGCCCTAGCCCGCAGAACTTGGTCCCGGGCCCAGTCTGGATCTTCCCAGGCAAGATCATACCATCCTACCTGATCCATCCGCCATTGATGTTGAGCATATTCTTTAGTGTACTTGGATATCCTTTCTTGGACTTCAGTGAAAACTTGCCTGAATGGAGATTGGACATCAAGTTTATCAAATGGCAGCTTACTCATTGTTCTTGTTATATGTCCTTCATTTCAGGTCTCTTGTTGAGCGTCCAAGATTGGTTGGAACATCTTCGGCGCATCCTCTCCGGAGAGCCTTTGATTCAGCCTAGACATCAATACGCTAGGCAGCTCTTTGGTAGGGAGTGGTTGTGTAGTCCAGAGGGGTTCGTAGGGGTCCAAGCATTCCAACAGGACTCCTAGAGTTCCAGTATCCCCCTCGGCGCTCCCCGTGATGAATACCAGATCTCCTGTTTCCGCATTCGGGAGGGTCTTGACCAGCCCCTTTTCGACGCGCTCTACGTGATAAATGATAAATGATGAATGCATTCTGGTTTCTATTGATCGTTAACGGCTAAAACTGACTTCAAGGGACGTTTTCCCTTCATTGAGTGGCGGAAGGGAAGTGGAAGCGAATGGGGCAGATTCCTTTTTCAATATGCCGATGTGCCTGGCGATTGCATTGGATCCAAGCTCCTTCAGCGCTGTCCACTTTTTCGACATTCTCAGTATAATATGGTCACGTCCGATTCCGGTCAGCTTGGATTCCATGTTGGCGAGCTCTTCACAAAACGGGGCGATCTGAGACTCCATGGTCTGGATCCCGTGGCCCACTGCGCTCTGGCATTGTTGCAGTTGGGCACGTGCCCATTCCGGGGACTGAATTGCCCTATCCACCCATGAGGTGTCATGCATGCGAAGGTAGAACTTCGCCTGTTCATTCGCGAAAGCGGCAATCCCCGCGCGAAGTTCGCGCGTTGCATTGGAGTTGCCACATAGCGCATCAATGTGGTAGAGTGGATCGTTGCTCATCTTACTGGCGCTTTGAAACGCATAACGCAGGAACTTAGTAGGGGTAGCACCTAGGCAGGTTCATCTGTATACTGTCGCAATTACGGAGCACCTTGCGCAGTGCACGTGCTTCGGGCCTATCCACAGATAAGCCATATTTCGTCTTCACCTGCACTACGCGGTGCGCAAACCAGCATTGATTCTCATCGGGCAGCCATTCGGCAGCATCCTTGGCGATCTTCTCCCCGCGGTTCAGCTCAGGCGTGGCCAATGTGAGATTTAACGGATCCGAGGCGAACGCGGATTTCTCCTGTCTGCTCCTTGCGCACATCCCCGAGCGATGAGCCTCCGCAAGGGCAACCAGGTGTTCAACGTCTGATTGCTTGCGGCTTCGGAAACATGTGCCGTCGTATGGACTGAACATCCCTCCCTGAAGACGAATTACTTGAATTTCAATATCCCGGGGGTATTCGTATTCGCTCCGGTCATACTCGGAACACCAGTCCTCTGCCCGGACTGGCAGTCGGCTAAGATCTTCTAGTGCCTTAGTGGTCTGTCCCCAGGATGCGTCAGCTCCTAGTGCCCAGAACATGAGCACTGCGCACAGATACGGTAATTGGTTGCTCATCTTCTGAGGCTGATGTTTAACGTTCCCAGGCGCAGGAGCCCTCCCGCTCACTGGCCACAGAGTGAGTGACAGTTTTCTTCTGTCCCTCAAGCGCATAGTGACCACTGTAGCGGGGATCTTCCCTCGAGTATTTTACATGTCGAGTAGCTCGCACCGCGCGGTTCCAGATGTCTTCATGGATATCACTAGCCCAATCATATAGATCAATATCTTGATCTGCGGGGGGCTGCCAGGATTCACTGTTATTGTAATCGAAAGGGTCCTCATGCCCCATCACTAATCCGGATAGATCCCGCTCTGCGTCCACGTATTTTACCACATCTGCCAGAACCGCTTGATAGATCCCAGAGAGACTGTCCCACCCGACATCGTGAAGGTAACACTGCCATTCTGAAGCACGCAGCACTTCATCTGCAATGGCCATCTGAGCTAAGTCGGGTTTCTCCCCGATGTAAAGTGGGATTATTTGACCAGGATGGCCTGGGGGCGGGGGAGGGATGTCGTCTCGTTCAAGCCCCATGAGGCAGGCTGCCACGTTCACCACTCTATCCACGCTTGTGTCTTCACTGAAGACAGGCTTGAGCGCACTGGGCAGTTCCTGGAAGTCTGTAAGGATTATGTCAGACGGCCACATACTATACCACTCCTGACAAGTATGGACCGACTTGTCCTCTACAAGGATCTGCCAAGCCTGGGAGATCGCGGCGTCGACGATGATCGGATCCGGAGTGAGAGGGTCGAGGCGATGTTCGCGGAACACATAGTCTGCCGCGGCAGGATATACGATCTCGACAAACTCGCGGGGGACGTCTTTGATAACGACGTGGTCTGGTAGGTCCGAGGGCTTCCAAATACCCGCCTCTATCCGTAAAAGGCTCATAGTTTTACTCAGTTAGATCTCACGTGATCGGTCGAGATGGGCATCGGGGTTTCCATTTGACCTATCGTAATGGATGAAGCGAATTTACTTGAAGTCATCGTTCCCAGCCTGCGTTTGGAACCCCTGCGAACTGCGCCTGGACTGTATCTATGCTGGGCCTGTTCTCAGGTAATTCGGTCACCTGTGCCGGCGATTTATCCTTGTGTTCGTGCTCGGCACTAGGAGTGCCCTTACCCGGGAGGTGCTGGAGGCCTCCCTTGATCCGCTCGTTTTGGTTGGGCATATACTCGTTCGGCATGTCGCGGGGGATCTCGCCTCTCGCGACCTGCTGCTCATGCCGGGTCCAGGCACGAAACCCCTTGCACTTCTGCTGCTGCAGCCTGAACTTGGATTCCGAGACCGACAGGATCGCCCCCCACTCCGTCCGCTGCACAATGGCATCCACTTTTGAATACCACCGGTCCCCTTTCCGCGTCCGCACACGAACGATGCGGTGATTCCGGAGGTCCTTGACCTGTTTGTCGTTCAGGCGCACCCCCCATTCGTTCTTGCTGATCCGGGCGGGGCGCACCACCGGTATTGAATACTTATCTATCCGGAAGTCCCTTAGTGTGTAACATGGGCGACCTGGGGCTCGCAGGGCAATGCACTGAGATTGGGAATAAGCTGGCCTACCTTCAGGAATTAATTCATAGTCATAGGCAGGCGAAAGAAGCACGATAGATTTCAGTTGATCCTCCGTCACATCCACCATAGACAGGTCATCCGCCAGTCCCGGGTCATAGACCTCCCGAAACTTGTTAAGTGCGGAGACAGGAGATTCCGCGGGGATCGAGATCCACGCCGCCTGCCCTTTGTGGATGCGCACCTTGAATCTGCTTGTCGTCTGCGGGTTGGCGGACCTAGAATCCTTGCGTGACTGTTGCGCACTCATTGTGAGACCAGGACATGTATGGAAGTACTCATAGGGCCGAACATTCTGCCGGCGGGAGCTCCTTGAACTGGAGCGGGATCGGAGCGGAAGATAATTTGAGCGGACATGGTTTATGAGTTACCTGGTTAGGCCGTGCTGCAACCCTCGCTCGCGCTCCTCCATTCCCAGAGAATAGTTGGTAGAGACCCCCGCACCCCTGAGCTTTCTCGGGGCGCCTCCCATCACCGTGGCGGCATGAGAGACGCCCCTCATGCCATTCATCCCGAACCCCAAAACTTTGGCGCTGAACGTCGCTCCCTTGTAGGCCATGGCGATAGGCTTAGTCTTGGGGTTGGATTCTAACGCCCTCTTGACAGCCTTCCCGACCGCTTTTCCTATCCCGGCCGTAGCCTGCTTGACTACGGACTGCTCATGCCCCCCGTACACGGCCTCACAGGCCTTCGCCACTTTCCTCTCCTTGGACAGGGGGAACTGCCAGCTCCGGTCCACCCCATTCCACTTCCCTCCCATTGCATGGGCCTGCTTCACAAATTTCTCATTGTACGGTGCCTTCACCACAATTTTGCCCCCGATCTTCGAGAGCTGGTAGGCGGGGGAAGTGTCGGGTGTTTTACTGGATTCCATGGTGATCGGAGTTGGTTCTTCCATTCAAAACAAGGGATGAGATTGAATGTTTCAGTATATATAAATTTAATCATATAATTTTCCGTTTTGTGTGAAACAAATGAGGATACTGGAACCTGGATGACTAAGTTGTGTTGATACAGTCGGCGCACGAACGCCCGTGAATGAGGCAGGGTGATGTTCTATTGGGAATACGCCTCTGCGATTGAGTTCCCGTTAGTACTGCGCAGCCCCATCGTAGACGAGCGGATGCATGGGGATGGAAGCCTGCCCATTGGGTGGGCTTCCTGCATTAGGAGGGGGAGGCTGCGGAAGAACACGCTGGAGATGCTGGTCAGACTTCATACCAGGCTTTGTCCGCCTCGGGTGTCCATGCACCATTGCGCTGGACCCGCACCACCGCTTCATTGGCACCCGGGTATCCCTGCAGGGCCGCCTGATTGTACCAGGCTTCGGCACCTGCAGCGCTCCGAGCAACTCCGTGCCCAATCTCGTAGCTCAGCCCCATCTGGAACATCGCGTCCACATCCCCGCTTAGGGCGGCTTGGTAACACGCGTAGTACTCGCGCTCCTCAGACCACGTATTGACCACTCTGCGTAACCAGGGTGGGGAGAGCGCCCAAGGTGGCCATAGCGGGGTGATAGGGACGATTTCTATGTCCTGAACCCCAATCTGGTTTGCCAGCTCGCCCACATGATCAGCACAGACCGGGATAGGCTGGTGCTGCTGCGGGAGGACCAATTGGTCGTGTACCTGAGGTGCGGTGAGTTCGTTCTCCCGGGCGCACAGGAGGCACAGCTCACCATAAGGGGGCATGGTACGCGCCAACTCCTGCGCACGGTTCAGGTGAAGCTGGACAGACTGGCGGTCGAATGTCAGCTCTGTGCCATGCAGGATGTTCCGTGCCAGCCCGACCTGACGGTAACACCAGAAGGATGCCACGGGAATGATTTTACTCTCCGTCCTCTCAAGTAACCCACGCACCCCTTCGTCCAGGTTCTGCTGCATCAGATCTATCGCTTTCTGCAGCGTTCCCGCCAAGGAAAACTCGCCGCCAGTAGTTACTTCGGGCGGAAGCGGAAAAGACATGAGGCGGGGGGGAATGGCTACTCCTTTTAGGGTGCGCAAGACGGGGTTCCTTCTCCGTCATTTGGTGCACACTCTGCAAGGAACTGAATGATTATATTATGTATTATATTTTAACATATTATTGTGTGTATGGTTGCAGGTTACGACAAGATCCAGCTCCAAGAATTCCCATATTTGTTCTACCCGCAAGGCGTAACTCTATGATAAGACAACATCTTCATGCATTCGTGACTTGGGGGATGCACAGGATCGGACTACGCTTACTTGCCTGGTCCCGCCCTAATTACAGTGACGAGAGTTCCTTTCTCCCCGATTGCCTGCAAGTAGATATGGAACACCGTCGGGTACAAGAAGCATTTGATACCCATGTCAATCTCTACAATGTCTGTGCCGACAATTACAACCGAAAGCTGGGCTTACATCACGCCGAGATCTTCCTGGATGGTATCAGTAAGGATGCCGTTCATGTCCGTGTGTCCGATGATGGCCGCGAGTTTGTTGTGCAGCGTCACGTTCTCTCTCCCGCTCAAATGCAGCGAGGGATAGAGTTGAGCCAGGAGGGCCTTGACCTGGCAATCTGCCGACACTATCTGGCGGATCTAGAGGAAGGGCTGGAGGAGCGAGCCGTTGAAAATACCATCAATAAAATCGTTGCGGGGCGGATATGACGAACCATGTACGGGGGCTCCTGGCTCCCCACTGGCGCCAGGACCAAGTCGGCAGAAAATACAATACCAAGAACCTATCGCCAGACAAATGGCCGCCTGGTAAACTGCGTCAATAAGTTATACTATTGTCATTACACGTCCCGGGAACAGCGCGACCCCCGTGTCTAATTCTTCCCAGATTGCCTTTGATCGCATCTTAGTACGCTCTAGGCCACGAGAGACGGGCGGTGGAGGGGGTGTCCACACGATTATCGTTGGGATGTACACTTTCGCGGCTAACAACGTTACGGGGGCGGGGCAACGCGTTCAGTAATCCTGTGCGCTGTTGTGGGAGCGGACAACACCGGAGACCGTCCAGCGGGTTGGGACGAGGAATGGAACCGGATCCATATAAAATACTGTAATCCGTTCGACCGACAACTGGTTTTAGGTGGAAACCACAACCCCCTTGTGCATCGCGAGGATCTTGTCAGCACTCCAATCGCGACTTCTTTCCTTCTCCAGCAGCTCGTATCTGATATGATCAGCGAACTCCTGATCCGTCAGACGCCGACACGTCCAGTCATCGCTTCCGGGGTAGAGCTGGTCCAGAAGCATCCCCCAGAAACTCCCTCCCTCACCGTTCACGGGCTTGACCAAGATAAGCTCTCCCTTGCGGGACTTGAAGGGTGGCTGGACGATCAAGGGGGCAACAGAGATTTCCTCTGCAATTGCGATTCTGTAGGATAAAGTGGTCATGGCAGCTGTCTGGTTTATTCCTTCTTGGAGACACTGAAAATTACTATCCAGGACAATGTATTCCGAACACCGTTTCATGATGCGGAAACCTTCGAAACGAATCGTCCCGGACTCTACATTGCCGGGACGGTGTGTGGTGGTCCCCGTACATGCCGCTGGTTCATTGAGAATGGGCGCTTCCATGCCGCGCGGATCATGCGCCATATTTCCACAGGGACCACTGAGCAACTAAAACTAGATCAGCGTTACTGGAAAACTGCCGAACAGGGAATCTTCTCTATGATCAGCTACACATAACCTTGCAGCGTAGGCTCAGAGGACAACTCGTTTAGAGCTTGGTCATACTAGTATACCAACTTACCCAACTTCGCAATCCTCAGCTAAATGAATCGTATCACATTCCTTTTAGGAGCAGGGGCTTCTATTCCTGCAGGATATAGTTCCACCAAGTGTCTGACAAAGACAATTCGGGCTTCTGAGAACTATTGTCGGCATACAGATCAACAATTCTACCGTTGTTTTCCTGAGCGTGAGCGCCCAGTAACAGATTACACAATGCCTGTTGTGGACCGCATCATTGACTGGCTATTCAAGCAAACAAAGGAATACTTCCAAGATCGTGGGGAGTGCAAGGAACTCAATTATGAAGACATTTACTATCTGGCCTCACAGTTGAGGGACGATGCTACTGAGTTACAAAATCCAGCGTTACTGCCACTAATTCGCAAACTAAAATGTGATATGACCTTATGGCAGGAATGCAGCGAGTATTGTTCTCTAAAGGGTATCCCTGATCTAGACAGGTCGGATTTCAATCATTTTTGCAGCGAAACGTGTCACTATATTGAACATATTGTTACCGATCTATTGAGTCTCAACGGAAAGTGTTGCACCAGGCATCTTGAAATCATCAAGACTATCCACGAGGTAGACGGTTTGGAGTTGAGAGGTATTGCCACATTGGCACATGATACGCATGTTGAAAGGAACTTGAGGAGCGCAGGTATCAAGCTTGCCGATGGCTTCAGTCCCCCTATCCCCAGTGATACCCTGCGGATCTGGAAGAATCAATTCTCTTCGTGTGACGGCATCCCGTTTGTTAAGCTCCATGGGTCCGTCAATTGGACTAGCTTTGAGTTACCGGAACCGAGTAAATACGAAAAGCTTCCCCAGTCTGAAATCGGAGTACGTGAACCTTCTTACTTGGATGAATCTGTATACCTCCATAGCGGGGGTGTAAATCGTCGTCCTTTTCTGTTGATCGGTACGTTCAATAAGCCGGCCCAGTACAATTGGGGATTGATGTTAGACATTCACTATAGATTTCGCAAGATTCTGGAAGGTTCGGATACACTGGTCGTATGCGGCTACAGCTTTGGTGATAAAGCCATAAATACTCAACTGATCTTTTGGTGTAACGCAGAGCGGTCACGATCGCTTGTGGTGATTGATCCTAGTGATCGATCGGATGTCATCAACTCTGCACGGTACGCCGCACGCGAACTTCTTCGTGACAGGGGAACGGCCCGTTTCATCACTAAGCCGATGGAGGAGGTTGAGCCGTGTGAATTGCTTGAAGTGTTAGTTTCCCGGTAAGGTGGAGTTAATGCTGGAATTTGCGATCCCGTCACCTAGAGTCGATTTGCCATCCCTATTAGGCATGTGTCAGTGGCCTTGAACACACTGGACAAAGCAAGTACTTTATTCACGGGCTTTTAGATCTCTATCCACAACAATCACAGTAGAACCGAACTATTAATTGTCGCTGAGGTCAATCTAAATTGACTTTAGACACTTCAGATGTTTGACGACCAGCCAATAATTCTAGGAATCATCATCGGCGTTTCCTCCGGCGTAGTCTTGGGCGTGCTCACGTGGGTCGGTCAGATCTTTAGAGACTATCTGCGCAAGAGGGAGCAAGTTGCCTATGTTCGTTCGATAGTCGTGAATTTCCGAGACCTGATCCTTACGTCCGAGGACATCGATGATCCACAATTGGACAGGGTACTGCGGAAGGATGAGGTCCGTCAGGCCTACTACAAAGACATGCGGAGACTGTTGGAGTCGGCCCTTCGGGATGGGTGTTCAAATCTTTCCTACGACGAAATCCAGCAGATCCGTTCAGTATTCCGCACCGACCTCTTCCCTACGGTCGTCCTAAACGAGGAAGAATACAAAGCGCTATTCGGAGCACTAGAGTCCATCAAATGGCTCCGTATACCCCCCATCAGTGGCTGATGTCCAGCGTCCGGTACAGGAATGACTCCAGTCGAGAATACCGGTTTCGTGTCAAAGTTGCCGTGGAGAATCCGCTCAAAAGGTTGTAATTCTGCTGGCGGAATTGGTTTCGTTAAATGCACTTAACGAAACTAATAGTCTTTTGCCTGGTTGGCGAGGTAACCGACCCATCAGGGTGATTGATCAAGCCAATGGTTGACCCCAAGCCCCTCGCGTTGAGCAAGCCGCCCTCTGCGGAGTATCCCTCCCCTACGCAGGTTGTTCCGGAGGCCACGCAGCAACTGATACAAGCGAGCGTGAGCGAGGAGACGCTGCGCGTATACACCTCCGCGCTACACACACTAAGTGCGTGGTTGGAAGGGCGCTCGCCCACGGACGCGCTCATCTCGGAGTACCTCACGCTCCGTCATCAAGCGGGGCTCTCTCCGAGTAGCATCAGTCTCATCCCCGCCGCACTCCAGTTCGCCGCTCGACTCTCTGGAGAAGAGTCTCCGATCGGAGTTCTGACCGAGCGAACGATGGCTGGGATCCGGCGGGCGGGTCGTGGGAGGGGGACTGGACAGGTGACAGGGATCACCTTCATGGAAGCCAAGTTCCTGACCGCACAGATTGCGCGGGCTGGCGTCAGGGGGATCCGCGACGCCGCTATGTTCTCCATGATGAGCGACTGCATGTTACGGGTCGGCGAGTTGGTCGCTGTTCGCCCCGGAGATGTCTCCACCTCCCCGGATGGCACAGGACGTCTCCGCGTCCCGCGGAGCAAGACGGATCCCGAGGGGAGGGGGGCGACCCTGTTTATGGGGGCGCCGACAATGAGGAGGGTGGAGGCTTGGGTTGGTGAGCTGGTAAATCAGCATGGGTCATTGCGGAGCGAAGCGCCGCTCTTTCGCGCGATGTGGAAGGGTGGGAGGATTCGGGAGACAGGACTTTCCCCCCAGGCGGTGCGAAAAAACCTAAAATTCTACGCCTCCCGTGTGGGACTGGAGGGGCGGTTCAGTGGGCATTCGTTCCGCGTTGGCACCGCACAGAGCCTGGCTCATCGCGGCGCGACGGTCGCGCAGCTGCAAACGGTGGGGCGCTGGAAGAGCTCGCGTATGCCGGCAGACTACTGCAGGGAGGAGTTGGCGGGGCGGAATGCAGTGGCAAAGCTACTGTACGGGGGTGGGGACGGGCAGGATAGTGGTGGGGGGGGTGGAATTTTGCAAGAGGCTCAGCATAAAGTGGGATGAAGGGAAAATGATTTGCCTGATTCACTTCCAATCCGGATAAACTTAAAACCGGCTTTACATCTCCTTCAGCATAGTTCTTAGCTTGTCCAACTTCTCACAGCTAATTTCATTCTTATGGTACCTGACCATTATATTCAAAGGCTTCAGATCTCTCCGGTTTGGTTTTGCAATTCCAAGAAACCCCTCGAAATCATCTTCAAAAGAGCGAATATCTCTCGTAAACTTGCTTCTATGACGTTCGACAAAAGAGTTTACTATCCTGTGGATCCCCTCATCTTGGTCCGAATCGAATAGTACGGAATGTTCAATGCCAAGGGCCGTGAGCAGCGCCATATATCTGTGTAAATTGTATTTGCCTAGCGCGTCAAGCAGATAAACATGTTTTTCCCGAAATTCTCGCCACATTTCATCGAACAGATAACCAATAAAAATTTTCTCAGACGCTCCCTCACAGATAATCACTTTCCTGGCAAAAAACAAAGATGCCCTCTCGGAATCAAGCCAGAGAAAATACTTTAATTTTTCTTCTTCCAGCTTCCCCCTTGGATTGGGAGGATCTTCTCCAAGCTTTCTTCTCCTGATCGCAGATTTCGTTTTCTCGCAGATTTCATCGGATTTCAGACACTCGCTGAATTTGTTATAAAGGCCAGTATTTGTGTCGCGAATCCGAGAAAGATCGTCCTTTTTGATCTGAAAAGTTTCTGTCATCCCGGTTCCGCTTTTTGAGAGCCTGATTATTCCACTTATCTGAGACATCTGTTTACTCACAAAATGAGGTGAGTGAGTCGAAGCGAGGACCTGTTCCGACTCTCCATCGCCAAGGGTGCGAAGGCTCAGGCAAAGGACTTCCTGCTGCGAAGGATGGAGAAAAGCCTCAGGCTCTTCAAACAGAAGCAAAGTGAAATCAGGCTCGAAGCTCTTTTTCTTCGTGGCTCGAGGTGCGGCATATCTGGCGGCAAGCTTTATGAGAGTAAATATCAAGTGGCGCTGAAATCCTTGGCCGAATGAAGCAAGATTTATCTGCTTGCCTCCAAGGTTCACATCTTCAACGTGATGGGAAAGCAGGTTTTTTACAATTTCTTCCGGTTTTATGGGATTGACGGAGATTCCAAAGCGAGCATCCCATCCGTCTATCTCGGAATTGATGTCGTTGATCAAAGAACTTATCGAGAAACCGTCTTGTGAAGCTTCTTCTTTGAAGTTTGAGTTGAAGCTATCAAAAGCACTGCTCAAACTCTCAAATGTAGGGCTTTTGAGCACCGCCCGCTTCATGACAAGATTAAGCATTTGCCGAAACGGGGAAGGCCCAGACAACTTAACAGCTTCATCGGTTTTACTTACGGCAGGTATGTGTATTACATCCCCGAGCTTCGCCTGGGACACGTTCTTCGCGCCATAAAACAGATGTTTTGAGAGCACCCCGGATTGATAAGCGTAAATGTTACTCTGAGCCGGTTTGACCAAGCCTCTGTCTTTTGACTGAAAGTATCTTCTTACTTTCAGAATTCTGTCTTGTGACCTGTATTCATCTTTTAAGCTTTTCTGCTCGTCTTCGGTAGTCTTAAAGGCCAATTCCACCCAGCTTTCCTGGTCGGTGGCGAACTTGGGGAAATCAATTTCCTTTTTGTATTTCAAGCTGTCTTCGTAGAACAACCGAAGTGCAGTGAAGATATTAGTCTTTCCGACATTGTTTTCTCCGACAAGCATTGAATAGTTGGAGAGTTGAAACGTAGTGTGCTTCACTGAACGGATGTTATGTATAGTTATTTCTAGGATTTTCATGATTCGTCAGGTTTGGCACTTTCTAGAGACTCTTTCGAAACTCCCAAATCGGTGGGTGGGTGGGTTTTGAGGTCACTGTTTCTTGTTGGTGCCTCAGGGCAGAGGAGGCGATGTTGATTGGGATACGTATCTGCCCCGAGCCTAGAAACATCCCTTGATAGACCTAAAAAAGGAAGGAGCTCCCTCCCCGGATTTCGTATCTCTTAGAGACGGAATTTTCCACAAAAAACGGAGGCTCCCATGTCTCTTAGAAAGAAAATGCAAGGCCCTTATATTGCCTGCCAACGGGAATTGTTCCTTGGGGAGGGGGGGGGATTCGGGAGACAGGACTCTCCCCCCAGGCGGTGCGAAAAAACCTAAAATCCTACGCCTCCTGTGTGGGACTGGAGGGGCGGTTCAGTGGGCATTCGTTCCGCGTTGGCACCGCACAGAGCCTGGCTCATCGCGGCGCGACGGTCGCGCAGCTGCAAACGGTGGGGCGCTGGAAGAGCTCGCGTATGCCGGCAGACTACTGCAGGGAGGAGTTGGCGGGGCGGAGTGCAGTGGCAAAGCTACTGTACGGGGGTGGAGACGGGCAGGCTAGTGGTGGGGGGTGAACAGAGTGGCTGCGCTGGAAAGCTGTATGGTCATCGCCGACTCGTCCCACACCATGTCGGTTCCAAGGGCGTCCTGCACGGCTGTTACGGTGGTGAGCGTGGCGGAGGAGGGGCCTTTCATGGAAGGGGCGCGCTGGGGGCGCTGCACACCGTTCACGGTGATTTGGTTGACCACGAAGTCGAACGAGATTGCTTGGTTTTGATCCCGGACTGTGAGCCTCGTGGAGTCGCTCTCGATGATCTCGAACCCCAGCGTTTGCATCAGTTTATGCGGGTTGACCCAGAACTCGGTTCCATCATACCACCCCTCCAGAAGACCTTCGTGGCTTGGGGTCTGGAGAATTAGCGGGGCCCTCAGAAGCACCGGCTGCGCTGTTGCCAGTGCCGGGGAAACGATAAGTGGGAGGACTCACCGGCGATCTGGGACAAAGCAGTACTGTCCTGTACCTGACTCGTGGCGTCTTGCAGGAGGAGGGAGACTAACATACGGTCTGGATTCGGGGATCGGCTTTATTGTTCCTGTGTTGCATAAAACATAATGTTTCCCAAGGTTTTTACCCGCCAGAATGGGAAACCCGAACCCACCAGGAGTGGGGGGCTTGTCTAGAGATTGGAACAGCCTTGCTCCCGAGAAACAATGACGTCCACCCCACTCCCCAAGACATAGTTCTACCCTGCGACGCGATCGTCAAAGCAACTGTTTCCGTACCTTGGCCACCCTAAATCAACCCGCCATCCCAAAACAACTACGCCTATGCCCCAGTGGACCAACCTAATAGAGGTTATTGATATTCCGGTACTCACCGAATAGCAGGTATTCCTCCAATACAGGATTGATTATGCTGCCACCCGTTTCACTACCCAGATCACGTGACACCATTTCCAACGAGTTGCCGTAAAACTCCTGCCTCGTCCCGAGCTTAATACCGCTTTCGCTCCTCATACGGTCTGTACTGTCGTTCCTTAAGCGTACCCGCCAGTGCTTTTGCGGCGGTTTCCCGCACCCATTCGGGGGCAGTGCCCCCACGCTTCGCCATCTCCGCATTGTTGTTTACCAAGGCGTATGCCATTTGCAGCAATACCTCCTCCCGAAGCGACGCGGCTAAACTGATACTCCGATTTATTGGAAGCCAAGAGTTTTTTTCAGGGTTTGGATCATAGCTCACGATATACCTTACGGCCACCTGTTTCATGCGCTCGCGCTCGGACGCACTGAAGGTGCTTAAGCCCCAGTAATCCACCATCATACGAAGCGTAGATAGTGCCCCAAAAAGTGCGAAGCGTGTAGTCCCGGGCGGCGGCATTTCGAGAAACGTCAAAACAGGTTCAAAGGCCGGTCGGCCAAAATCCATCATCTCATCGCTTGCACCGCCACCTAGCCAGGGTACAAGTACCGGAATTGTGGCGGGATCCTTCAACGCGTAGACTTCTTGTACTAAGAAGATCGACATTTCAGCAGACCCATGATCCTCGTAAAAGAGCGTCAGCCACTCATCGCTTCGTAGCTTAAGTTGTCGAATACGCTCGGTTTCATTTTTGAGTGCCTGTACAAGCGCGGTTCTCATCGCCGGCGTACGCTGATCCGGCTTGAATACCATGTAGCTGTTCACGCCATCAAACGCTACTCTATAATCGGAGTGGGTTAACTGCCTAACAATTTCGTCCGGCGTAGTCGCCCGTGGATTCTGTGCATGCAACGTGCACAGCGGAAGCAGGCCAAGAAGGAGCGTTAGTCCAAATTTAGTGTACATGGTATAGGTGGCGTTTACATTCGGATGTGTAGGTGGCGAGTGACCGGGTACGTTTCCCAGGAGAGCGGCACAATCCCAGGGGACTCTGCAAGCCCCTTCAGTGTAGCAAAATAAGCACTATCGCTTCTGGCAGCGATGTCAACTACTTGTCCATGACCCGCTTGCTTGCATTCGTCAGGTTCCTATAACGGTCCTTATTGGAACTCTATTTTGCCCCTTGAGGTTACAAAACAGCAAGCCATTTCGACCATATTCTCAGGGATGCACCCTGACAGGAAGCCGTGGAGTCCGGACTACCGCACCTTATCACTGCACTCAAGAACAGACTCCGTGAGCTAGCCCTATTTACCGTGGCGACAGTTCATCTATATCGCAGTGCTTTGTTTACTACGAGAATGGTATATTCCAGCACTAGCCATTGAACCACTACGAACACAAATCTCACAATGAATTACGATTGGAGTTGGGAGTTGTTTTGGACTTGCCTAATCGCATATTTAGTAGCAATTACTATCACGTACTTCATTAAGAAAGCCTTTCATTCGTCATCTAAATCAGGAAAAAGATTGAATTGATAGGGTAGGATTTCCAATATGTCCAAACTTCTAATAACCGAGCTGCCATCTCTCTTCACAATGCATTTGACACTAACCCATTCGTTATTTGTGCCAAACCCTTTGTACAAGTCTTCCGGGGTATCTCCTGCGTAATGGTAGGGTACTTGTGGACCATCTTCCAAATACAATCGTCCGTTATTGGTAGACTTTGTTAAGGAATTGAATTTTACGATAAGCAATTCTTCTTTTGAAGAAGTAATCTCCAAATCTTCCTGTTCAAAATACTGACGTTCGGAGGCATCTATTTTTTCTGATTCGGCTTCATTGTCCGAGATAACCTTGACTTCAACAGAGTTTATCTTGCCTTCACTTAAAGGCTTTGTTAGTTCGTCAAGATCCCTATTTATCTTGCCATTGACGTGAGTCTCATATGCTTCATTCCCTACGATGATTGTAACATCGTCGCAATTTTCAAGCGAAATATTGCCACCCGCAACCGGGGTTGCTTTTTTGTAAGATTCGCCCTTTGCGTGTTTCTTCATTTTTATGATCTCCTGTAATTGCCTAAATGCCCATTTAGCAATTTCGACCACTAGTACGCTAGCAAGAGGTTCTATAACTATATCCACAGATCCCTTTTTCAAGGCAACTACATTCAGTATTATGTGTGCCTGGGGATCTTTAGTTCTTACCAGTTTGCGATAGGCGCTTGCAAACCCATTTAGTATCGAAATCATGTCAGTTGCAGAAATCGTTCCTTGTTCTACATCTGGGCCGTCGCAAATAAGATGTATTCTGGAACGCTCTAATGGGCTATCCAAACGTTTCATAATCCGTATTCCTCTGAATGTTGAAGTAATTAGTGCGCTAACTCAATTACATTCCCTTGTCATTCCGAGGATGCAACCACCACACGCAATACTGGGTAATATGCTATGTTCCGATTCAGACTAATGGCGTCCCAATATAACAATCCCACACTAAATACATCTAGAGCCAAATTACACCAACCCACACCTCCACATCACACCAACTTTCCTGTTGCCATTGTCGCCAAAAAGGCGTACATCCCCCTGTAGGTCAACTTCCCTTCAGCTTCGCGAGTACGCGATTGCCGCTAGCGGCAAGTGTTATTGCCCTTTGAGTAAAACTATCTTTCGGGGGCAAAAAACTGGGGCCAACTCGATAATGCGAATTAGTATCTCGGTGACTCAGAAGTCGAACTCGAGCTCCTTGAAGTCTTTGAAGAATGTGCCTTGGCCCCAAGCCGTAAACGGAATAAGGGGCCTGGGGGTAACATTGGTTAGGACCGCATACCTTGGCGTCCCCGAATAACTGCCATGCACTTCGGGGTTGCATAAATCTTATAGTTTGGCGTATTCCTTGGCCGCATCCTCAATAAGGGATGCAATGCTCTTGTTATTCTTTAAATCTGGATTCACCCAGGCAGGGGGATGTGGAAATGTCTTAAATTGTTCTTGCAGCTTTTCCATGAGGGCGGGGGTAAGCATGAATACCCAAAATCATGAACCTATTACTTACCGTAACATCTCCGTCCTGATGCCATGCCCGTAGAGGGACCAGACAGAAAACAAACACTTCGCCCTGTAACGGTCACGCGGACCTACACGTACCGTTGTCTGCGTATCCGCAAGCCCCAGCGCGAGCAGCTTGACCGGGTATTCCGTCATCTCACATGGGTTTTTAACCAGGGCGTAGCCTTCTGTCGGGAGCGACACGAAGCCGGACTAGAATATCCAGGGCTGAAGGGGCTATCCGCTGATCTGCTCACGCCGCTTCGCAAAGAGATTTACGAGGATGGGCAAGAAAAGAATTCCTGGCTTGACCGACAACTCCAATCCAACACCCTGAAAAAAGTGGATAGATCCTATCAAGTATTCTTCAAGTCGGTGAAAGACTGGAAGGAATCGGGGACTGGGCGGATAAAAGGAAGACCACGATTTAAGTCGATGCACAGAGGGGTGAAATCGTTCGAGTCGTCGTCGCCGAACCACAAACCGCGGCCGTGTAAGAACGGTCAATATGAAATCCGAATCAAGGCAGTACATAAAGGACGTACACACATCAAACTGCGATTCAATGACCACAGAGATATTCTATCCGACCCCACTGCCCAGGTCAGACGCATCCGGATTGTAAAACACCCGCTCGGTACTGGATATGATGTACAGCTAATCGTTGAACGCTCTGTCCGGATCGAGGCCGATGATCGCCCCCTGTTGGGGGTCGATCTGGGATTGAGGCAGAGCATTACGCTATCCAACGGCAACCAGTACAAGCGCCCGCGGGCGGCTACGACAAAAGCACGGAAAGCACAACAACGTCTGAGCCGGGCAAAGCTGGGGAGCAATTCCCGGAAGAAAAAGAGACTTACTCATCAGAAAGAGCAGCGGCGACTGAAGATTCGCCGCCGGAATGCCCTCCATCAACTAAGTGCCAAGGTCATCAGAGACGAATCGGCATGGCTGGGGGTAGTGGACTTTAGTATAGCAAACATGATGCGCACAGGAGGAGGCTATAGACGTAGCCTGAATCGGGAGCTGGCGGAAGAGGCGCTGGACGCGCTCAAACAGCAACTCACTTACAAGGCTGAAAGTGCTGGAGGTGAGGCGGTCCTGGTAGACCCAAAAGACACTACGCAGCAGTGTAGTGTCTGCGGGGGTAAGCCCGAAGACAAGATCGGGCTGGACATTCGAATCTATCAATGTGCTCACTGTGGATTGAGGATGGACCGGGATCACAATGCTGCAATTAACGTCCGAGCAAAGGCCGAGAAGGTCTTTGACAGGCTGAACGTCTCGCCTGTGTCCCGGTCGGACGCAAAGGAGAACTCCTTTGACGATCCGCGTCAGACGGAAGGATCGCCGCTTTTGCAGGGAGAGAATTCCGCAGCGGGTACGGGGTAGAATTGCTTGCACGCAAGTGGGTAGCCCTGCCCTGTTAATAGAGAAAAGACCGGACAATGAGAGTTCTTCAGTATATGTTGGGGAGCATTTTCGAGTTTCTGCTTGGTAAAATACGACGGATTGCATGCATTTCCTCGAAGCCAACCGT
>MPNB01000077.1 GCA_002238805.1 Rhodothermaceae bacterium bin80 | reverse complement strand
CCCTGAATTCGGGCCCAAAAAGGACGAAATTGGGCCGATTTGGGCTAAAATCGGCCCTTTAGGAGGAAAAATACGGGGAAATTGGCCCCGAAATCAGTACCTTGTCAGGGGAAATGACAAAGATGGGTTAAGTCAAGGGTGAGGTGGGAGCGTAGGTCTTTTACGAAAGGATTTTTTCTACCTTGCCCCACAGTTGCACCCGTGCGAAACATACTTCTGGATTTGGGTCCAGGCGAAATGCCGTTTCAGGATAGATTTTAGAGAAGTTACAATGAAGTATCTAGAATGGACAATCATTTGAAATCAGCAAACCTAAACGGAAATGAATGCTCAATAGCGACAATGTTGAAGCCCATGAACTTCTAAGGAAGACAGGGCTGGAAGAAGTGGAAGCTATAATGAAATAATTGAAAAAATGGCATCGGAAAATATTATTGCTAGATTCGAGTCCAAACTGGAGTCTAAGACGGATGCAATGAACAGTAAATTGGAGGCTGTAAATAGCAAATACAATCTGTTGATTTGGATGATCGGAATTGGAGTTGCACTGCTCATTGCCTCTAATTTCCTTAATTGAAGGCATTAACTAAACGCCCGGCGGGGCTTAATCAAATATTCACTATAACTCCCCTATATTAGTACAATTAAATATATAGCTTCCTTCATTTTTCACTAAAAAGTGATGAAGGCCAAAAGTTTTTCTTTCTTTATGGTGATCTTCGACAGGTGGTCCTAAGCCCAGTTATACCAACTTGAGGCAGGGACCGTAGCCCCCACAAAACCCTAAACAATCGTCATTCAGGAGTTTTGCAAGAGGCTTCTGAGCAACCATTTTATGGTTACTCACGCGGATGTAATTTCCAGTCGATCGTGCTTAAGGTAGACGCCTTGCGTAGGGTCTGCGAACTCCCTTAGGTTGACCGATTATTGCACTAAGCAAAATTGCTGTCCGCGCCGACGATTGATCTTTAAGCTGCCGAGCAATGGTACGTGCTGCTGGTGTAGCTGAAATACGCCTCTTTGGTGTGGTGCTCAGAATTATGGGCACAACCTGGGCCGGGTGCGTCCGCTTGATCGAGGTCGATTTTTTGGGTTGGGCGGCAGTGAAGGGAATATTTTCGGACTCGACACTGCCGTGGGGGCGGAACTCATCATGCCAATTAAAGGGAACGGGAACGACCTCCGGCTGTGGGGTTGGGGGTGGTGCACTGGACTGAGGTTGCTCTCTCGGTGAACCCGAAAAGTCTCCCAACACATCTTCGAGAGACCAGGGCTCCTGTTTCTTCTGCTCTTGTTGCTTCTTCTTGGCGGCTTTACCCAGTAGGGTAAAAACGAGATACAGCACACCAAGAATGATATAGAGAAGCGTTTCGTTCATCTTGTTCCAGTTGTCGGAGCTGTGAGAAGATTCAGGATTCGTCGATTGGCTTTTGGGAACGCAAACCTGTGTAATGCATCAGGTTTGACCCAAGCGGTTGTCAAACCTCCAGCCGACACTGGTTTCCCATGGACAATCGTACACTCATACACCCGTAGCGTAATCCGGAAGTGGGTATATGCATGTTTAACCTCACCAACCATATCCCCCACAGCTACCTGTACGCCAAGCTCCTCACGCAGTTCACGCGCGCAGGTTTCCGGTCCTGATTCACCATGTCTTGCCTTGCCGCCCGGCAGTTCCCAGAGACCGCCCAGAAGACCTTTAGGAGCCCGTTGCTGAATGAATATTTGTCCCATGGGATTACGGAGTATCCCGGCAGCTACATCATAGTGTGGAATAGGGCCCTTTTTCTTTGGAGCCGGATAGATTTCTGGAGTACCTTCGGACCAGGAGAGGCAATGATTTTGAAGTGGGCAAACAGTGCATCGGGGGCGTTTAGGTGTACAGACCTGTGAACCAAGCTCCATCATTGCCTGATTATGATCCCCGGGTCGAATCCTGTAGAGTAGCGTATCAGCGAGTTGCTGGACGGATTTAGCTGGGCTCCCGGGATGTGCAAACAGGCGGGAAAGTACACGGCGAACATTTCCGTCAACGGCAGCTACAGCTTCTCCAAATGCAATGGAAGCAATTGCTCGACTCGTATATGGACCAATTCCGGGAAGCGAACGTAATTCGCTGCAATTTGAGGGAAGATGACCTGAGGCAACGACTTCCCGGGCTGCTGCGTGTAAATTACGGGCCCGTGCGTAGTATCCGAGTCCTTCCCAAATGCGCAACACCTCATCCAAGTCTGCCTCGGCTAATGCCTCAAGTGTTGGGAATGCTGTCAGAAACCGCTCGTAGTATGCCCAAACCTGATCAACCCGGGTTTGCTGAAGCATGATCTCCGAGAGCCAAATCGCGTACAGGTCCGTTCTATCACGCCAGGGAAGGTTTCGACGATGGAGATCGTACCAATCCAAGAGTGCTTTTTGGAGCTCTTTCGTCACAGTTGTAGGTATCCGGGTATCCAAAAGAATAAGTGCGCATATTTCACCGATACTACGGTACTCGTGGGTTACCTGTTCGGTTGACTTCATGAAAGCATACTTGCGAGGTTTTAGCCTGTGCATGTTTGTGTTTGTGACGGCGTTGCCGGCCAACGCCCAATGGCAGCTAATAGCGGATGGTGAGCTTTGGCCGTGGCCGCCGGATAAAATTGCTGAAAGTACGCTAACCCCGGCGCAGCAGGTAATCCGAATGCTACATCAGGAAGGTTACCTGCATGCTGCCATTGATTCTCAAGACACACAATCCCAGATTCTTTTTGCCTCACTGGGGGACCGTGCACGCGTAGGTACGATCAGGTTTCTGGGAGCAGACAGTTTTGATTCAACGACAATACATTCGCCCCTGAACAGGGATGACTGGATCACATCGAATGGCTTGACAAAGTTCGCAGAAGCAATACTGGATGCGTACACAAGAGAGGGCTACGTACTGGCCGAAGTAGTCGTAGAGGCATTGATTCCCCGCGACAGTGCACGATACGACGTGATTATGCGTATACAGGAAGGCGTACCTGCACGACTTGACCGTATTGTATTACAGGGGGCTAAGCGAACAGGCCAGGCGTATGTGCACCATGTATCCGGGCTAACACCGGGGAGCATTCTGAGGGATTTCAATCCGGCAGACATGCAACGTAAGCTGGAGGCCACAGGCGTGTTTAGCCATGTAGATATGCCCGTGCTCTATCAGGCAACAGACAGCAGTGTTGCAATTCATGTTCCAGTCAGGGAAAATCCGCCCGGCGCATTTGATTTGGCCCTAGGATATGAACGAGCTGAGGGCGGCAAAGGAGCCTTGGTTGGCAGTGGCAGCCTGGCGCTCAGAAATTTATTTGGCAGTGGTCGTTCCTTGGAGCTGACCTTGAACCGGGCACCCGGTCAACTAGGGCACGTTCTGGTAAATGCTGAAGCTCCCTTGGTACTGGGGCTCCCTTTGAGCCTGGCAGTTTCCTTCGAAGGATTACAGCAGGACTCCACCTATGGTAAACGTGATTATGGACTGCAGTTAGGTTACTGGATAGATTCCTCAACACAGATTTTTACAAGTGTAGCGCGTGAAATCACACGGCCAGGTCTCGCAGGCACAGAGGTTGTAGAGGGCCGACAGCGAATTCCGATAGCCAACGCATTTTTTATAGGCGGTGGAATCCATATTAGGCAGGTCGATCATGCTCTGAGCCCCACACGAGGCTATCTGCTAAGTATGCTTGCAGAAAGCGGAAAGAAAAACGTAGAGAGCATAGTCGCCATAACAGATTCCGTAAGTGAGCAGAACAGTCTGCATCAGGGACGGCTTAGGGTTCAGGGACGCGTATACGTTCCCTTGCGCAGGCGCAGCCTTTTGGTTACAGGCGGAGAAATAATGTTGGTGCGTAGCCGGCAACTCGACGAAAGCGACCTGTTCCGGGTGGGTGGAGCGCAGAGTCTTCGCGGTTATGATGAACAGCGTTTTCGTGCACCGCTGGCTGCACGGCTGCTGACAGAATTTCGATATCTGATTGATCGTGTAACTTATGGTTTCGTTTTTTTTGATCTTGGGTATCTGAATGATCGCGAGACATTGCAGTCCATTAGTGGGTGGTACCCTGGGTTTGGCGTTGGTTTCCAGATTAACACTGCAGCGGGTATCATAAATCTGACGTTCGCTTCAAATACCGAGGATTTATCTGCCGTGCGCGCCCACATTGGGTTATCGCTTGGGCTTTAAGACCATGGATAGATTTTTCTTCGCCCCGCCCGAATCTTTTCTGCCGGACGGATATGTAGAGTTTCCTCCAGATGAAGCGAATCACGCATTCAAAGTGCTGAGGCTGCGCTCGGGTGCTCTTGTTACCGTAGTTGATGGTCAAGGAGTTTGTGCCCAGGTACAAATCGAACAATCTGACCGACAAGGAGTGAGTGGACGGATTATTGCTACGCACGAGAATCCATGTGAGCCAACCCGGGAATTGACCATCGGACTCGCTTTGCTTAAGCAGCGGAATCGGTACAGGATGTTTTTGGAGAAAGCAGTTGAGTTAGGGGTAACGACCATTCTGCCTCTGATCACTGAGCGAACTGAATCCAGAGTCTGGCGGAAAGGCCGTGCCAGGCAGATCATGATTGCAGCCCTGAAACAATGCAGGCGAAGCAAACTCCCCGAGCTGCAATCGCCAACGCCTCTGGATTCGATTCTGGGTCCGGGTATACTTCTTGCCGACCCTAATGCACAAACTCCCTTACTGACTGTTGTTGGCCGGAGTCAGGATCCAGTATCGATATTAATCGGACCTGAGGGGGGCTTTACTGCAAATGAGCGCATACTTGCGCAAGCGCTTGATGCGACGCTGGTTCGGTTGGGTCCACGCCATCTTCGCGCCGAAACTGCAGCTATATGCAGTGCGGCCGCAGTGATGCTTGCAGATCAATAGTGGAACGGAATGTGCATGCGGCAGTAGCACGCAGTCGAATTGAAATTTCCTCCTTGCATGTTCACGTTTCTGATTGTCGTTATTGCTCTCATAGGGATAGTTATGACCGGCCTGATTCTGCTTCAGGCTGGCAAGGGAGGTGGTTTGGCAGGCATAGCATCAGGGGGAGCAACAACCCAGATACTGGGGGCTCGGCAGGCGCCTGACGTACTCGAGAAAGGTACATGGATCATGGCCACGGTGTTCATTGTGCTTTGCATCCTCACCAATTTCGCTATAGATGACGGTGGTTCTCAGGAGAGCGTCCTCCAGCAGTCACAACAGACGAATCAGCAAACGCTCCCAGCTCCCGAAGAGGTACCTCCGCCACCGTTAGAGGATGCCTTGCCTCCTCCCCCTGTTGAGGACGGAGAGTAGCAGGGCGACCCTCCTGTGTGGAAGGCCGCCCCGGCGGCACGTGCTGGCCTGTAAGCCGAATTCTGTCTACCCGATGCCGCAGCCGCTGTGCAGCATACCGGGAAGATCATCATCTATCTAGGACCAGTGTCACCACTGGCCTCAAGCGGCCTACCCGCATCGCTGGTTTGGCGGGTCACCTTATCGCCTGGGGCGTGCGATGCTATTTGGCCTTGCTCCACGTAGGGTTTACCTAGCCGCCAAGGTCGCCCCTGACGCTGGTGGGCTCTTACCCGCACCATTTCACCCATCACCTGTGGCCATTTACGGCTCATCGGCTGGTATACTTTCTGTTGCACTTGCCGTCACCGCTTGCGCGGTGCCTTCCTGTTAGGAAGTACGCTGCCCTGTGGAGTTCGGACTTTCCTCCCTGCCTGACGGCAGAGCGATGATCCGGCCGACACGTTTCTGGTTAAGGTATTCAGCTTAAATCACTGGTTACCTGCTCATAGAATTCACTGTCCACGATAATGCGACCCGTTTGCTCGCACGGAATGATCCGGTTGCGTTGTCGAATCTCTACCTGTCGCTGTGGCGGGACTGCAAAGCCGCCGGCAGCGCCACGCTGCAACATAACGACCGCACGCCCATCCCTGTATCGTTTCCGTAACCTCAAATATGCTCTTAGGTAGCGATTATCTACCGTGGATTTCGCATCCTCACGCAATCCTTCCAGCTCTGTTTTTCTCTGTTCGGTGGTTGATAACACCTCGTTCAGTTGCTCGCGTTTTTGCTCAAGAAGGCTTACCAGCTCAACGAGACGCTGCTGTGTTTCTTCGAGCAGTGCGCGGTTTGTTTCAATGGTGCTTTCAGTGCTCTCGATGAGTTCTTTCGCCCCTGCTATACGCTCGTGCTGTGCGTCGATCTCCTTGGTGAGCGCATCGTACTCGCGATTGTTGCGGACTTGGAGTTGTTGCTCCTCGTATTTTGTTATGAGGCCTTCCGCATCTTCGATATCAAACTCACTGCGACGACGCGATAGTTCGATATCCTCCTGCTCCTGCGTGATCTTGCTCATTCGGGTTGTTAATCCCGCAGACTCATCTTCAAGATCCATGATCTCGTCGGGCAAATCCCCTCGCTCTTTCACAACCTGATCAATGAGCGTATCGATATGCTGTAACCGGACGAGCGCACGCAGTTGGTGGCCAATTGTCGTTTCCGTAGTACTCATGAGGTCGAGTATAAAGGGTAGCACGCTCTAACGAACTTACATTGGCACAGGTTCATGGGACATGATAATGTATTGGGCTGGTGCGAACGCTGGTACGACAAAAATCAACGGAGGGGAATCGTTCAGTCAACCATGAACAAAGAAGTTCCTCCGTGTGTTTTTCTGTTTCGTAATGCCCGGCATCAACAAGTGCCATGCGGCAACGCCCATCTGGGCCAAGAACCTCAAAAAACCGGTGATAGCTGAGGTCAGCCGTTACGTACACGTTCGCTCTTGCCTCCATGGCTACTTTGATCAGGCTGCCACCCGAACCCCCGCATACTGCCACCGTGCTCACCTGTGTTTCGGAGCTGCCCGTGTAGCGCAGTATCGGAGTTTTCAGTTTAGTACGAATTTGCTCCAAAAAAGCGCCAAGTGTTGTTGGCTGTAATAGTTGGCCAATGGCTCCCATACCGGAGCTATTATCTGCATTTGGGCGTAGAAATGTTATGCCATCCAACCCAAGAATGTTGGCCAATGCCATGGAGACTCCCCCGTGGGCCGCGTCAAGATTTGTATGGATGCTGTAAAGCGTGATATTCTCGCGGGCCAGTCTCAGGATGAGTTCACCAATGAAGTCACTATCCACTATGCGCGAAGGTGCTCGAAAAAGCAATGGATGGTGGGTCAGAATCATAGACGCTCCCGTTTGAACGGCTTCATCCACGACATCCGGGGTAAGGTCCAGTGCAACAAGCACGCGGTTAACGATACGACTGCCGGAACCAACATGAAGTCCTACATTGTCGTACGATTCAGCAAAGGATGGAGTGGCCCATGATTCGAGTTTTGCTGCAATATCACGGGCACGGGGAAGACTTTCGGACATAACTATTAAGGAATTAGCACCATGGTTAAAAAGATAGCAGTCAGCTGTGATGAGTATGGTCACCTAGTTGATGTGCTTCTCGCCTCGCTCCGCAAGCGCGGATATGAACCGATCTATTTTGGTCCGCATGCGGGGGAAGAAGCTCATGATTGGCCTTTGGTAACCCAACAAGCGATTGATCAGGTACTCAAGGGTGAGGCTGCAGAAGCTATTATAATGTGTTGGACCGGAACCGGTTGCACGATTGTGGCCAATAAAATGCCAGGCATTCGGGCGGCATTGTGTCTAGATGCAGAAACGGCTAAGGGTGCCAGAATATGGAATCATGCGAACGCACTGGCCCTCAGCCAGCGCGCCACTAGTGCTGCGGTATTGGAGGAGGTCCTGAATGCATGGTTCGATACACCACATAGTACAGACCAGTGGAATGTGACCCAGATTGATCGGGTTAATGTTCTGGATGCCATTCGGACTCCCCCTAGGCAATAGCCATTAATTTTATCCCACGCGGGCGCTGCCCATACTATTTATCATATTCGGGGGAACTTCGGCAGACTTTTTTACAAATCGATCCGCTGGTCCGCAATATGTGCTTAGTGGTTTTGGAGCACGGTCACGCGTTCGTTGTAGGGGGCATCTGGAACGCGGGGCGGATGCGCCGTATCTGACAGCAGTTCAGAGCCGCCAGGTATCCTTCGCAACAACGAACTTGTGGATGGCCTGACAGCAGAGGACCCCAGCAATCCGCAAGCAAAAGGCTAACAGATCGTTGCCGGCAAGATACGCTCTTGCCGGAGCGGCTTTGATCAAACCGATTCCGTGCTTTGTTTTAGCGCTGCAATCTCGGGAACACTGGAATAGACCCTGATAAGTGCGCGCTGAGACTGGGCTGAGTCGGGACAGGCGAATCTATTTCTTATTGCGAGATGTTCCGGTTGTAGCGGTTTGCAAGCGGCGTGCCTGGATGAAGGGTGTCAGTGTCTCCGCACCTGGATAGTTGCGTTCAGAGGGCGAGGGTGCTGCCCACTCGGCCTGACTGGCCTCTATTTCAATCACGCCACTGGAGTGGAATGTCAGAAATGTGTACAGCGCGCGCGAGTAAGGAGCCATACGCCCGTATTCCTCGCCAACCCAGTAGTAGGATGCGCTATTAATCCACACGTAATGGATACCATTCTTGCGCGTGTACCGGTCAATGTGGTGATGTCCGCAGAAACAAGCCACTACCTTGCCTCCTTCTCCCGTTCGGTTATGCTCCTCGAGCACATCCTCGATGGCACGACTGGCGTTGGGCATGGATGTCGGAAGTCCCAACCCCTGGTGCACAAATACGACTACGGGTAATTGTGTAGCGGCGAGGTCTGTACGAAGCCACGCGAGTTGGTCGCTGTCGGCATACCCGCGCAAGGACGCGTCAACGTAGAAATTAGCTTCGCTATACGGAGTGTATCCGTCGTCCGTCTTCAGGTTGTTTCGATCCAGCACCACTGCATGGAATGCGCCCAGATCGAATGAGTAGTACGGGCTGGGCATATGCCAACTTCGCACGATAGCGTCCTTTGTAGCAAAGTCCATGTCGTGATTACCCAGCACATGATAGCGCGGTCCGTCAAACGTACGCCACAGGTCCAGGCATTCTTCACTTTCAGTCGTACCAAAATTGAAATCGCCCAATTGCAGGATCCCATCCGGTTTGCGTGTATGCACCGCCTGCATGAAGTCATCCAAGCGCTCCATTGCTCGCGGTGCCAGGCCGTGATGGAGATCCGCAATGACGCCAAGACATACGGAATCCGCACGGCCTATCAAGCGGCTTATGGGCATAAGGAGGCCGCCTGCGCCAATTTGGAGAAGCCTTCTGCGCGACAAGGATCGGTACTTCGTTACCATACACCCTTACGCTTTTACTCGAGGTCGAGTCCGTGGAGATTGTGACGATCTAAACAAAATCAATCGCAATTTAAGGGAAGACGACCATTGTTGCTGAATGGCGATTATTGCGCTTAACGCTGACCAGTACTTTGATTGATGTCCAACACGTCGGCAAAGCCATGTAGCAGGCCCCATTGTCGAATAACGGCTGGGTCATTGAAAAAACTAAGAGCGGGAGGGATTGCGTCCAAGAGGGCCTACATACCGGCGAGTGACCGAGACTCTAAGGCGAATCGGGACCAACGCAGATGGACAAAAACAGGATCAGGTCCAACTCGGACGAGACATTATGGAGCACGGCACTCTGTTTTATCATGGGCTTGACAGCTCTGTGATATTCTCGATATAAGGTCTGCTTCCCCGATGCGTAAACTTGCATTCGATTCAGTGCAGAACCGTGCCCATACGACCGTGTGGCCCATATCGGGTTTGACTGCGCAATGAACGTACCGAGTCCGGATCCGCGGTAAGGAGGTTTGACGCCCGTTGAAGCCATCCGGCGAATGGTGAAACCCAGACCGGAATCCGAAACTGCGAAACCGGTCGATAGCCTACCGAGTTGCAGTTAAATACAAAATCGTCTTATCCATGGTCATGAATGAACGTCGAGACATAATCAGGTTGCGTTGTGCTCCCCCGGGCGCGGGCAGATCGAATCACGGTATTCGGGGCTTACGGTTTTGTCAGTAGGCAACCCTATTCCTTGAATGCGAGAACATTGCGAATCCCGTCCTTTTCGTTAACGCGCAATAATAGAATTAATCCGGCGACAAAAAAGAGGATCACAGTAGCCATTCCCCAGCGCTGACTGCCTGTAGCCTGGACCACAAGCCCCAGGAGCAGTGGACCGAGGAAGGCAGTGAATTTCCCGGAAAGAGCAAAGAAACCATAGAATTCGTTCCGTTTGCCCTCCGGTGTGAATCGACCCAGCAGCGAACGACTCGCAGATTGATTGGGACCGGCCAGAAGCCCTGCCCCCAAACCTGCAACCCAAAACAACATTTCCGCGCGTGTAAGGACTGCAATAAGACCAAAACCGATCAAGCCCACCAGGGAGAGCATGATTGTGGTACGTCCGCCAAGTTTGTCGTCTATGTACCCGAACGCAAATGCGCCCAGCCCGGCGGATACATTAAGCAGGATACCAAATACGATGACCTTTTCCGTAGAGAATCCGAATGTAGTACTGGCATAGATACCTCCAAAGGCAAAGACAGTGATCAACCCGTCATTGTAAACCAGGCGAGCTACCAGAAAACGCAGGACTTGGCGATAGCGCTGGAAAATTTCCAGAAAAGTAGACGACAACTGTTGGTTGGCCTGCCTGATGAGCGTTCTGGCATTTGGGATCCGCGGATGCTTTTTGTCCTTCACCCAGAAAAAGATTGGGAGAGAGAAAAGTGCGAACCAAGCGGCCACGAGTAGATTGGTTGCTCGGATGTGTTCTCCATTATCCGTTCCGAAGCCCAAGATCGGTGTATCGGTCTGAACAAATCCAAAGAGAGCCGCCACCAGGCACAGTAACCCCCCAATGTATCCGAGGCCCCAGCCATATCCCGAAATTCGTCCAATCTGTTTAACGGGGGCTATGTCAGGGAGATAGGCATTGTAAAACACATTGCCCATCTCGAAGGCAATGTTTGTGATGACAAACACTGCGAGTGCAAACCCAACCTGCCCTTTCTGAGGAAAAAAGAGAAGCACGCTGCCTGCTACGCAAATGATCGTAGAGACTACGAGGAATTTTTTTCGCAATCCGCCGCGATCCGCAAGCGCACCAAGGTAAGGTGACAGTACAGCGACAACGAAGGCCGTGATGGCGATTGCCACAGACCACTGGCTGGTGCCGTCGGTTTCGTTTTCGGCAATCTCAAACGTGAAATAGGTTGCATAGATAAAAGTTACCACCAATGTGGTGAACGATGAATTGGCAAAGTCGTACAGTGCCCACGACCAGACAGTTTTACGGCTGGGTTTTTGCCCATTCATAGGTTTAGTGCAGAGAGTTAGCTCCAATATACGGGCAATATCGGCTGCTCGTCACACCAGTTTCTTCAACATACGTGGTAACTTCCGACAATCCTCGCAGATTTATTATTGATGTTCAAAATTAGAACCTTCAACACGATCTCGTCTCATGGTCTGGATCGCCTGCCTACTCCCGACTATGTCGTTAGGGAAGACATAGCAGAGCCGGATGCGCTTCTGCTGAGGAGTTACAACCTTCATGGAACCACATTTCCAGACTCTGTTCTTGCCATTGCTCGATGTGGAGCAGGCGTCAACAATATTCCCGTTGAAACATGCTCAAATCAGGGTATAGTTGTTTTTAATACACCGGGAGCCAACGCGAACAGTGTTAAAGAGCTTGTTATATGTGCTATGCTGTTGGCCTCACGGCGGGTTGTAGACGGTATCAACTGGGCCAGGTCCCTGAAAGATGAAGATGTTGCAGCTGCAGTGGAAAAGGGAAAGAAAAATTTTAAGGGTCCTGAAATCATGGGCAAGACGCTGGCGGTCATCGGTCTTGGTGCCATAGGGGTCGCGGTAGCAAATGCGGCGAGTGCACTCGGGATGCGGACACTGGGCTATGATCCTTTTATCTCAGTGTCCAGTGCATGGGGGCTGAGTCGGGAAGTGACACGGGCAACGGGTTTGGATGAGATCGTTCAGAGTGCAGACTACATTACGCTTCATGCACCGTTAAACGACCAGACGCTTGACTTGATTAATGCATCTCACTTTGCGCGCATGAAGACGGGGGTACGCCTTCTGAATTTTGCACGTGGTCCACTGGTCAACGAAGAGGCACTCTTACAGGCTTTGGACGGAGGCACCTGTGCGTGCTATGTTACGGATTTTGTAGATGCGCGGTTGGCGCAGCACCCCAAAGTGATTCCAGTGCCACATCTAGGTGCATCAACACCAGAGGCCGAGGATAATTGTGCAGTTATGGCGGCAGAGCAAATTCGCAGCTATCTTGAGCACGGGAATGTCAAGAATTCAGTCAATTTCCCCGAAGTTAGACTACCTCCGCGCCCGGATGGATACAGAATACAGGTAGTAAATCGAAACGAGCCTCGGATGATCAGTCAACTTGCAACCGTTCTTGCAGGTGCCGGACTCAACATCGATAACCTTGTAAATAAGGGACGCGGCGCCCTGGCCTATAACGTGGTTGATATCAGTGGCCCAATCAGTCGTTCAGTGTCTGATCAGTTGGCTGCCATTGATGGGGTAGTCAGAGTGCGTGTAATAGCTCCTTCGTAGGATGTCCTTCCCAGATCTTGGTCCTAATTTGGCACGCAAGTCCCATCCAGGGATTACGCGATTTGCCAGATGGTTGCTGGTGACCTTGGGCTGGCGTGTGGAGGGAACGTTGCCGAACCTCAATAAATTTGTGATTATTGCTGCATATCACACATCGAACTGGGATTTTTTCCTGGCGATGGCTATAATGTTTGCCTTGGATCTACAGGGAAACTGGATAGCGAAGCATACGATCTTTCGCTGGCCGGTTGGTCCACTACTTCGCTTACTCGGAGGAAAGCCGGTTGATAGACGTAATCATCGTGGAATGGTGCAGGGAGCCATTGAACTTTTCGAGACGAACGAGCGCCTTATTTTTGCGATCACTCCTGAAGGCACTCGTAGCCGCGTGGAACGATGGAAAACAGGGTTCTACCATATTGCGGTAGGTGCACAGGTAGTCATTGTGCCGGCCTACTTCGATTATCCCGGTCGCAAAGTAGGCTTTGGAGCACCGTTTGCGCCCACAGGAGATATGGAGCATGACATTGCAGCGCTGCAAAAGTTCTACGAACCGTACAAGAAGACAGCTGCCCGGCCAGAGAGGGTCTAAGGGAAGATGCCCGAACGAAGGTAACCCTGAGCAATTTTGTCAATCGCACTCACGAATGCGCCTGTGCGCAAGTCAAGGTTATGGCTTCGCGCTTTGGCATAAATTTCATGGTATGCGCCGACCATCGTGTCCTCCAGACCCGAATCAACAAGGTCAGCTTCGCTTGCACCGAAAGCGAGGTTGGATTCGAGTCCCTTCACAGTTGCTGTATTCAGGCGTTTATCAACCAGGTCCTGTACGGTTTCAAGGATCTGCCGTGCATTGTGCGCCTCACGGCGCCGGCTCATACGACCATGCCGTACATGGGAAAGGTTGCGGAGCCATTCGAAGTAGGAAACCGTAACCCCCCCTGCATTCAGGTAGACATCGGGGATCACTACGACCCCACGTTCGGCTAGCATCCGGTCTGCGTTGGATGTCAGAGGACCGTTTGCAGCTTCAGCGATGATTTTTGCCTTGATTCGATCAGCGTTGTCACTTCGCACCTGTCTTTCCAGGGCTGCAGGGACCAGAATATCGCAGTCCATTTCCAGTATCTGCGCCGAATTCTCAATGTTCTGTGCTCCCGGGAAATTGAGCGTCGCTCCGGTTTCCTTGCGGTGAGATACAACATCTTCCAGGCACAATCCGTCGGGGTTGTAGAGCGCGCCATCGTATTCGCCGATACCGACAATTTTTGCGCCGGCTTCTTCCAGGAAGTGAGCAGCATGGTAGCCGACATTCCCAAGCCCCTGCACAATCACGTGCTTGCCTTCCACACCAGGATCCAGTCCCAGTGCGCGCATATCTTCTTCAATAGCGCATGCCTCGCGAATACCAAAGAAGACGCCGCGGCCCGTGGCCTCGACACGTCCGCGGACTCCCCCCATACCGACTGGTTTCCCCGTGACACAGGCCAGCGCATCAAGTGGATTATCTGTTAGTGTTCGGTAAGTATCAAAAATCCAGCTCATTTCGGTGGCGGAAGTGCCGTAATCTGGTGCCGGTACGTCTACACCGGGTCCGATAAAATTTTTCTTTGCTAATTCAAAAGCGTATCGTCGCGTGACACGTTCCAATTCAGGTTGGGAATACTGTCTCCGATCAATGCGTATTCCGCCTTTGGCACCGCCGTAGGGGACATCCACAATGGCACATTTATAGGACATAAGGGAAGCCAGTGCCATGACCTCATTTGCATTCACCGAGGGTGCATAACGGATTCCTCCTTTTGTAGGCTGCATATGGTGACTGTGCTCGGCGCGGTATGCGTGTATTACATCAATGTCCCCGTTATCCCGCACAAGTGGGAAGCTTACATGATAGACGCTGTTGCAGCATCTAATTTGTGCGAGTAATCCGGGAGCATGGTCAGTGTGTGCTGCTGCACGGTCAAACATTTTGTTGACCTCGGCGAGGAAAGAACTGTGTTGCATGATTCAGGTCGGAAGGATGGTTATGGAAGCGCTTTCAACATCCGGTAATTTACGTGTTTATCCTACATGTTTGTTAGTGTTTAGCTCAACTACTGCGGAGATGGCTAAGGTATTCATCATGTAGATCAGAAACTGTGCATTCGGGATAAATAGTTTTTTGGTTTCATTTTGCCCATGCATTCCATCCATTCGTCCCAATGATAGCATTGAAAATTTCGGCAACTTCACAGTCTGCCACATGCATCTCAGTGGTACTATGCTGTCCACCAGTAAAATTTATTGGGCTCAACGAAGTTGTATTCCGTACACACGGAAGGGGGACCCCAAGGGGTGCCTCATACGCTGCCTAACTTTCCAGTTAACACAGGTACCACGCCCCGGCGGTAGCTCGGCAAGCATATAAAATGAGTTGTAAATCCCTTAACTTCCCCAAGTGGGGGCGTACAAGCTTCTTCTTAATAGGTTGATATTCACGTTAAATCGGATAATCTGAATTCGTGAGTGGGGAAATTTTGATTCATATCGTCCTGGTCATTGGACTGGCAGTTGGTGCGCAGTGGCTTGCATGGCGTATCCGTGTGCCGTCTATTCTGCTTCTGTTGGTTCTAGGATTTGTGGCAGGGCCAGTAACCAAGATACTCCCGCCCGAACATCTGCAAGGTGACTGGTTGTTTGCTTTTGTCTCCTTGGCTATCGGTATCATTTTGTTCGAGGGTGGCCTGAATCTCAAGTTGTCTGAACTGAGGGGCGTAGGTCGTGTGGTACTGAACCTGGTAACCATTGGTGTAGTGATCACCGGAGTACTTGCTGCTGTAGCTGCGCACTATGTGCTGGGCATGCCTTGGGAAATCGCTGCTGTGTTAGGGGCCATCCTGACCGTTACTGGACCAACCGTAGTGTTGCCTCTTCTCAGACACGTCCGACCAAACGGGCGGGTCAATGCAATTGCAAAATGGGAAGGAATCACAATTGATCCAGTGGGTGCGATCTTCGCAGTCCTGGTGCTTGAAGCTGTGATTGTTATGCATGAGCATGGTCCGGGTGAGGGTGGTGGAGGCATGGTTGCTACGATTCTTCCTTCGCTGGAGGCGTTGTTGGCTATAGGAGCGATCAGTGTAGGTGTCAGTGTCCTGGGAGCCATGCTCATGATCTTTCTGTTACGCCGTCACCTGGTACCTGATTACTTGCAAAGTCCGCTTGCACTTACAGTCGTCATACTTGTGTTCGCCTTGTCGAATGAGTTACACGAGGAATCTGGGCTATTTTCCGTGACTATGATGGGGGTGTTCCTTGCGAACCAACGGTATGTTACAGTCCGCAGCATAACCAAATTCAAAGAGGATTTACAAGTGCTCTTGATTGGTTGTCTTTTTATTCTTCTGTCGGCGCGCCTTGATCTGGAAGCATTGAATTATTTTGACGCTCGTGCCTTCATTTTCCTAGGCATTCTGATTCTGCTTATCCGGCCTATTGCGGTCGTATTTTCGAGCCTTCGTACCGGGCTTAATTGGAAGGAACAGGGTTTCATTGCGTGGTTGGCTCCGCGCGGCATTGTAGCTGCTGCTGTGGCATCGCTGTTTTCGGTTCGTATTGCAGAAGTTTACGGTGCCGATCTTGCAGGGCCGTTGGTACCAATTGTTTATATGGTCATTATCGGTACGGTCACGGTTTACGGATTGACTCTACAGCCGCTGGCTCGCGTGCTCAAGATGGCGGACTCGAACCCACAGGGCATTTTGTTTTTGGGGGCCAGTACGTGGGTGCAAAGTATTGCTAAGACCATTCAGGAACAGGGCATGGCAGTACTGTTGCTCGATGTTAACGAGAATAATATTCAGCGGGCGCATGAGCATGGATTACCGGCAGTTGCGGCAGATGCGCTGGGAGAACAGGTTTTCGATGAACTGGACTTGAGCGGAATTAAGCGTTTTATAGCAGCTACCTCCAACGATGAAACGAACTCGCTTGCCGCTCTTCGTTTTAAGGAGGTCTTTGAGGGTGGGGAGGTGTATCAGCCCGCAGCTCCTACCGTTCGTACTGAGACCTCACAGCTCCGTGTGCCGACATATCTGCGGGGACGTCCCTTATTTGGGGCAGCGCACACCGCACATGACCTGGAACGTCGTTATGAAGCTGGGGGAGCAGTACAAACTTTCGGAATTACGGAGGTGGGGACTTATGAGGCGCTCAAGGCGAAGCATCAAAACGACTTAATTTTACTCTTCATCGTTCGGGGATCCAATCTTCTCGTTCATGCAGAAGAAAACGCTCTAACCCCACAACTGGGGGATATGGTGATCGTGATGCTGCCACCGTCATAGGTGGAGGACAGCGAATTTTCTGTGATTTGGTTGACAATGCGTTCGTGGTCGTACTCTCTGAAGGTCACAGTATCAAGTGTTGCCAGGTTGCTGCTCCTACACTTCTGGAATCGGCGAGGGATTGGGCAGGGTCTACCGAGAAAATAAGGAGTCGGCCATTCTGGCACCGGGGGTGGTGCAGTGTACTCTGGCGCGCCTCATGCCAAAAATTGATTCAGACATGGACCTTTTTTGCGAGTTCGAAAATATATCCTATCCCACTACTCCAAGTGCGGGCTCGCTTGGCAGAATGACTTGGAAGTCTCTCCCTTAATGAGTGCTTGCCCGGAAATTAAATATTGACCGCAAAATGTCTATTTCCTGGCAGACAATGTTTCTCTTCAGGAACGTGCAGACTACAGCAAGGTACCACGTAAAATCAACCGTGGGTGGACCATCAAGATGGCGATTTTTCTGCAGCGGCCAAGCGCAAGTGAATCGTACGCACTGAGGCTCCTTTTAGCTCTTGTGGCGATTTCGATCATGTCGTGCTCGGAATCAGGTCCGAGTGTTGAAGAACAGTTGCAGATCGCACGCCAAGACTATGAAGCCTTTGACTTCTTGGCTGCACGCGACGGATTCGGAGAGGCCTTGAATCAGGATTCCGATAATGCCGAAGCGGCCTATGGTCATGCGCGTGTACTGATGGAACTCAATCAGTACGAGGACGCAATTACTGCATTTGAGTTGGCTTTATCGCTTGCTCCCAATAACCCACATGTGCACGAAGGCTATTTGAACACGCTTGTCTGGGGTGGGAAATTGAGAGGTCGACGCGACTGGCTTGACCGCACCATTGAACTTGGCCAGGAAACGATACGGTCGTTCCCTGATCGAGTAGAGCCTTATGAGTCCGTTGAGGATGCTGTCGGCGAATTGAATCAATCAGAGAGATGGCTGCGGATTCTAGACGCACTGGTCATGAGATCTGAGGGGGCGTCGGCTTACAGAATCAACCATTCCCAAGTCTTTCGAATTCATCACATTAGGGCGCGCTTACTGGCTGCGCGTTCTTCGGGAGATGCAAATGCCGTCGCGACGATAGAAGGTGAATTGAGGCATGAGCTTGAAGTTGCTGGCGCAGCTGAGGATGGAGTGGCCGAGGCTGACATGGAAACCAAACTTGGTCGCCAGTACTTTTTGGCCTTCGGATACGAATTGTTGGACGATGCTGATGAGCAGCGCAAGTGGCTAAATCGCCTGGATGAGACACCTGAGGGGCGCGAAATGAACGGGGCAATGATCCATTTCGATGTGTACTATATGGATCATTTTGTATCAAGGGACAGCTCCTTTGAACAGCGGCTAGAGATTATTGAGCGGTGGAAACAGCGTTTCCTGCCGACTTGGGAAACTGGTGACGTATCGGCATTTCGTGTGGCCTTGTCTGAGGAGCAATCCATTCTCGAAGACGAAGCAATTCGGCAGAATGAGGAGAGCGGGCAGGTTGATGAGGATTTACTTGACCGGCTTGTCAGTAATGGGCACGACCTTGTACGACTGGAGACTTGGTCAGGCGCAAGTGCCTACCGTTGGACTACTGAATTGCTGATTGACCTTAACGTGAGATACGAGGTGGCCTTGGCGTTCGCCGACGAAGCTATTGCGGGGCTTAAGGAGAATCGTGCGGGCCTGATTTACCCGGGCGTGTCTCTCGACGAAATTAACCGTACTCGAGAGAATTGGATTGCGAGTATGGAGCGCCTTCGCGGCTTAGTGCTGGTCGGACTGGACCGTCATGCGGAAGCAGAGGAGATCTTTAGGCAGCTCGTTGCCAATGCCCCTCGCTCCGATCGCCTTGCTGCACTGGGCGAACTGCTCGCGGAGCAAGGATCCAATGAGGAGGCGTACGAAATACTGGTGGCTGCCTTGGGTCACGATGCCCAAGACGAACGACTTCGAAATAGTGCTGACAGAATTCGTCAACTCGTGGAGGAGATCGCGCTGGCGTTAAATCACGATGAGGTAAGGCTGGACGCCGAGATAGACAGCATCCGCATTGAGGTCGCTGATGCTGCCCGCCAGCACCTGACAGAAGACCGACTTGACCGGGTGGCTCCAGACTTCAATTTAACCGACACTGAGGGCAATCAATGGCGTCTCTCGGAGCTGCGGGGCAAGGTTGTCGTGCTCAATTATTGGGCCACCTGGTGTGGCCCATGCCGCCAGGAGTTTCCGCATTACAGCTCCATGGTAGACTCATATGCGTCAACCGACGATGTGGTATTTCTCGCGATCACCACTGACGATGACCATGGTTTGACGCGCGAATTCCTTAGAGAGAATGACTATCGCTTTACGGTACTGTTTGATGAAGGTAGTGCCACAGATTTCCATGTGAACGGTATTCCGGCCCATTTTATTCTAGGGCCCGAGGGGCGCATTCAGTACGCCACGTCTGGATTCCCAGGTGCAGAAAAGTACAATGAGGAGATGCGCTTGCGAATAGATGCACTACGCACAGGAGATATCGCGCCAGTACAACTTGATTAGCTTGGTGTGAGAGGTGATGGCGCAAGCCTGGTGTGCGGCACTGTCGATCTGACCAAGAGGAAGCTCAGAGCGACTCTTGCGTTCCGACGCTAAGACTCAGAACCCTTGGGCCAGGTCGTGCTATATCCGGTCTTGCGGCGACGGTATCGATCTTCTTTGCCTAACACATGATCGCGCTTGAAGCAGCACAGGGCTCTAGCTCACGGTCAACCTATCGACAGTGTCACAGGCCAATACGTACACATGCCTTGAACTTTGCGTTCTGCGGCAATAAAGAAAGTCGGTGTATGTTAGTGGGCAACTGATTGCATAAACGTCACGACAGGCGATTGTATTTTGATCGGCTTGGTCCACGAGGCGGACGACATGCACACAGGGGACCGATTCCAGTGAGTATCAAGCTCGAGAGGGCGCTGCACTGGCAACGGTTACGTCCCATAAGTGGACTGCATCACATGCAGTCCTCGTGAGATTCCATTTCCAGACTGTCGCCAGACTTATATGTACTTAGTGCTTGCCCGAAAATATAACTCTTGGTTGGTTTAGCGTGTTTCTATAGGGGTTTTTGGTGATTTTTGGCCGTATTTCGGCCCATATGGCCTGTTTTTGGCGT
>MPNB01000076.1 GCA_002238805.1 Rhodothermaceae bacterium bin80 | reverse complement strand
ATAAGAAGTGTCTGGTTAACGCCGCCTGTCCATCCAGTCCTTCTGGTCTGTGTATCCGATGCAGCGGAACAATTAAAGGCTGCAGAAGCCCGCACCCGAATTAATGGTGCACTGGGATGGAATGCCGTTGATCTGGTTTCCAGACTCATCAGTTCCAGGTGCACACAAGACGGAAGTTGTCCCCTCAACATAGTCCAAGGCAAGTTCCATTAACGGGCGATACGTACGTTTTTTGTCACATCGCCTAGTTATCTTTTTTGCAGGTTACTATAGAGAAGGTGTCTACGACAATTGCCGAAATCGAGAACGGATTATTTTGACGTAAAACACGTCTCAAGCATGCAACGTCGGGATTGTGGCACAAATCCCTAACACTGTGAATCCTAAACGCTTGTATGGAAGTAGAAGCCAAATAATGTCGGTACCGAAGCTATGAATCCAGACATTCTCATCTCTACGACAGGGTTTATCCTAACCCTGATCATCGCGCTTTGGCGTATGAACGCTTCACAAATCAAGCGTACCGACCAACTCAGCCGTTCTCTACGTGGTGACATCAGCGGGCTTCGCAGCGAAGTCCGTAACGACATCAGCGGGCTCCGTAGCGAAGTCCGTAACGACATGAGCGAGTTCCGTAGCGAAGTCCGTAATGACATGAGCGAGCTCCATAAAGGTCAAAAGAAGCTTATAGACTCCACGGCCAAGCTAGATAGCCGCATCTCGCGTCTGGAAGGCATGTTACAGCCCCGGCCTTGGGTCGAAGCTCCCACAGGTGATATGCCTCCGGTCTCTGCTACGCAGGGTTGAATCTTATCAAGGCATCGTCAAGTCGCCTGGGGGAATCTCATCGCCCATGGGCGATGACTTGTTTGATGATTAAAAATGCGGTTCAGCACAATAGGGCCCGGCTGGGTAATCTGCCGTGCTTATAATACTTCCGGTGTATCCGTAACGTACCGATTGAGCGTGAGGATATTGCCGAGACCGATGAGGATGCCGAGGTTCAGGCGGAGAATGCCGTGCGTCTTCAGGTCTACCTGTTGGTCTACCAGCTCCTTCACGTCAGTCGATGCCTCTGGCATAGTCCGCCCCCACCGGTGGGGTCTGAACCCGATGAGATGGCCCCGTTGGCCGAGGGACTGCACGACACGGGTCCGCAGTCTTCTGGAACAGAAGCTGCGTTGGACGAATCAACCGATGCCTTCTCGGAGACGGCGATGGAGGCGGACGGCAGTGCTGTCGCAGACACGGATTCGTCCTCATCGGAACTCCCTCACATGCACCTTCGCACGTTCAGACTGCAAGTGCTGAAGGTCGGTGCAACCCTGGCACGTCATGCCCGCTATGTCACATTCTATATCGCCCTGTCCGCGGTGCAGGCATGGACACGGTTCTGGGAGCACTTTCAGCAATTACACTGGCCGTCTGTGCCTGACATCTAAACCCGTGCACCTCATTTGGGGTATCCCACGAAAATGGTGGAGAGCAACACAACACATCGCATGGGAGTGGACTGCACTTGCGGTACGTGCACCCTTGGCATTTCCCCAAACCAAGCTGAAAAACAGACGGCAATGCTACCTTTGACGCTTGGTCGCTAAGGCTAGTGCTTACTTTTTATCCCGCACCGGAAATCCTGACGCACCCCCCAACCAAATTCACACTTTGTAGCCTGTATCCAAATCGTGATGAATAAAATGGGATAGTGCGGAGGGGGAGGGATTCGAACCCCCGGTACCCTGCGGTACGCTGGTTTTCAAGACCAGTGCATTCGACCACTCTGCCACCCCTCCGGGATTCCATGCACGCCATCGTGAAAGCCGAACGATCGTTCGGCCAAGAGCGGAGAGGGTGGGATTCGAACCCACGATGAGCTGTTAACCCATACTCCCTTAGCAGGGGAGCGCCTTCAGCCACTCGGCCACCTCTCCCAAGGATCGTATTCCAGCCACGTATGTTATGCGTGCCACGGAAATCATGTGCTCCCCTCTAACGCGTTAGCACCACTGATGATCTCGAGGATTTCCGTGGTAATGGCACTCTGACGTGCACGATTGTACTGAAGGCGCAATGCGCGCAGGAGCTCCTTTGCATTTGCTGTGGCGTTATCCATCGCAACCATGCGTGCCCCATGCTCGGCAGCACAGGATTCCAGTAATGCACGCCAGATCGCAAAATTCACGAATCGTGGGACCAGTGTATCTAGAATCCGTGCCGAATCCGGCTCAAATATGTAGTCAGCCCGATAACGCTCCTTTATCTCCGGCATTACGGTATCCTCCTGCTGCATCACTGGTGTCTGAAATCGCTCCGAGGGTATAGGAATTAGGGGTTCAACAATCCGGTTTTGGGCGATTGTATTCTTGAACTCGTTATAAACGAGCTTAATCTCATCCCACTGGCCTGCCATGAATCCTTCCGTAGCGAGAGTACCGATGCTCAGGGCCGTTTCTAAGCTCAGGTCACCGAACACACCGCTAAGGTCAGCAGCCACATTGTAGTTGCGCTTGGTAAAGTACTCGGCCCCCTTACGGCCCACGCCAACTATATGCAACGAGCCGTTTGCGTGGAGTTCTGAGTACTCGGAGGCAATCAGTGCCTCAGCAGTCTTGATAACATTGCTGTTAAAAGCACCGGCTAGTCCGCGATCCCCGGTAATGACAACAACGAGCGCGGCTTTGACCTCCTTTCGTTCCCGCAGTAAGGGGTGCGCGTCTACGGCCCCTTGGCGTTTCAAATGCTCAATGATCTCGCCAATCTTGTAGGCATAGGGACGCGTTTTGAAAATATTCTCTTGAGCCCGACGCAGCTTTGCTGCCGCAACCATCTTCATGGCGCGGGTAACTTGCTGCGTATTCTGGACAGATCCGATACGCGTGCGTATGTCACGCAGGGTAGCCATCAGGCTTTGTTAACGTAAAGGTCAACGAGTCGCTTAGCCTCCCCGCGAAAGGCGTCCTTCGTTTCGTCCGACAATTTGCCAGTCTCTATTATACTGGCTAATGCCTCAGGTACGCGAGCGCGAAGATTTTCGAGTAGCTCCTCTTCAAAGGTGGGGATGTCTGATATAGCTACAGCATCCAGGAGACCTTCGCTGCCGATGAAAATGACAGCTATCTGCTCTTCGACGGGTACGGGCGCAAACTGGCCTTGCTTGAGCAATTCAACGAGTCGCTCGCCACGCCGCAGCTGTCGCTGCGTGGCAGGATCCAAGTCTGAACCGAACTTGGAGAATGCCTCGAGCTCACGGTACTGTGCAAGGTCCAAACGCAACATCCCCGCGGCCGATTTCATGGCTTTGATCTGTGCATTGCCTCCTACACGGCTGACGGAAATACCTACGTTGATGGCCGGGCGCACACCTGCATTAAACAGATCTGGCTCCAGGTAAATCTGTCCGTCTGTAATCGAAATAACGTTGGTCGGGATGTAAGCATCCACCGCTCCAGCCTGGGTCTCAATGACCGGCAGTGCCGTGAGTGAGCCTCCACCCTTGATCCGACCCTTCAAAGAATCGGGCAGATCATTCATCTGGGCAGCGATCTCTTCGCTTGCAGTGATCTTGGCTGCACGCTCCAGTAAGCGACTGTGCAGATAGAAAACGTCTCCTGGATAGGCCTCTCGTCCGGGTGGACGGCGAAGGAGAAGCGAAACCTGCCGATAAGCCACGGCCTGTTTGGACAGATCGTCGTAAATGACGAGGGCGTGTCTGCCGGTATCCCGGAAATACTCACCTATACAGGCACCCGCAAAAGGCGCAATAAACTGAAGCGGCGCAGCCACGGATGCCGGTGCATTCACAATCACCGTATAGTCCATCGCACCATTGTCCTCCAGAGCGCGAGCTACCTGTGCGACCGTTGAGGCCTTTTGCCCGATAGCTACATAGATGCAGTAGACGGGGGTGTCGGTCTCATGTGTTGAGTGCTGGCTGATGATTGCGTCAATCAGCACAGCGGTCTTACCGGTCTGGCGATCACCAATCACAAGCTCACGCTGTCCACGGCCGATAGGGATCATGGAGTCAATGGCCTTGATCCCGGTTACCAATGGTTCGGACACCGGTTGGCGATAAATGACGCTGGGTGCTTTGCGCTCGAGGGGCATTTCACAGGTCTCGCCTGTGAGTGGGCCTTTGCCATCAAGCACGTTGCCAAGTGGATCAATGACGCGTCCCAACATGCTTTCCGTCACCTGAATGGACGCGATTCGGCGTGTACGACGTGCGCGATCCCCCTCTTTGACTTCATGAACTTCTCCGAAGAGTACCACACCTACATTGTCCTCTTCCAGATTCAGGACCATGCCGGTAACATCGCGCTCAGGGAATACAATGAGTTCACCTGCCTGCACTTTGGACAAACCGTAGAGACGGGCGATACCATCCCCCACCTGCAGAACGGTGCCCACTTCGTACATGTCTGTTGCGGACTCAAAGCCACCCAACTCCTGTCTGAGGAGAGTTGTGACTTCATCCGGTCGTATAGCCGTTGTCATTTCGTGATCATTAATAATATTTAGGACTGTGCGTGCAAGCGGCTTCGAAGCAATGACAGCTGGTGACGAACACTGCCATCATATACCGTATCGCCAATCTCGAGCACGATACCGCCCATGAGTGCAGGATCTGTAGCCACGTCAAGTCGGACGGTTTTGTCCAGCCTATTCCCTAGCATGCTCTGCAGGCGATCTTGCTCGCTCTCAGATAACTCTGAGTACACCCGGACATGCACTTCAATGGTGCCCTGTGCCTTGTCCGTTAATGCCAGAAATCGGGCAACAATCGTACGAAGCAAAGCTTCTCTGCCGCGCTCAACCAGCATCAGCAGGAAGTGCAAGGTCAATTCCTGTACCCGTCCAGCAAACAAGCCTTGCAGTACAGCAGATTTTTTGCGCCTTGGTACGACGGGGCTTTTCAGGCATCGATCAAGCTCAGCAAAGCCATCAAGTGTGTCGCTTAACAGCTTTACATCAGCCGCAACCGAAGGCATACCTTCCGCCTCGTCGTATAGCGCCTGCGCATAACGTTGCGCAACCACTGAAGAAGTCATGCCTGATAGGGAGGCTGGTTGTGCTTTTGGACAGACAGTTCGTCTATGAACCGGTCCACAAGCACACGCTGACGCGATGCATCCAGGTTCTCCTGCAGAACCTTCTCCGCTGCGAGGATGGCCAGATCAGCCACCTCACTGCGCAGGTCCTGCAGGGCCTTTTCTTTGTCCCGTGCAATGTCCTCCTGGGCCTGTGTTCGGAGAGCACTGATTTCTTCGCGAGTACGCTGTACTTCGCGATCCCGGGATTGCTGTGCTTCTTCCCTCGCCTCTCGAAGCAGCCGTTGTGCTTGCTGCTCATTCTCACGACGAGCCTGGGCGTTCCTTTCCTGCAGTCGCTTGCTTTCCTCCAGAGCCGCTTCAGCCCGATTGAGGGAGCTCGCGATAGTTTCCTCTCGCTCGATCAAGGCGGACGTGATCGGTCCCCAGGCGTACCGCCGAAGCAACAGCAATAAAGCTAGAAGCACTATAGTCTGCCAGAACACCAGCCCGAGATTGGCACTAAGTAAGTCTGCGGCAAGCAGCATCCTCAGAGCCTACTTGAAAGCAAGGATAAAAGAAATCACCAGACCAAACAGGGCAACACCCTCAATGAGTGCAGCAGCGATAATCATCGATGTTCGAATATCGTTGGTTGCCTCCGGTTGGCGGGCGGTGCCCTCCATGGCGGGTCCGGCCAATCGACCAATGCCGAGTCCAGTTCCAATGGCGACGAGTCCGGTGCCGAGTCCAGCACCAAGATATGCAAAAGCTTGTGGGTCCATGAGTAAAAGGTTTCCTCGTTATACGCTTAATGTGCCTCACTGTGCGAATGGTCGGCAATAGCCATTCCAATGAACAATGCGGACAAGATAGTGAAGATGTAAGCCTGAATGAAGGCAATAAGCACTTCAAGGCACATCACGAATAAGGTGAAGCCCAAACTTACCGGTACCACGCCGTAGCCTACGGCTTCACCAAAGAGCTGTGTAAACGTAAAGATCATACCAATGAGGCTCAGTATCACCAGGTGCCCTGCAGTCAAATTGGCAAAAAGCCGGATTGCAAGGGCAATCGGTTTGGTGAAGAGCCCCATGATTTCTGTCGGGATCAAGAGGAGTTTAACGGGAATGGGCATGTTGGGGGGCCAAAATACATGCCGCCAATGATCTCTTGATCCGTTCAGTTGGGTCAGTACAAATGTAAAGGCGGCCAATACTGCCGTAATGTTCAGATTGGATGTGGCGGTTGCACCGAATGGTACGAGCCCCAATAGATTACAGGTCAGAATAAAGAAGAACGCCGTCAGCAGGTACGGTAGATAGCGCTGGTACCTATCCTGGCCCAAATTAGGGATCGCGATGTCATCGCGCACGAAAATGACCAGCGTTTCAAACAGGTTTTGAAAGAGTCCCTGCGGGGCACTCGTCCGTCCAATGCCACGCTTATACTTCTCTGCCAGTTGAAGAAATATCGTCAGCAAAATACCCGAGGCAAGTAATGCAAAGATCAAATGTCGGGTCATTGATAAATCCAGTACAACTTCTCCCTCATTCGGTGCCAGTGTTGCATCCAGGTGATCACCGCTTGCAATCAATGCTTCGGTATCCGGCTGTTCTTCTGCATGGTCGTCTTCTCCAATCTCTTCGCTGTGGAGTGAGGCATGCATCTCACCAGAGCGAAGGGCTCCTTTGGTTGTCCAGTAGGTGCGTAGGCTATAGCCGGCAACCTCGCTGCGGATAACAAAAATCCGGGGCAACTCAATTTTACCGATAGGTGAAAAATCTAGATAGTGCCCGTCAGCGGTATGATGCACTGCGTCAAACTCGTCGTCATCGGCAGCCATGGCGGTCATCGGGGCCGAAAAACCCAGTATACACCATAAGTAAAGCAGGCAGCGCAATGAATGCATCAAGCTTTTCGGCGAATAATCCACATGAGTTCAGCAAATAATCCGATCAATACCACAATTAAAAAAGCGCCCGTAAGGGCCAGAAGTACGACCGGAAAAGGGAAAATGGGAAATTGAATAATTATAACCAGGGCCACCAAGGCCCCAAACATACGCAGCACCATGCCGCCCAACACAATAGGCACGAACTGCGATGACCGCTGTGCGAACAAAACCACAAACACACTGCTTACTACGTAACACAACCCCAGAAGCACACCCACCATAGCACTCCACAACGCACTCTCAGTCATGGCAACGCTTCAACTACGAATTAACGAAATGGGTCTCGAATGAGGCAATGGCGCGCGCAAAAGCCGGTAAACCCGCATGGCTAATGTTTGTTGACCGTCTTATTGCTGTTGGCGATGTGAATTAAACGCACGAAGATACAAACCATTCCGAGAATAGCACCTGTCAGAATGAACCACGGCGTCGTTTCCAGAAATCTGTCCAGGAAGTATCCTCCGACTACGAATGCAACCATGGTCATTGCTACCTGAGCGCCGAGACTCAGATAGGGCGAGGCCTCACGCATACTGTCTTGCCAATTGCTCATTCCTTAGTCTTCACGCTCCACTCTCTGCAACCGGAGTTTGTACGAAGGTCAGTGGGGGGGACTCGGCCTTGTGTCCCATCTGACATTCGCCATTGAAGGAAGCGCCTTCTTCAATAACTAGACGATCCGTGCGTACGCGTCCTTGAATGTTGGCTGAGCCGGTCAACAGCACCTTCTTAACAACATTGATCTCTCCGTCTACAGTACCGGCTATATTGGCACTGTCAGCCTGTAGGGATCCGTTAACTATGCCTGATTCGGTGACGACTAGCAGACCGTCGACCTTAATATCACCCTCAACCCTGCCTCCCAGGCGGGTGTCGGAATTGGTGCTGAACGTGCCTTCAATAACTGATCCGTCTGCAATGATGTTCAAGTTGGTAGCGCCCAGTGAGTCTTTCACGTTACGCGTAAGGGCAGCTTGCTGGTTTTTTTTTGCCATGGGAATCAAATTAGTTAAGGACTAAATTTATGTTACGAACAGCAAAGAAGTTTAAGCTTTAGTATCCGAACAAGTAAGCGGTTGGATCCTGTGCTAAGCCATTGTTCCACAATTCAAAGTGAAGATGTGGTCCCGATGTATACTCACCGGAATCTCCGCTAACCGCAATACTTTCACGAACGCTGACCCGATCGCCTACCCGCTTCAGTAAGCGCTGGTTGTGTTTATAGACCGAAACGTATCCATCGGCGTGTTGAACGACAATGGTATGTCCTCCTTCATAGGTCCAATCTGCGAAGACGACATATCCATCACCGATGCAGCGAACCATTGTGCCCTCACTAGTTGCGATATCTATTGCATAATGCCCTTCTTGAGCGTTGAATCCTCGCGTGATCAAGCCTTGTACCGGCGGTAGTGCTGGCAGCGCAAGGCTTGTTAGGTAGCTGATGGAGACTGGTGAAGACGTAGACCCGGGGGAGTCATCAATTGAGAAGCGGGAAATCGGAATTGCTGGCTGTTCATGATCCTCCCATTGAGCCGATATAGAGGCTGGAATTGGCGTGGTTGGTTCAATGGATAGAGCACCGGATACGGTTGTATCCGGTAAGATACCCGTGAGGGCAAGATCCAAATCCCCGGTCACCAACCGCTGGATGTTGGCTATATACTGGGTTTGTGAATCAATGGAATCCTCCATTGCCTGAAGGCGCAAAGAGATCAACATCGTATGTTGCCGGAGTTCGCGAATATCCAGGCCAGGGATTAACCCTTGATAAAACGTAAGGGCCATCGCACCGACAATAAGAATGGTGTACACCGCGAGCGTAACAAAAAATGCTGTCCGAGTGTGCACCCGTCTAGGACTAAACTCGCTGTAGGGTGTGTCCTTATCCGCACTCCGGTCACCTTTCCAGACAATAATACGGCGTCCACGGCCGGACCGCCAGAAGACCTCAGTCCAGAAGGTTACAAGTTCACGCCACACACGTATCATCTCTGTTTAAGACCTTGACTCAATGAAAGCGGTTACCGAAAAACGATTTCATTAATGATGCACTTGCCGATTTCTTCGTTCAGGCGATCGCGCCACTGAATGCGATGCATGTGCAACTCCTGACGCCAGGTTCCGGAGTTTAATTCCACATACATTTTTCCACGACGCACCCAGACCCGTTCGGTGACTCTCGCGATAATTGGCCCCGCAATATCATGCCAGACTTCAACTGCCCTCGACTGATCCACGCCGACTCTGACGCCGAGGTCGTCGATAGCGACCTCAATCAGGTCGCCAAGGGCAAGTGAGGTACCTTGTTTTTGCGACTTCATAAAGTATCACGCAACAATAAATACTATGATGTCTTACACCGTAGCTGTGTATAGGATGCAAAAGGAATTATAGTACCCGAATATCCAATCGGTGTGAAACAAGTCATCCTGCCAAAGATATGTATATCTGCGGCCCGCATCTGGCCGCATAATGGCCTCCAGAGTTGGGGCATTGGCACAGGCCACCTTGATGACCTGTGAAAAGGATATGTGAGTAGCTGTATAACATCCGGTATATAATTCCCTAAACTAACACGATTTAGACTTGAACGGGGTATGTTGTGATGGGCTTGGGAGCGAGTGTGAGTAACCGGTAGCGCTAGCTGTGGTTGCGCTACTCTCTCCTCACGGCTCCGCAGGTGGGTCAAACACAATTCCCAGTAACGTTCCCGATGCTTCTCCATCGGTTAGCCTGCACCGAATGTGCTCGTCAAAGTTGAATCCTTCGCGGAAATCATCGTAAGGGACCATGTCTGAATTCAGGGCACAGATGTACTGGGTGCCGGTGCGCTCCGTAACCTCGCGTGCTCGCTCAAGGGCGGCCGCCCGTTGTCGCGAGTCAACGCCATCGTACATTTCGCTGTCGTGAACTAAGAAATCAATAGACAGGTCGCGACTGGTGCAGAATTCGAGAATCGCAAGGTCAAAGCAGAATATCTTCATCTTGCTAATCCCATCGCTTCCACTCTTACTGATCTCAATGTCGAATTTGAATCCCGAATCGGTCACGTTGATTATTAGACGCCCGGACGCTCTGTACAGCGCCTGAGAGTTAAGATTGAATAGCCGCACAGGGATATCCCGAGTGTCACGGCGCTCCTCGTGGTCGCGGGTAGCTAGATCCGTAAGTTCGGCCCTGTCCCGCGCGATCTCACGTTTATCAGACTCCATCTGGCGTTGGTGGCTGATCTGCCTTTTCACATGCTCTAGTTCTTCGCATTTTACGCTATGCCGCTCACGTAACTTGACCATTTCTTTCAATGCTCCGTGTTCGCTGAGTATCTGCAGGAGGTCGGCCCGGGCCTCTGTCAACTCTCGAATCTTGGCGTGTGTCTCAGTCATGTCGCGTCTGAGGCGAGCGATCTCCCTTTTCAAGAATCGTCGACGATCCTTGACGACTAGGCCATAGAATTCTTTTGCTTCAGCAAGCGATCTTTGTATTGTCTCAGAGAAAACCACCCCCATTTCCCTATACACCTGCTCGATTGACTCCGCCAATGGTGGTTCTTCTGACTCAATGGCTTGCTGGTAGAGCTTCAGGCGCCGGGCGGTGAGGACATTCGCGTTCGTGGCAGCGTGAAGCTCCTCAGTAAGCTGATTGGCCCCTTGCTGGATCGACTCGTATTGGGGGTGAACTTTGAAGTTGTCGAGGGCGCGAGAGCTGTCCTCAATCTCCTGCAGTAGCGTGACACGTTCGGCTTCCAGTTCTCCGATGCTGCCACGAATGTGGGGCACGGCTCCGCGGTCCACGAGCTGGCGAAAGTTCTTGAGATCCTTATCTCGGTCTTTTAACTTCTGCCATTGCACTGCATGGCGCCACTCCAGCCCGAGTAGCAACGCCACATGAAGCTGCACATCCCACGTCTGCTGGTTTCGGAAATAGAAAAAGGGGTCGCCAAACGCGTGGTGGCCCCGTCGAACGAAGTAAGAAATGAGGCTGCGAAACGACGGTTTGTACTTCGGAACCTCAGGTGTCGTTAGCGAAAACAATGCCTTCCCCAGAAGCGCTCGCCACTCCTTCTGAGTGAATGACCGTTCGCCCGTCAGTTCGATGGGCGGGATACCCGGCCAGTCTTTACTCAAACCTGAAACCCTCACATTCCTTGGTTTTGCGACCGCCCGAGTGACGGTGATTCGTTCGTCGCCAAGAGAAATCTCCATCGTGAATGTCCATTCCGCCAAAGCCTGAACTGCCAGCCCACGGCCCCTACTAACCCTGGCGCCCAGACAGAAGTGGATAATCTCTATCAGGGTGGACTTGCCCAGTCCGTTGCGCGTGTCCTTTCTGGACGAGTCCTCGGCACGGTCAGCCAGTACTACATTCAGGCCCGGCGTGAACCTGATTGGGCGGAACGAGGTCTTGTTAGCCCTGATCTCGTGGATCATGGTGTTCCCCTTACGATGAGCCCGCCTTCGAGCCGTACTGCCCGCAGTGAGTAGAGCATTGTGAGAGCAAGGACGAACCGCTCGAACGTACCTACCGCCTTGGCCTCGCGAACGGCTTCCCACAGGCCCGTTACAGTACGGGGCTGTAGGAGTTCGGAGAATATCACGGCCCCGGCGCCAAGCAAGGTCCGTTCCGCAGGTATGTGCTTGGTCGGATGGATCATCGCTCGAACACCTCACAGGTCTCGAACAGATAGACCAACACGGTCTCGGCGGCATGCTGGACCTTGAAGTCCGCGAATCCGCGCCGAGCGAACATACACATTGAATTGAAGCGATCTTCGCCGGAAGACATGCCCTCCTTGCGAAGCTTGTGGTAGTGTTCAAGGAAGCCCGAGATCAGGCGATCTGGAAACTTGGAATCGTCCTGGCTCAACGACTGGATGAATGAGCGTACTTGGGGCGTCGCCGTAAGATGGGACCTGATAAGGTTCTGGGATGATACCGAAAGGCCGTGCTTTTGGATCTTGTCCTCTAGGGGTATTCTAGAGAAGTCCTGATCCGGTGGTGGAGGCGGTACCTCGCTTACCCATCGTGTAGCCTCTTCAAGTTCGCGGAAGCTCACGGTGGCCATCGCTTCCTCCATGGCTGCGGCAACCATGTTTTCGTGATCCTTCTTGATCGAAAGGAGTTTATCCGCAGGGTAATCTTGCTCCCCATGAGGTTGCGCGTCGATCTTTTTGTGACAGGTCGGGCAAACGTACAGAAGATTGGGTAGTGAGTTCCGCTCCTCAATCGTCATCGACTTATCAAACCGGGGCGATGGGCGGCCTCCGTGCTTTCCTCCGCGTTCTCCAGCGATGTGTGCGGCTTCACCCAACAGGACAACATCGCGATTGCCTGCACGATACTCCGAAAGCAGTTGGCGGCACGATGGCATCGCACATCGGTTGCCGCTAAGTGGGGCCAAACGAACCCGGGTTGGATAGGAGGCACTCATTGGGCGTTGCACTGGAGTCGGAAATACTTCGATTCTTGAATCCAGTTCAGGAACATGGCAAGTTGACTGGAGGGACTCCGAAGGAATCGGATATGATCAAACGCCGTTACGCGAACTGCGTTGTGAAACAAACCTCGGGCTGGAATGGATATCAGCATGACGGATCTACTACAACCGGCAGGAACCAACAACGGAATACGGCGGTTCCTTAGCTGCGGGGCTAGGATGGATATCAGGCATGACGAATCCATTAGAATTGGGCCAACAATGCATAATCAGGTGCTTTTGTTCGGGAATTCGTTTGAATAAGAAAGTTTCACACACACCTCCCCCATGCTACCAAAGATATATATACCCGCGGCCCGCATCTGGCCGCATAATGGCCTCCAGAGTTGGGGCATTTGCACAGCGAGAAGCATTGGCACTGGCCACCTCGATGACCTGTGAAAGGATATCTGAGTAGCTGTGTAAAATGGGTACTCAGGCATATAATTTCCATGCAAAACGCGCGCTACCATGGCCGATTCGCTCCCTCACCCACTGGGCACCTGCATGTGGGCAGTGCGCGCACTGCCCTTGTTGCATGGTGTGCGGCACGGCGCTCAAACGGCTTGTTTACGATAAGGGTAGAGGACTTGGATGAGCCAAGAACAGTGCCCGGTATGCAGGATGCTCAGTTGAATGATCTGGAATGGTTGAGAATTGACTGGGATGCCGGTCCAAAAATCGGTGGACCGCATGGACCGTACATACAATCGCTCCGCCATGAACACTACCAGGCTGCACTGGATCAACTGTACAGACAAGAAACATTGTTTCCCTGCAAGCTCTCACGAAAAGATCTACGGGAGCTGGCATCAGCGCCACATGAGCGTCAGTCTCCATACCCGCGTAGCTTGCGCCCTGCGCATGTGCAGCCCGGGTGGTACGCTGAACCCCACAATGACGCAGCTATACGACTCAAAGTCCCTCATGGGCGTATAGCTTTTTATGATCAGGTATGTGGTGCACACGAGGAAAATGTCGCCGTAGAGGTGGGCGATTATGTTTTGAAGCGCAAGGATGGAGTTTTTGCGTATCAGTTAGCTGTGGTTGTGGACGATTTGCACATGGGGATTACTGAGGTTGTTCGCGGCCAGGATTTGCTGGAATCAACTGCACGACAATTGCATTTGATTGATACCCTTGGAGGGGAGCTGCCGTCTTATGCGCATGTACCACTGGTCCTGAATGCGCAGGGAGATAAGCTCTCCAAGCGTGATGCTTCGCTCTCGCTCGCTTCGCTTCGAGAACGCGGCATTTCAGCCAAATGCCTGGTAGGCTATCTTGCCTGGACGATCGGACTTTTACCGGAAGCCCGCCCCGTATCGCCCGGCGAGCTTGTAGACCATTTTGACTGGAGTTTAATTCAGGGGCGACAACACTGGATAGTCCCAGAGGATCTGATTGAAATGCTTAGTTCGAGTGTTACCCTCAGGCGTTGCAGTGCGACTTAAAATTGATATGCAAAAGAATTTTTTGGTTGTCGGACTCTGGTGCTTCCTTGCGTTGCCCGCAGCTGCACAGCTGAGCAGCGACACGTTGCACATTGACCTGAGAGGAGTACTTGAACAGACGCTCTCAATGAGCCCGGATGTTCGTGCTGCCCAGTCAGAGTCTGCCTGGGCCAGCGCTAGGTACGATCTGGCACGAAGCAGCCGCATTTTGCCGGAGGTAACTGCGACCAGTGCGTTCGCCGTTGTGCCGGGGATAGAGAACCCTAACAGTACCCCGCGTGATCAACTCTATCTGGATCCAGCTGTACGCAATGACTACAGCAATCTCCGACCCTATGCTCAGACAGAAATATCGCTCATCCAACCCGTTTATACATGGGGAGCTCTAGGAGGTACGATTAAGGCAGCCGGTGCAGGATCGGATCTGGAGGATGCACGCGTGCAGGAGAAGATGGCCATAGCCTCCCTGCGGGCAGCCTCCCTCTATTATGGTGTCTTGCTTGCCAATGAACTGTACCGGCTGACCGATCGGGCGGGCGAAGTGGTAAGTATGGCTATGCGGGAAATTAATCGTCTCTTGGAAGAGGGGGATCCAGAAGTGGATGATGCTGATCGCTACCAGGTGCTCCTTACCGAGCAGGAATACGAGCGCCGCGTTGTGCAAGTGTCCCAGGAACGTCAGACCGCGCACTCTGCACTTCGTCGACAACTCCTGGCGGCAGATTCCATCATCATTGTTCCGGTGCGGGATACACTTGAACCACTGACCTTCATTTTGGAGAACCTGGCGACTTATCAGCAAAAAGCACTCATGTATCGACCGGAAATTCTTCAGGCACAGGCGGGGCTGGTTGCCACAGATGCATTGATTGGTGTGGCAAGGGCAGACTACTACCCCCAGGCCGTCTTCGGGCTTACGTTAAGTGCCAGCGGTGCTTCCAATCGATACCGTCAACCCAACCCGTATATCAGTGATGGATTCAGAAGAGCAAGTGCCCGTACAGGTTTTGGGTTGATTCAGAAATTGAACTTCAGGCAGACACGGGCACGGGTCGCACAGGCGCAGGCACAACACACTTCGGCGGGGCATCTGGCGGTTGCTGCGGAGCAACTGGTTCTGGCAGAGGTCGAACAAGCATGGCGTCGAGTGATCACAGAAAGAGCAGCCCTCGCCGCAGAAGATAGTTCGCTGGCGATAAGCAAGGAATGGCTTCGCGTAGAGCAGATCAACTTTGATCTGGATTTGGGCGATACGGAAAATCTCGTGAAGGCAGTCCAAACCAACCTCGCGCTGGAAGCCCGGTACTACGAAGCAGTCCGGCGGTATAACATGGCAATCCTGGAACTCTTGGCTGCCGCGGGGGTGCTGATACACGAAATGAATGCATTCATTGAATAGCCAAACCTAATGAAACGGACCCTACTAATTGTCGTAACTGGTGCATTGCTGTGGATGCCCTCGGTCACAGCCCAGGATGCAGAGAGCGAAGTGCGCACACTGATCGTGCAACGGGATCGAGATATCAAGACGGCTGTTCGTGAGATGGAAAATGATCCATCCCAGCGTGAGGTGGCGCGATCACTGATCAATGATCGGATTGACTTTGAGGAGATGGGCCGACTTGCGCTTGGACGCTACTATGAGGATTTGTCCTCTGGTGAACGATCAGATTTTACCGAAACCTTTGGTGCGATTGTGCGCGCACAGTCGCTGGGAGATTTATCAGTTTATGAGGCCCCAGTCGCGATCAAGTCTGTGACGGTTACAGGCGAAAAGGCATCGGTAAGCACGACCGCAAGGGTGCGTGAGGCCGATCTTGATGTGGTCTACCAGCTGCATAGAAAAGATGGTGCCTGGTGGCTATATGACATCATTATTGATGGTGTAGGTACAGTAGAGGGATATTCAGTGTCTTTTCAGACTTTTCTGCGCAAGCGGGGGTTTGAGGCATTTATGCAGAGTTTACGCAAGAGACTTGCATCAGAGGAGGGCTGATCAGATCTGTCGTGCGGCGTATCTTATTGTCGACTAAGCGCCAAATTTTTGTGCCCCAGGAAGGATACGTTCTGCATACCTACGGAGAAGAGACCTATCTGCGGCATGCAGTTGCCGCGGTTGTTACGCTTCGACGGTACGACAAAGTTCGCCCCGTAGCCCTCTACTGCCCAGCTTCACACGCTGAGGTCTGTCGGCGTAATGGGTTAACCGATCTCTTTACGATCATTGAGCCGCTGCCGGATGAGAACTGCTCAATCAACGGGTTTAAGCATCATCTGCATAAATTCAAGCCCTGGGAGCGAAGTCTGTACATAGATTGCGACATGGTCTGGTGCAGAAATCCGGATTCACTCTGGACACAGCTGTCTGTGTACCCTTTTACAACAACGGGACTGGAGCGGGCAGACTTTTATTTTGGCGGCCCAAAAAATGCTGTGGTGATTCTGGAATTTTTGCGCGATCGCCGCCGCCGCACGCTCAAACGGTTCGGGTTAACGCATTTGCCTCGAGTGCAAGCCGGGATGATTTATGCCGCAGATCCCGAGGTGACAAAATCTGTCTGCGACACGGCAGGGCATTTTCGGGCACGTGTGTCGGAGACACACTTCAGGACACGATTACTGGAAGGGCGATCCGAAGAATCCTGCGAATGGAGCCTCGCCATGGCAATGAGCCACCTGGGGCTGCCGGTGTACCACTGGTACCAAGGCACAAACAGTCCTCAACTGGATTATATACCCGGCATGACCGAGCATACACCGGACTTCGAGAATGTAGTCTGTGACTATTACACCGGCCGTTTCGTGTACGAAATCCGGGGCCTCAAAAATGCAAAGGTTCGTCAGTTCTGTTTTTGGTTGGCAGGTGCACTGCTTCGAAGGCGGGATTACCTGAAGGTTACACCTTTTGCGCTGCATTTTAGCTGGCTTCACGCAAAGCAACCATTCCGTGACTTTGCAGACCGTATATGGGCCCAGGTGACCGATTCCTCTACCCTCTGAAAATGAGGTGCCAGTAAAAAATTAGGTGATCCCTGGTGGTTGGAAGCATAAGCATGGTCACGAAAACCGCTACAGAGAGGAACGGCAGCACCAGAATCCCCACGGCGCTTGCGTAGGCCTGTCCGCGTCCAAAAATTGCGCAGTCCCTAGCGCTGCAAGCGATACAGCATACTTTCACTGCAATCCAGGTCAGTGCAAGGACGATGGCAAGCTGCTCAAGCCGGTCGATGTTCAGGCTCGGAGCAATCATCACCATTGGTATCAATAACGCCATGGGAATATAGGCCATGGCATTGATGACAAAAATCTGCTCCATGGACGTATTTATTGCTTGACGCGCACCCAGTGCCCCGAACGTGGCAGACAAAAGTTGGAACATCAGGTAGGCAGCGACCGTGACGAATATTAAGAGGGCTGGACTGGAGGCCAGGTTCGCCATGCGATCCTGGATGTGTGGGTTTAGTGAAGCTGCTATAGTCTCAATCAGCCGGAGCTCTCTGAATGCCTCAATAAGTATCAGTATTGTAGCAGCAGCGAGGAGCCCCTGTACGACAACAAAAGCAAATGATGGTCCCCCCAAGAGTGCACACTCACGATACAGTGCATCTCTGTACAAAGCCCGGCCCAGAAAATATCGTCGCAGAATTTCGGAGAATCGTCTAAACCAGAAGCACAGAATGACCACAAGGAAACAGGCAGACCAGGCCAGAATCAGGCTCCAGGCAGGTTTCTGGCGAGGGTGATTGCCCAAGTCAAACGCAAAGATGTCCTGGGTATTGGTGTAGATGCCTTGCAGAACATTGTACGCAGGTCGTTTCTGGTCCACTGCATCAATCAGCCCCCACTGGGGACCGGTATCTGCAAAATCCTGCCACCGATAAACAAAGATTACCTCCACAGTGCTTTCAAGCAGTGGCGGCAGATGATTTTCCAAGTAACGTGCCTGGGATTCGGGTGAATATTTTCGGCGTAAGCCAAGAGTTTCATCATCAACTTTTTGTCCGATACTTGCGAAGCCAATGGGTGTCGACTCCGCCCAGTTTTCCAGCACTGACGTGGGAGTAAACCCTTTGCGCACATCCACTAACACGAGATCAACGTGCGCGGAACACTGATCCCGGTCCAGAAAAGCGGTTGTGTAGTATAGGGTAAGTTCGGAAGCCTCTTTGGCAAGCTGCTCGAAATATTCGCAAGCGCGTGGGGTGCTGGTGTCGCTTTTGGTTGACACGCCAAAATGCTGCGCAGACGGATGGCGCAAGCTCACTAGCGTGGCTTGCCACACTAGGCGCTTCGCATACTCCAGGGAGTCCAACAGTACATTGGCGGGTAAAAATTCGAGGGGCAAGTCCTGAAACAATCGCAATCCAAGCGTATCTGCAACATCGAGCAGCGTGTTATCTGTGACCAGGGGCAGTCGAACCGCTTCCACACCGGCTTCATGTATTTCCAGGAGATGCCGGACAGTGGGTGGCTCAGGTGCATCCCAAACTACGCCCTTGAGGGGCTGTGACTGGCTGTGAGCACGTTGAGTCCAGGCACAAATCAGAAGCAGGCACAGAATCACATATGTGCGGTTCATGGTGATTCAATACGTCGCCACGCTTCGTTGCCCTGCGAGGAAAACAGCATTTGCCAGCAGGAGTCGGCCACTGTAGTAAAAGCCCCGATAGATCGGGTTATCAACGAAATAGATGACTTCACCGCGTCCGATCGATTCCATGCCCAGAACCAGTGAGTTGCTTAGGGCGTCCAATGCTTTGGTACCTGCGAACCCCGCGACAAGGCTGCTCTCCCTGAGTACACCGACATTCCATCCATCTTCCAGCCAGGCGTAAGCTTGGCTGCTGCCCTTCAGCGTAAAGTAGTCCTGTTCGTAGCCGAATGCCAAGGGATGTGTCGTATCCAGCTCCGTGCGAAAGATAGCTCCGGTAACATCTTCGGTGATTCCATGGCGATGGCGGTCAGCGTAGGGTCGAAGCCGTACGCTCAGCGAATCTTCGTCCTCATCATCTTCGTCCGGCTTGATTTTCAGGCCGAAGCTGTCCTTGCCCGCAAGGAAGCGGGTTGCGCTGCCGAGCGCGATCAAGCGGCCGCCCTCCCGAAGCCAGTTTTGAACCTCTTCCAGTCGGCGCTCGCTCAAGATATCACTGTAGCTGCCGGAGGGTAATATGATCACGTCATAGCGAAACAGCGGCAGGCTCCCAAAATCATCACTATTAACCAGCGTAGTGCTGTACTCGAGTTGTTCATCAAAGAAATGCCACAGCTCCCCGAGGCTATACGAGCTGACCGCGGGCCCTGCAACGATGGCAATACGTGGTGCACGCATATAGACCACATCGCCTGAACCAAAGTCGACGCCCTCGGTGACGCGTGTTGTATTGACTGCCTCAACATGCTGATTTGTGTGGCGGGCCGCCTGGATGACGAGGGAATCGAAGGCGACCCCTGCTCCCTCGCGCGTCATAATGAGCGTACCCTCGTCGTAGGATTTATTATTGATTTTGAAGGGTATTTCTGTGTAGCGCACCTTCACACCCTTCCGCATAAGTGCTGCAAGGAATCGGGCATCCTCAAAGCTTTTCCACTCGGCCAGATAAGCAACAGGGCGAGATGGAAGAACATGTGGTTCAGGGATGGCGGCGGTAGGGGTCCATGTTACCTCATCCTCCATTGCATACGCTTCCAGACCGTAGACATAGGGCAGGGCCCAAGCTGTGATGTCATAGCTGAGCGAGTCTTCCAGTTCAGCCTCAGGTTCAAAAAGAACACTGGCCAGCACACCTTTAGGCTGTACGGCCGGAACAACAAGGTCTCTGGACTCAACACTTACACGTTCTATGGAACCCGACTGATAAGCAAAGCCTTCTCCTGTACTCGCTGTGGTCGCGAACCCATAAGCAATACCGAGGAGATCCAAATGATTGGAGAGTACACGAACCTTATCCTCCTGGCCTGCGTGGCGAACAACATAGGCAGCATGTGCTCCATTTGGTCGGGATGCAGCATTCCGGAAGTATTCGGCAAACTCGGTTGTGATACGGTCCCGCTGGTTTGCAGCAACCTCAATGGTAGACAGACTGGTCGTATAGTGATGTTCAATACGATCGGAGAGTGTCAGCGTATCTCCCTCAGCCGTAGTGATACCAAGGCCGGCACGTCCTGAGCCAGCCTGCTCATAGGTCATCCCAATTGCTCCATTGAACGTGGGCCACGTATCACCAT
>MPNB01000075.1 GCA_002238805.1 Rhodothermaceae bacterium bin80 | reverse complement strand
CCAAGACCTTTCACACATGGATTGGCGCCTTACCGATGGCCGAGATTGACCAGATCACGCTTCAAACGTATCTGCACCAATTAGATCAACTAACGCAAGAAGTACGCAGAATTGAGGGGGACTTAGCCGCGCAGGCCGAACGCGCCCCCTATCAAGCGCCCGTCAAGGTCTTGATGGCATTCCGAGGGATTGGTTTGGTGACGGCGTTGACCCTGGTCTTCGAGTTGGGAGATCTCCGTCGTTTTGCACATCCACGTCAGTTGATGGCATATCTGGGCCTGGTGCCAAGCGAGCACAGCTCAGGCAATCACACGCAACGGGGCGGCCTCACCAAAACTGGAAATGTCCATGTGCGAAATGCGGTCATCTCCGCCGCATGGAAGTATGCAAACCCACCCCGCCGCAGTCGTGTGCTACGACAACGGCAAGAAGCGGTCTCTGCTGAGGTGATCTCCGTGGCATGGAAAGCGCAGCGTCGACTGTACAAACGTTTTCACAAACTGAGTCAGTAACTCACCAAACGGAGTGGCAAAAATGGGCCTTGCACTTTCTTAATGCGCTCGCATGTTGCGTTTGAACTTCCGCGTATCGTATATTATTATGTGCGTATATACTCGCGTACGTTTGTTAGTTCGTACGTACCCGAATGAACCTAGTTGGGAATATTAACCGGACTCATGCTGAATACGAAAAGAGCATTACTTTCACTTATGTTGATTGCGCTTGCGGTACCGTCGGTGCTGGCGCAGTCAACGGTATCCGGGACTGTGCGTGACGGCACAACCAGCGACCCGCTACCCGGAGCCAGCATCGTCGTCAAAGGTACCACCCAAGGTGGAACGACCGACATGAACGGCAATTATGCCGTGACCGTCCCTTCGCTGCAGGACACACTGGTGTTTTCCTTTATTGGCTTTGACACGCAGGAAATCGCCATCGACGGACGTAGTGAGATTGATGTCACGCTGGTTGAAATCGCGTACGAAATCGGTGAGGAGCTTGTGGTGACTGGATACGGGTCCCAGGAGCGTAGGACGATTACCGGCGCGGTGGCCAGTCTAGACGACGAAGACTTCGTATCCGGCAATGTCAACTCAGCGGCCGAGCTCATTCAGGGCAAGGTGGCTGGACTTCAGATAACCACCCGCAACGGCAACCCAAATGATGAGGCTGAGATCCGCCTCCGCGGTATCTCCTCGTTTGGAGCCAATCAGTCGCCACTCGTTGTGGTAGATGGCGTGATCGGAGCTAATTGGGACAACTTGGATCCCTCGGATATTGCCTCAATAGAAGTACTCAAAGACGCCTCTGCCGCGGCCATCTACGGAACGCGCGGCTCCGCCGGCGTTATTCTGGTTACGACCAAGAACGGTGAGGCGCGAAGAGGCGTGTCTGTAGATTATAATGCCTACTACACGTTTGAGGGTATTGAAAACCGCTTGGATGTGCTAAGCGGTGATGAGTACCGCCAGCTATCGAATGAAACCGGGCTGAACGCGCCGGATCTGGGCTCAAGCACCGACTGGTTCAAGGAAGTCACCCAGCAGGGATCAAACATGGTTCACAACCTCGCGCTTAGCGGCGGCAATGAGAACACGGTCTATCGCGTATCCGGTAATTTCCGGGACCGGAACGGCATCCAGCGCTATACCGGCTTTCAGGAAATCGGTGGCCGACTGAATTTCACTCAGTGGGCCTTGAATCATGATCTGGAGCTTACGATCCAGTTGGCGGCGACGAAGAAAGATCAAAATTTCGGATTCGCCGACGCTTTCAAGTTTTCCGGCATCATGAATCCGACTGCTCCAGTCACCGCCGATGGCTTTGAAAATACCGGTGGCTACTTTGAGCAACCTCTGTTCAACTACTTCAACCCGGTCGCTATTATTGAGGAAGGCGAGCGTCTCGGCGAGAGCAAGTATTTCACCGGAGTATTCAGGGGCGAGTATAACTTGAGTTTTGTACTGCCCGGACTGTCGTTTGCCACGCAATATTCCTTCCAGACTGAAGACCAAATTGCCCGTCAGTTCTTTTCGCGCAAGCATAAAGTTGGAGGCGGGGCCACAGCCGCTTCACTGGGTCCGGGCCGAGCTACACAAGCCTATCTGGACTTGAGTAGTGAGCTGTTTGAAACCACGCTCCACTATTCCGGTGATGTGGCGGGATCCACTTCACTGGAAGCCTTCGCCGGCTACTCATTTAACGACTTCGTTGATGAAGGCTTTAATGCGTCTGGCGGTGATTTCATCGCGGACAATGTCGCGTTCAACAACTTCTCTTTTGCGCAGGACTTTAGTCAGGGTGAAGGGTCAGTAAGCAGTTTCCGAAGCACGCACCGTCTGGTGGCTTTCTTTGGACGGGCCAATATCAATTATGACGGAACGATGTTTGCCAACGCCAGTCTGCGACGTGAAGGCTCTTCACGCTTTGGAGTGGACAACAAATGGGGTCTTTTCTGGGCCGCAGGAGTTGGACTGGAAGTCAGCAACCTCGTCGATATCCCCTACCTCAGCTCTCTGCGGCTGCGTGGAAGCATAGGTAAAACGGGTCAGGATGCTCCGCTGAGCGGCTTGGCTCTGCAGCGATTCGCCCCGGCTGGCAACTTCTTTGTCAACGGTCAATTCATCCAGAGCTTCGGCCCGGTGAGTAACCCGAATCCAGACCTGAAATGGGAGGAGAAGACGGAACTCAACATTGGTGTCGACTTCGTGACAGCCGCCGAACGTGTCAGTGGTCGTATTGATTTTTACAATTCTACCACGAGTGACTTGCTGTTTGAAGTCAGCGTCCCAGTGCCGCCGAACCTGTTTCCCACTACCTGGACCAATGTAGGTGAGCTGGAAACCAGCGGTCTGGAGATCTCGCTTGATGTTGATGTGCTGCGTGGCGGCAGCCCGTTGACCTGGAATACCGGGCTAGTAGCTTCCTTCTACTCGGAAACGATGCTTAACAAGTTTCACACTGAGGATGTGCAGTTCCTCGCCAGCCCAGGATCACCCGGTCTCAATACACCGGACCTGATCCGGGTTAAACAAGGGGAGCCGATCGGACAGCTTTGGGGACCGCAGTTTTCCCGCATCGGTGATGACGGCCAATGGCTCTTCCTGAAACCGGATGGATCGGAAGTGGAATACGGTGGACTGTCATTCCCGGATGATGAACAGATCCTTGGCAACGGTCTTCCAGACTTTCAGATCGGCTGGACCAACAACATGCGCGTCGGAGACTTTGATTTGAGCTTCTTCCTGGAAGGCGTATTTGGGCACCAGTTGGCCAACATGTTCAGCCTGTTTTATTCCGTGCCCAAGCAAATTTCGTCCTACAATGTGCTGTCGCACGCGTTTGAACTGAGTGATCTCAAGGACGACCCGCGCTGGTCCAGCTACTACATTGAAGATGCTGATTATTTGCGTCTGAACAATGCTTCCGTGGGCTACACGTTGCCGGCTCGGGTGTTGAGTAACAGCCCAGTCCGCCGTGTGAGACTATATCTGACCGGAAACAACCTGTTTACTATAACGGGTTATACCGGTCTGAATCCGCAGGTGCGGTATGTGGATCGCAACCAGGGTCAGTCGGAACAGGGCTCCAGCGGAGGACCGCTCGCTCCTGGGATTGAGCGTAGGATTGAGTGGTTTACCACGAGATCCATCAGCTTTGGCATAAACGTAAGCTTGTAAACAGAGAGGAACCACAGACATCATGAAACCGAGAACAATCCTTTCTTCGCTGGTCCTCGCCGTTGGTCTGCTGTTTTATTCAGTGGGCTGCACGGACCTGACGGACACAGTCGACAGCCAGGTTACGGCTGAAACCTTTTTTCAAAATGACCAGCAGTTCATCTCAGCTATGGGTGATGCCTACAGCAGGCTAACGGCCGTGGGCGGTGGTGGAGCGCCGGCACAGTTTAATGAGGCCACCACGGATGAGATCATTGTGCCTGCCCGGGGGCAGGACTGGTCCGAAGGTGGATTCTGGTACAGGGTCAATAGCCACTCTTGGACCGATGCCGACGGTACATTCAACGGATTCTGGCAGACTTACTTCTCTGGAATCAACAACGCCAACAGGCTGATTTTTCAGTTTGAAAGCGCCGTGGAGTCCGGAGCTGCCGATCCTGCGCTTGCGGCGACCTTCATTTCTGAGCTGGTGGCTATGCGCGCTTTCTATTACTTCTGGCTGCTGGATGCATTCGGCAATGTTCCGATTGTAACTAGTTTCGTGGATGCCGAAGAGAAGCCCTCACAGCCGTCCTCAAATTTTGCGGAGGGACGACAGATGGTGTTTCAGTTTGTAGAGAGGGAGCTCCTTGATAACCTGGGTAATCTTAGCTCCGATCCGCGTGCTACCTACGGGCGCATGAACCAGTATGTGGCGCGCATGACACTTGCCAAGCTCTACATGAATGCCGAGGTCTACACGGGTTCCGCCAGATGGAGCGATGCGCTGACGCAGCTGAACGAGATTATCAACTCCGGCCAGTATTCCCTGGCGGCGAATTATCACGACAATTTTGCCGTCCAGAATGACGGATCACCAGAGAACATCTTTGTCGTCCCTTATGACAAGGTGTTTCTGACCGGGTTGAATCTCCACCAGATGACGTTGCACTACGGTAGCCAGAATACCTACAACTTCCAATTCCAGCCGTGGAACGGATGGAGCGCCACGCAGAAGATGTATGAGTCCGTCATTGATCCAGTGCAGAATCCAGGGCCCCAAGGTGAGGTCTGGGGCTCTCAGCCGACCGCGGATGACGCGGGCTTGGAGCGTTTAATGGGTACCCTAGATGATCGGCTAGGCAATTTCCTGGTGGGTCCCCAATATACTTCCGGTGGCGAAAGGATCACTGACTCTGGCATTTATAGTGACTTTGACCTGAATGGACCTCCCCTTACGTTCACGCCGGCTATGAATGACCTTGAGGCGGTAGCCTGTCGCCAGTGCGGAGCTCGAATTGGCAAATATGCATTTGAGAACGGCATTGGCAGCTCCGGCAGCAATGATTTTGTGATCTACCGCTACGCGGATGTATTGCTGCTTAAGGCGGAAGCTTTGTGGCGGATGAATGCGGGAAGTTCGGAGGCTTTAGCCCTCGTCAACCAGATCCGTGTGCGCTCCGGTGTGGATCCGTTCGCGAGTCTGGATGCCGACAAACTCATAGGAGAACGCGGCAGAGAACTGTTCTGGGAGCAGACCCGGCGCCAGGACCTGATCCGCTTTGCCGGCGTGGAAGGTGGACAGACTCGCTATAATGATCCGTGGCAATTCAAGCCAATTTCGGAGAGTTGGCGCAATGTCGCTCCGATTCCGCGCAATCAGTTGGAAGCCAATTCCAATCTCGTGCAGAATCCCGGGTACTAGTCGAATCACCTCGCACAGTCATAGCGCCTCGTCGGGTAGCCGGCGGGGCGCTTTTTCGTTGCACTGGAACGGACAGGCCGGTCAATATTCGATGCAATAATCGGATCGCTGGATTCGCTTAGTCCTCGCTCTCTTCTCATCAGAATCTCTACTATGACTAGTTCCAATATTCCGCGCCTTCCTGTCCTGGCCCTCCTGCTTGGGCTCTGTGATCCAGCCTGGGCGAAGTAGTGAACGGTGACCTGAATATACATACTACGCCGTTGGCCACGAAACCCGAATATCCCGGTACGGCTTCACACTGGAGATTCCTTTTAAGCTGGTCAACTCCAAGTAAATCGCATAAACCCAAGTCAGATAGGGTGATCTACTGTTTTCCATAAGCGTTCCTTTGTGAACACCAAAGAAACGCTTGCATGGACGGCAACGATAGGGAAGTGTCAGGTGTGTAGACTCGTGTGTATCCGTTCCTTAGCAACGTGGATATACTCGACCGTTCGGCCACATAATACGCTCAATTCATACCCTAGCCGTTTCCTCATCGGGAATCTTTTGAGCCAGTTGAATCACGGTGGTTACGCCCCGGGCCTTTTCCTCTGTTCATGATGCCATTTTGTTTGAGTTGTTACATACCTCCTATGCATAAAATCACGTCCAAAGTTTCACTTCTATTTATAATTCTCAATTCAAGTGTATTACCGGTGGTCACGGGGAAACTGGACGCAACCGCAAATAAACCGGGATCGGGACATCTGCACGGCGAGGAGCGTTATAAATCATGAACCGGGTATTACTGTGTAATATGGTATCTCAGATATACAACCGCCTGGCTAAACTCTTCTCTGGCATACTCACACAGAGCTCCCTGCCCATTGTGTCTCTATGCCTAGTGTTCGGCGCATGCAAGCACGATACACGACTGTTTGAACTGTTAAGCCCCGAACAAACCGGTATCACCTTTGCCAATAACCTTGTGCCTGCCGAAACCCTTAACACCTATGTCTTCCGTAATTTCTACAACGGTGGCGGGGTTGCAATTGGGGATTTAAACAATGACGGCCTAGCAGATATCTTCCTGACCGGTAATCAGGTATCCAACAGACTCTATCTTAATCAGGGAGACTTCCGCTTTGAGGACGTTACCGAAAGCGCTGGCCTATACTCAGCGAATGTATGGACCACGGGGGTTAGTCTGGTAGATATAAACAGCGATGGTTGGCTGGATATCTATTTAAGCAAATCCGGGCCACCGGGCGGAGCACGTCGCCATAACGAACTGTTCATTAACCAGCAGAACGCTACTTTCATTGAACTGGCCCATGAGTACGGTCTTGCCTTTCAGGCCCTCGGAATACATGCCTCTTTTTTTGATTACGATGGTGACCGTGACCTGGATGCCTACGTTCTGAGTAATCCGGTCCGTTCGCTTGATGACTTGGAACCTGCTCCGAATCTCCGACAATTCCCCGATCCAGACGGTGGTAACCGACTCTTGCGTAACGACAACAATCGATTTGCCGACATAACAGCAGACGCAAATATCTACAGCAGCAAAATTGGTTTCGGCTTGGGAGTATCAACCGGAGATCTGAACCGGGATGGGTGGACGGATCTGTATATTTCCAACGACTTCTTCGAGCGTGACTACCTGTACCTCAACCAGCGTGATGGCACATTTATGGAAGTAGGTACCAACACGATAGGTACTATGAGCCTGAGCTCCATGGGAGGTGATATCGCAGACTACAACGGCGATGGATGGCCCGACATCTTTGTTTCCGACATGCTGCCTGATCTATCATGGCGGTATCAATCCCGCATTGCATTCCCATCTTGGACAGATTATGTCAGTAACCTGGTAAACGGCTATCACCACCAGGCCTCACGCAATACCCTGCAATTAAATCGCGGAAAATCACCCTATGGGCAATTGCAGTTTAGCGAGGTGTCCCGCATTGCAGGTCTGGAAAGTACTGACTGGAGCTGGGGTGGCCTGATTGCAGATTTCGATTTGGATGGTCGAAGGGATATCTTCGTACCCAATGGCATTTTCAAAGACCTTCTGGATCAGGACTTTATTGCTCAGGCCTCCAATGCTGACTCTCTGCGAGCATTCTTCCTCGCCCATGAACAACCAATTCTGCAACTATTGGAGGATGTACCATCGCATGCATTACCAAACCATATGTTCGCAGGTCAGCAGGATCTGCATTTTAACGACGTAAGCAGGGCATGGGGCTTGGCATCACCAAGTTTTTCCAATGGAGCTGCATATGGAGATTTAGATAACGACGGGGATCTAGATCTGGTCGTCAACAATGTTAACATGCCGGCTTTCATCTACCGCAGCCATGCAACATCATTGTATCCTGAACACCACTGGTTGCAGGTAAAACTGGAAGGTGCCCCACCCAATACCTTCGGGGTCGGCACCCAAGTGAGCGTCTGGGCGAACGGAATGCAGTGGTACGCCGAACAATTCCTGCAGCGCAGTTTTCAATCCAGTGTAGATCCCGTGCTGCACTTTGGCTTCACCGGACCGTTAGATTCTGTCGTTGTGCAATGGGCGCACGGTAACCGGCAAGTCATTACAGATGTCAAACATAATTCGCGTCTGACTATTACCGAAGTCCAATGAGCCAATCCGGCTTTTCGTTATCATGCTTTTTGGTGCTTCTTTTGTTAGCTGCCTGTGAACGAACTCCCTCGCACGAGGCCATAGTAGCCCGTGAGTTGGCCCGGCCTGACACAGTCCGTGAGATATTCCTTAACTACGAACTGGGGATGTCACGCCAGGCATTCTATGATTCCAGTTGGGCGTTGAATCGACGCGGCTTGGTCACGCACGGCCCCCAAAACCAGAATGTGCTTTACAAGCTCTCAGATGCCCTTCCCTATGAGGCTACAATGCTTTACTATCCCGACTTCAAGGATGACCGTGTAGTCCAGATGCGCGCCCGCATCCATTACGATGCCTGGGCCCCCTGGAATCGGCGCCTTTGGTCTGACAGTCTGCTTCTGGATGTTAGGCAATTAATGGAAGCATGGTATGGCAAAGGATTCATCACACAAGAGGTCTCCATACCATTGAATGGCCTCACCCGCGAGTTCGTGAAGATTGACGCAAACCGTCAGATCACCATCCGACGTGCTTCAGACAGTGATGTCCTTGTGATGATCACGGATCTACGAGCTACTTTGCCCGAAGACGATGGATAAATCGGCCTGCGTCCTGCTGGCGGGCTTTCTGTGTGCGTGCACTGCAGAACAGGAGCCGCTTTTTGAACAAATCCCCGCCATAGAGGCGGGGATCGACTTTGAGAATACGCTGCGACATGATGATGACTTCAATGTTTATCGCTACCGTAACTTCTATAACGGAGGTGGCGTCGCAATCGGGGACGTTAACGGCGATGGACTCCCTGATGTATTTCTTACCGGCAACCAAGTGCCCAACCGTCTGTATCTGAACCGGGGTGACTTTCTGTTCGAGAACGCATCCGAAGAGGCAGGTATCATGGGCACACATGCCTGGAGTACAGGGGTAAGTATGGCGGATATCAATGGGGACGGACACCTGGATATTTATGTATGTAACTCGGGGATTGCACCCGGAGATGATCGGCGAAACGAGCTTTACATCAATCAGGGCGATGGGACCTTCTTGGAAAAAGCACACTCCTATGGACTCGATGATGCCGGACTGTCAACACATGCGACTTTCCTGGACTACGACCTCGACGGTGATGTGGACATGTTTCTGGTTAACAACTCATTTCGCAGTATCCTGGATTTTAATCTCGAAGTCAATACGCGCCATATACCACATATGGTCGGCGGAGACCGGTTATTCCGTAATGAGGCCCCGGATGCACGTTTTACTGATGTAACTGTATCGTCCGGGATCTATAACAGTGAAATTGGCTTTGGTCTTGGTGCTTCCGTGGGAGATGTCAACCGTGACGGATGGCCCGATCTCTATATCTCCAATGATTTCTTTGAACATGATTACCTCTACATAAATAATCAGGACGGGACTTTCTCTGAGTCGCTTCGCAAGAGCATAAAGAGTGTAAGTGCAGCAGCGATGGGAGCCGATATGGCCGATCTTAACGGCGATGGTTATCTGGACATTTTCGTCACCGACATGCTGCCGGCAACGAATGATCGCCTCAAGACTGTATCCTCTTTCGATAGCTGGACGCGCTATCAAGCCTATGTACGCGATGACTACTATCACCAATTTACGCGCAATACACTACAGATTAACCGGGGACCCGCCCCTGATACCCCTTCTGAGATTCGCTTCACCGAAGCCGGGCGGCTGCTCAGCGTTGAAGCGAGCGACTGGAGCTGGGGAGCACTCATAGCTGACTATGATCACAACGGAAAACGAGACATCTTTGTAGCCAACGGCATCTACCGTGATCTTACCAATGCAGATTATCTGAAAGCTATTCGTGACGAAAATACCCGAGACCTCCTGACCAGTGAGAATTATGTGGATTGGAAAACATTAATCGAAATGATTCCGGTTCAGGCAGTCCCGAATCACATGTTTGCCGGCCTCGAAAGGCAGCCTTTCGTTGATGTAACCCAGGCATGGGGCCTCGAGACACCAGGTTTTTCAAACGGAAGTGCATATGGGGATCTGGATCTGGATGGGGACCTGGACCTGTTGATCAACAACCTTGGCGGTCCCCCCATGATTTTTCGCAACCGCACAACCGACCACTTCCGTGACCGCTATTCACTGCAGATTGAACTTGAGGGAATCTCTCCGAATACACAGGCGGTGGGAACCCAGATCAGCGCCTGGCATGACTCCAGGCTTTGGTATATCGAACAACAACCCGTGAGAGGCTTTCAGAGCAGTGTTGATCCCGTATTACATCTGGGCCTTGGGGATAATATTAAAACATTGGACTCTCTAGTGGTCCGCTGGCCAAATGGTGCGACATCCCTGCATGAAGCTGTGGCTACAAACCGGCGCCTGCAACTCCAGGAACCTCCAGCGAGCCCACGCACCAACCAGGGTATCCAAGTGTCACCTACACCACTTCTGATCCCTCTTGATGCGAATTCGATCGGGCTTGACTGGCAACACATAGAGAATGTGTTCAGTGACTTTGACCAGCAGCCTATGCTTTTTCACATGCGCTCAACAGAGGGACCGGCCATGTGTAAAGGAGATTTGAATGGAGATGGAAGAGATGACCTGTACCTCGGCGGAGCAAGGGGACAACCAGGAGCGATCTTTGTCCAGACTGACCAGGGATCATTTGAACGAATTGCACAGACTGTCCTTGCAGAGGACGCGCCTTCAGAAGATGTGGACTGCGAGTGGCTGGACGTGGATTCTGACGGAGATCAGGATCTCTACGTAGCGAGCGGTAGCAGTGAATTGCCGAGTAGCAGTTCCGCCCTGGTGGACCGGTTATACAACAATGACGGTGTCGGTAATCTCCAGAGAGGTGAATCGTTCATGAGTCTGGCTACACGCGGGTTTAATCCGACTTCAGCTGTCTGTTCAGCTGATTTCGACGGAGATGGAGATATAGATCTCTTTCTCGGCACCCGGCTGCAGCCATTTGCATATGGCCTTCCAGCCACTAGCCGACTGCTGCTCAACGATGGAACCGGAAAATTCGCCAATGCCACTGCACGGCTTGCCCCAAGCCTGGAATCCATTGGTCTCGTAACGGATGCAGCGTGTGCGGATTTTGATGGAGATGCTGAACTGGATATTCTCATCAGCGGCGAGTGGATGCCGCTCACTTTGTTGAAAAACGACCGCGGTACACTTACCCCCATGGACACTGGGCTGCAAAGTGCCACAGGATGGTGGCAATCAGTTCTGGCATCAGATATTGACGAAGACGGAGACTTGGACTTTGTTGCGGGCAATCATGGCCTGAACTCACGCTTCAAGCCACCTGTTGAGGTATGGATCAGCGATTTTGACCGTAACGGCAGAGTAGAGCAAATCTTTTCCCGGACCATAGACGATCGCCAGTTCCCTTGGCATCTGCGTCATGACCTGGTCGAACAACTGCCCCATCTGGTACGCACATTCCCAACCTACGCATCTTATGCGGATGCCACCATTCAGGATATTTTTTCAGACGAGGAACTGAACCGGGCCGTGCACCTACTGGCTTCTGAACTCAGAAGTATGATTGGTATTAACGACGGGACGGGGAGCTTCACGCTCATTCCGGGGCCAGAAGAACTACAACTGTCTCCTGTTTACGGGCTGGCTGACCTACAAACTGCACAAGGACACATCATACTGGCAGGAGGTAACCTGCACGAAGTAAAGCCGGAAGCGGGAAGATATGATGCGAGCTATGGTACTGCACTCAGGAGCCCCTCTATGGAACCCCTAACCTGGCACGAGTCCGGCTTCTTTGTCGAGGGACAAGTGCGACAAATCCTGACACTGGAAGCCAACAGCCGCACGCTGGTGATTGTAGCCCGCAACAATGATACGCTTAGCGTCTTTGCGCATGCGCAGTAGCTATGTTCTGCTTCTGGTGATCCTTATGGGTTGTTCCAGAGTTGGCCCAGATAATACGCTGTTCACACTTTTGGACGGAGACCGGACAGGTGTGCATTTCAGCAACACGCTCGTACCGGAGGACGATTTCAACATCATTGACTATCTGTATTTTTACGACGGTGGCGGCGTCGCTATTGGCGACATCAACAATGACCGTCTGCCTGATATCCTTCTCACGGGCAATCAGGTGCCTGACCGACTCTACCTGAATCGCGGAGACTTCCGGTTTGAAGACATTACCGCAGCCGCCGGAATAGGCTTCAGTGAAAACACCTGGTCAACCGGTGTCAGTATGGCGGACGTGAATGGTGATGGATGGCTTGATATTTATATCTGCCGGGTGAACCACCTCGGAAAAACCGGCCATAACCTGCTTTACATAAACCAGCAGGATGGCACTTTCCAGGAGGAGAGCCGCCGCTACGGGCTAAACTTTGAAGGTCTCTCCACCCATACGACCTGGCTGGATTATGATCGTGACGGGGATCTGGATCTGTACCTGCTCAATCATGCGATCCATTCACGTGAATCCCATGTGCCCTCATGGCGAAGAATTATCGATGCTCCAAGGGTCGGGGATAAGTTTTACCGTCAGGACGATGGTTATTTCGTAAGCATTGCGGCGGAAGTAGGGATCTACAGCAGCGCACTGGGCTACGGCCTGGGCATAGCAGCGAGTGATCTGAATATAGACGGCTGGCCTGACCTATACATCGGCAATGATTTCCATGAAGACGACTACCTGTACCTGAATAGCGGACGCGGTACTTTTGTTGAATCTCTTTGGCAAACAACCGGCCATACCAGTCGCTCGACCATGGGGATCGATGTGGCTGACCTGAACAATGATGGTCTGCCAGACATTGTCGCACTGGATATGCTACCATCGGATCTGGCTACGCGACGAACATCCGGCGGCTCGGATGCCGACGTGATCGCCCGGATCAAAGCAGAGCTTGGTTATGGCCCACAGGTTTCACGCAACACGCTGCAGTTGAATCGCGGAGTAACACCTGATGGACGCCCCTTCTTCAGCGAGATAGCCACCTTTGCCGGCATTGAAGCAACCGACTGGTCCTGGTCTCCCTTGGTGGGTGATTTTGATGGTGATGGCTGGAAAGACCTATACATTACCAATGGGATCCCTGGCCGCCCGAATGATCTGGATTACATAGAGTACGTCTCGGCGCCTGATGTTCAACGTATACTCAACGTGGGCACACCGGCACAGGAAGCTAAAATTGCACAACGAATGCCTGCTGCTGTTGTGCCCAATTATGCATTCAGAGGTGGAAGCAACCTGCGCTTTGAGGACATTGGTTCTGACTGGGGACTGGCCGAGCGTGTCATAGGTAATGGTGCAGCGTACGGTGATCTGGATCTGGATGGAGATCTCGACTTGGTCGTCAACGCGCTGAATAATAACGCGCTGATTTACCGTAACGAATCCACGAACGGCTACATTTCTGTTCAGTTGCGCGGTGCAGGAAAAAACACATCCGCATTTGGCGCCAGAGTCAGCGTATGGGCAGCTGATATCTACTGTACCCAAGAGCAATTCCCCTCTCACGGGTTCCAATCATCTGTTGATCACGTATTAAGTTTTGGGATTGGTGACGCACCAGATGCTGATTCTGTGGTTGTGACCTGGCCTTCTGGTCTTCGTACAGTCGTAGGACCCGTGGCTGCCGGTACGCGCCTTATCCTGGATGAGGTGGGTGGTGTAGTAACTGAGATTCAAAAGACCCCGTCCCCCGATCTAAAGGTTGAACCGGTGAATGATCATGGTCTCTCGTTTGAGCACCAGGAGGATGAAACAAGGGATTTTGAAATCCTCCCACTCCTACCGTACTGGCGCAGTATGCGCGGCCCCGCGCTGGCGGTAGCAGACGTGAACGGGGATAACCTTGAAGATGTCTACATTGGAGGTGCTCGTGGCCAGTCTGGCGTGCTTTATCTGCAATCGCAGGAAGGTCGTTTTCGGCAAATACCTTTTCCAGAGTCGCATGAAACCCATGAAGATACCTATGCTCTATTCCTGGATGCCGATGGAGATGGTGACCAGGATCTGTATGTAGCAAGCGGTGGGTGGACCGGACCAAGCACACTGCATCAGGACCGGCTGTACATGAACATGGGACATGCAGACTTTCTTGCGGATTCCAGCCGACTGCCTGTGATGAATTCAAACGGGACCACCGTAGCTGCGACAGATTTTGATGATGACGGAGATATAGATCTCTTTGTTGGATCAGATACTGCTCCTGAAACATATGGGGAACCCGGACGCAGCAGTCTGCTGCAAAATGATGGAACCGGACATTTTGTTGATATCACTGCACAATGGGCTCCTACTTTGCAACACGCCGGACATGTAACAAGTGCGGTCTGGACAAATCTCTTAGGTTCTCCACTGCCTGATTTAGTCTTAGCTGGAGAATGGATGCCCATCACGGTCTTCGAGAACCTTGGAACCACCCTGGTTAACCGAACAGACTCACTTGGGCTTTCTGAAACAATCGGTCTCTGGCAAAGCTTATCTGTCCAAGACTTGGATGGAGATGGGTTTAAAGATCTGGTAGCGGGCAATCTCGGCTTGAACACCGTGCTGAGTTTACCCCTAGCGTTGTTTGTCGGTGATTTTGATCAGGACGGACGTATAGATCCGGTCGTGGCACAGTGGCAGGAGAAGCAGTGGTATGCATGGGCCACACGGGACATGCTGCTCAACCAAATGCCCGGGTTCGCCTCAAAAATACCTACCTATGACGCCTACTCAGATCTCTCCATTGCAGATTTGTTTGGAAATAGTATTGAGCCGAATTACGTGATTCGAACCCTTGAATCTGCGGTTTACTGGAACATGGCAAATAGAGGCTTCACTGCGGAAGCACTGCCTGATGAACTCCAATGGGCACCAGTATTGGTTTCAACCTCTGTCCCATTGGATAAATCTGGGGAATCTGCCTGGTTTTTTGCCGGCAACCTGTCTGGAACCAGCGAAGCCCTAGGTACACTGAGTGCAGGATGGGGCTCGGTCGTTTATTTCACAGAAACGCGTGAGATGGCAGTTATTCACGGCACGGGGTTTCGTGTTCCGGGCGATGCTCGCGGGATTCGTTTACTCCAGGGCAGTCCCTCCAGGATTATAGTAGTCCGCTCAGATGATGGCCCAATGGTGTTTGAAGTGAGGTCGAAGCTTGATGAATAATCGGCTTAGGAACAACCCTTTGGGGATGTTTGATTGAGCTGAGTTCATTCATATACCAGATAGCCGAGATCTTGGCCAACCTGATCACATTGATCGAGAAAGGGACCCAAAGCACCAACCTGTCGCTCTAAAGGCGTGGGGCAAAGTTAATCGCCCCCAGGTGCGGCCTAGACCCCCCGCAGTCTCTGGACAGTGCGCTTGCTGTTGATGGGAAACCTTCAGATCTTTAGCTACGGTTTTATAGCTCACGATCCCCCTCCGATGGTGCTATTAGCAACGTGAGAAAACCGTATGATGCTCTTCCATTTGTTGCTCCGGCATCCCGCGAAGATCCACCCAGGAGCTTTCACACTTCAGCACACCGGAGAATCCAGCAGGTTCGTAAGAGGTCCACCATCGCGATCAACCTAATGATCACTCCAGACCGCAAGTTCGTTACCGTTGGGGTCAAGAAAATGAAATCTCCGACCACCCGGAAAAGAAAAAATTGGCCGACAAATTTTAGAACCAGCAGAAGTAATGCGCTCTAATGTGGCCTCCAAATCCTCTGCATAAAGAACCACCAGCGCAGCGCCCTTGTTACTGTCAGACTTCAACGGGGAGCGGTAGAAGCCGCCATCAAGTCGGCCGTCGTTGAAGGCACAGTAGTCATTACCAAAGTCTTGAAATACCCAACCAAACACCTTCTGATAAAAAACCTTTGTACTCGCAAGATCTTCTGCAGGTAGTTCAATGTAGTTGATTCGGCTGTCTTCAAGCATGATTGGATATTAGATTCCAAGCATATACCAGACCCACACCCTCGTGATCCATCGCGAATCATCCTTTCTCCCACAATACAAAGATCCCAGTAGAATCTATATACCCTGACCGCTCTTCCATTATCACCCAAGCAAGCCCCCTTTGTAGACGTCATGTTACCTGTATACATGAGAAGATCCCGCTTTACGGGATTGTTTGACCCATGGTGATCTCCGAACTCCCGTTGAGGCTTCTTAACCGAATTCGCTTCACGAGCCGTCACATGCTTCTCCTAGGCCCCGGGGACATAATTGACCACTAATCCAAACCGACGATGCCATTAATCTGATGCATCCTATCACCAATCTTGCGCGAAGCGGCCATAGTCTAGGATTTTTTGTATCACTCCTTTTTCTGGGTGAGTTTTGAAACTTTTTTTATTTTAACAGTTATACTGTATATATTAAGTGTCATGAAAGAACAGAAACACATATTCATTTTGCGCGAACTGGCCGACCTCGTTGGTCTGCCAATACGAACAGTTCGCTATTACATCCAGATAGGACTCATCGACCGTCCCGAAGGAGGTGGGCGTGGCGCCCATTATACAAAACGCCATCTTGAACAGCTTATCGAGATTCGTAAATGGCAGCAGGCCGGTTTGTCTTTGAAGCGAATACGGGAGCTGCTGAAAGTAGACGAAACAGAAACCCTGGTGCCACCACCAAGGCCACAGGAAAAGGGATCTATCGAAATTAGAAGCCATGTGGTTATTGATCGAGGCATAGAGCTAACCATCGATCCAGCGAGGTCCAATTTGACACCGGAAAAAGTCAGACAGCTTGTTGATAGCGTGATAGAGGCCTACGAAAAAACTCAAACAAGCAAAAAACAACAATCTTCATGAGATCTCTATTGGTAGCGGGTCTCACTTCATTATTGAAGCCACCCAGAAACTAATGATGGACTCACAAAACACGCCTGCGGAGGCACGACCATGACAAACGCAACCTTAGCAAGACTTGAATCAGTTGACGGAGCTGAAATTATTCTTGAATCTGTAGACGTTCGGGCCCACCTACAGTGTCTGGTATCCAGAGTCACGGTGACCCAGACATACAGGAATCTGCAAAACACCAATATTGAGGCCGTGTATACTTTCCCGCTCCCCTCGGATGCGGTGTTATTAGATCTTTCTCTGGAACTGAACGGCAAAACACTGCGAGGAGCAGTGAAACGAAACGAGAAGGCGGAGGAGAACTACGAGGATGCTATCGTCGACGGTGACTCTGCAGTACTTCTGAAGAAAAGCAAACTCGATCTCTTTACAATAAACGTAGGGAATCTCCTGCCCAATGAAAGTGCCACCGTTCAGTTTGAATATGCTCAATTGCATTACTGGCAGGGCGACAGTCTTCGATTTCATCTCCCAACCACAATTGCCCCCCGATATGGCGATCCAATCGCTGCGGATCTTGCTGAGCATGAAGTCCCGGAATACGCATTATCAATAGACCATGGGTTTTCGCTAACCTTCCGTGTTGAAGGAGAACTAGCACTGGCCGACTTCGAGTGCCCCTCACATCCCGTGCGTGTATCAATGAAAAACGGCGTTAGGGAGTTTGTCCTCTCTGGTGGAAGTGCTTTAATGGACCGGGACTTCATCATGGTCGCCAAGCAGTCTTCCCAATCTGTACTTGACGGGCTGTATGCACAGGATGATGAAGAGTATGTAGCACTTGCATCGTTTCACCCGGTGCTCTCCGAGAATTCCACAGAATCAGCCCGGTGTGTGAAGTTGGTGGTAGACTGTTCAGGATCCATGAGTGGAGATTCAATTGATCAGGCGAAAGATGCCCTCTACGAAATCCTTTCGTCACTCAGAGCGAACGATTATTTCAATCTGATCACCTTTGGTTCTGACTACAATCTCCTCTTCAATGAACTTGTACCCGCCAACGCGAACAATATCAAGGAGGCATCACAGTTTGTCGATCGTATTGATGCGAACATGGGGGGAACGGAGATTGGTGCGGCGCTGGAAGCGGCCTATGAGTGCGGATCAATCAAGGGGTTATCATCTGATCTGTTGTTGATCACCGATGGCCAAGTCTGGGATGATGACCGCGTTATTGCTGCCGCTCAAAAATCCGGACACAGGATCTTTTCCGTTGGCGTAAGCAGTGCAGTGTCTGAAGGCTTTGTTCGGAGAATCAGCGAGTTAACTTCTGGGGCCTGCGAGCTGGTATCCCCTCGAGAGAATATGTCGGAGCGCATTGTGCGCCACTTCAGGCGGATCCATCAACCGAGCGCCAGTTCGATGCGGATTAAGTGGCCAGAAGCACCAATCCGGCAAATACCGGATAAAATTGAAACCATCTATGCCGGCGACACGCTCCATGTATTCGCCTGGTTCAGCAACCCTCCTGAGGGAACCAGCCGCTTGGTGATGAGACTCGAGGATGGTCGTACTGTCACGCAGGAAGTGCAATTCTCAACCAAATCCCAAAACAGCGAAAATCTAATCAGCATTCTGCCCAGGGTCGCTGCCCATACGCGGTTACAAACTATGGATACGGCTAAATCTGCACAGATGGCGGTGGATTATCAACTGGTAACCGAGTACACGAGTTATGTGCTGGTGGCTGAAAGAAGCGAAGATGAAAAGTCGGAGACTCTTCCCGCACTTCGGAAGGTCCATCATGCATTGCCTGCCGGCTATGGTGGGATCAGTACGGTGTGTTATGCTCCTCCCGAAGTGCATTCATTCCATGAACAAGCACCGTCTGAAGGTGTGATGTATCTCTCACCGCCTCATAGATCGCATTCTGGACGACGCAATATGAGACAACCGGATTGGGATTTTGATTCTATTGGGAAACCAGCGCTTCCTGCATTTTCACGGAACGACCCGTACAACAGTTTTTCTCGACTGGTTGAGAAATTGAATGCTCTATACGCGGATGAATCAATCACTCACCTGAACATTGACACCTTCGAAGAGCTGATACTCTTTGAGCTGGATCAAGCAATCGCAGATCAGTTGGTGGCCCTAACCCCTGACGGAACCGATGAAAGCAATATCGTTATTTGCTTCCTGATGGAACTGTCGCGTAGTGAACCCGGCAAGGACCTATCCCGTCATGTAAAAAGACTCATTCGCAAGGCCAGCAGGAAGAATCCTGCGGTGCCTGCATCGGTGTCTGATACAATATCCAGATTGATAGAAAGCAGCCAAGGCGTAAGGTCCTCTTCGGCGGGGACAGCATCGTTGTGATGCGCCCGCCACTGAACTGGCCGCGTATATTCAAAAGGGAATTATATACGTGAGTGCCCCAAGGGTACTGTCGTATCCATTTCACGGGTCGTAGGGGTCGGTAACCCGAACGCCCCTCGCCGTGCAGATGCCCCAATCCCGGAGGCCAATATGTTTGCGGCCGCATTCAGGTCCGCATGATCCGCATGGCCACATACCATACACGTGAATTTGCTTTGCGTCTTGCGATTACTCGCTTCGGTATGCCCACAGGCATAACATCGCTGACTGGTATAGACTGGATTGACCTTGATCACCCCACGGCATTTATAGCCCAGCATCTGATCCAGTTGCCCCCAACCCGTTCTTAGTATCTCGCGATTGAGACCGGACTTCGCCTTTACGTTCGTACCCGGAGCCTCTGCTGTTCCCTTTGCCGAACGCGTCATCCCCGAGATATTCAAGTCTTCCAGCACGACCGTTGAACTATGCCTGGCTATACGCCGGCTTACCTGATGGTTTGCGTTCATGAGAATGTTGGCGCGCTTGCGGTGTATACGTGCGATTCTGTACTTCCGCTTATTACGCAGGCCAGAGCCTTTCTTGTGTCGAGCCAGTCTGCGTTGATGATGTCTTAGCTTGGCATCCAAACGGTTCATGTTTGGATGCGAAATGATCTCTCTTTCCCCAGCAGTTGACACCGTAGCTACCTGCCTAACATTACGGTCAATGCCCGAGGCAACGCCATTATCCGCTATCTCGGGTACATCTACCTTGTAGCAGATAACGGCATACCATTTCCCCGCTCGTTTCCTTACAGTAGCTCTGACGGGTTCACCATCAGGATATGGGTTGCCCCCCTTGCGGCGAATCTCGATATAACCCACTTTCGGGATATACAACTTGTTATCTCGAATCTTTACATCCTCCGGGATCGTGAACGAAGGGATGCTGCCATGTCTGGAATGAAACCTCGGCCTACCCTTACCCTCCTTGAAGAATGCTTTCCATGCGTCTGCCTGATATTTCAAAGTGTAGCGAACGACATGAAAAGAATATTCAGGTAACCATTCGATGTTGCGTCGTAATTCCGTGAACCGCTTTCCCAGTGAGAAGAAACTTGTCGAGGGCGGCTTCTCGCCAGCCTCCTTTGCTTTCTCATAGGCCTCGTTTTGTTGGGCAGCGCGGTAGGGACCCGGATTACTCCGAGCCCCCCGCACAGATCCGGACGTGCGCGTTAACGCATCCGGCTCCTCCCTTGGGTCGCACCACCGTGCATAACGGCAGGATTGCCGTAGCCGATTGACCCCATAACTCATTTTTATCCATCTCTGTGTATGGCGTGAGTTCGGATCTCCCAGCTTCCCCTTGGGTGGGGACCTTGGCTCCAGCG
>MPNB01000074.1 GCA_002238805.1 Rhodothermaceae bacterium bin80 | reverse complement strand
ATCGTTAAGAAGCAGCGGAGGCAATACGACCGGTGGCATAAGGCGCGCCGAAAGGCGGCGTGAAGCCCCCCTGGTCGTACGGATACGATCAAACAAGGCGTGCAGAACAACAGAACTGGCCCGAGGTATGTCCGCTGGGCAGATCAGATCCCGAAAAATTTGCGGAAACCGGCGTAAATCCGACTTTTAGCAGAGACGCTAACCTAAATACGACGTGACCAAGCCACCACCCCCTCGAATTGATACCTCAGACGTACGCAAACCAGGGCCATGACGCCCTTAACTCAGCCGAAATAGGTGTTTTCTGGCAGACACTATCTATGATCCGTCTGGACACCCTTTGAATCGTTTTTCCATTGCAGGTCTACCGCTTCGTTATCAGGGACACTATTTGGACACTAGTAGACAACCACAATTGCCAGACGATATCGTCGAATCCATCAGCTATGTTCCTGGAGGCATGATTTTTACGAGTGCCGTAATGGATCATGAAGGAAACCTGTTTCTGGAACACGGAGGGAAAATAGAAGAGATATCTGCGAGTAGGTCGGTGTACATGATCACCCTTGAAGGAAAAGAGAAGGGTATGTTCCAAATGCCCCGTAGAACAAGCCTCAAGTACATTGACGAAACGGGACACGCATATGCCGCAGAAACAACAGAGGAGTCAACTGTGCTGAAAAAATATAAAATTGAATATCAGGAATGACATTGTATCCTTACCGAAAGGACAGGTCTTCTTGCTTCATCTGCCGCAGCGAACATTTCGTCTGATGTCGAAATGCTCTCACTGGACCCCACGCTGCAGCGCAAGCTCCGAGTCTTGATTTCCCAGGCGGGCGATTGAGATTTGCCCCTGAGAGGCTCTGAGAGCAAAATTTCGCAGGGGTTATTTCAAGTGTGGGTAGGTCCTCGTTGATCCTACCCCTCCTGTGTGGCTCGTTTATAGGAATTTGACCTGGATTGCCCGAAAATCGCCAGTTTTCATGATTTTGGCCGGCAGTCCGCACGACCGCCTCGTAGACGGTTTCGGGGACAAGCAATTTGATATAGTTGCCGTACCCCCGCTTGATCCAGCCCGCGTCCCTTAAGGTACCGAGGGCCCGTTGTTCCCGTAAATCCCCACTCAACCGCGAACGCCCGCCCATGCGTATCTCATGATCGCATCCTGCTCTTGACCCAGCGTAGCCCGCGTATCCACGACCAACCGAGCTTGCTTATGCAATGCAGGCCAGTCATAACTGGTATGGTCTGTGGCAATTAATACACAATCTGCCTCGGCTATAGCAGCGTCCAGATCGACAACCGATACCATCTCAAGCTCATCGAGGGTAAAAACCGGCACGTATGGGTCATGGTAACTGATTTTTGCCCCTTTATCCTTAAGAAGCTTGAGGATATCCAAGGCGGGGGACTCACGTAAATCGCCTACATCCTTTTTGTATGCAACACCTAATACCAGGATGCTGCTGCCCCGCAATGGCTTTCCTTCTTCGTTGAGTACATCCTGAACACAGCCTACCCAATACTTGGGCATGGCTGTATTAATCTCGGTTGCCAACTCGATAAACCGAGCGGTGTATCCCAGCGTACGTAACTTCCAGGACAGGTACTGTGGATCAATGGGGATACAATGGCCCCCAAGCCCTGGACCCGGTAGGAATTTCATGAAGCCAAACGGCTTGGTCCCTGCAGCTTCAATCACTTCCCAGGCATTCAATCCCAATTTATCGCAAATCAGCAGCACTTCATTGGCCAACCCGATGTTTACGGCCCGAAATGTGTTCTCCACCAACTTCGTGAGTTCTGCCGCCTCCGCACTTGATACGGGGACTACGGACTCAATGGCGGACTCGTAAAGCATTCTACCCACCCGAAGACACTCCGGTGTCACTCCACCCATCACCTTTGGTGTATTCTTTGTGGTCCAGTCCCTACGCCCGGGATCGACACGTTCGGGCGAAAAGCACAGGAAAAAGTCCTTCCCCACTTCCAGGTTTTCAGCTTCCTGATGAAAGCGTGGCAAAATCACCTCGGTGGTTGTGCCTGGGTACGTAGTACTCTCCAGTACGACAATCATACCTGAGTGAAGGTGTTCAGCGATCGCATCTGCAGCACTCAGAATGTGAGAAACATCTGGTGCTCCAGTCTTACGCAACGGGGTTGGAACACAAATACTTACGGCATCGCAAGTATCCAGAAGATCAAACTGATTCGTAGCACGCAGTAATCCCTGATCTGTGAGCGGCCTCAACCGTTCGCTGGCCATGTCCTCTATGTACGATATGCCTCGGTTGACTAATCGCACCTTTTTCTCGTCAACATCAATTCCAATAACCCTGAACCCCACCTCGGCAAACGCTGCTGCAAGCGGCAATCCAACATACCCCAGGCCTATCACGGCAATGGTTAGATCACGTGATTCTATGCGCTCTTTCAGCGCCTCATATACTGATTTCTTCATGCTATTATTCTACAGAAAACCTAAATCTCTCAGCTTCCGCACTACAAGCTGCGTGCTCTCTTCCACGGTTTCTTGGTCCGTCCGACAGACAACTTCTGCATTTTCGGGGACTTCATAGGGATCGTCGATCCCGGTGAAGCCCTTAATGATTCCAGCACGGGCCTTTGCATATAACCCCTTAACATCTCTGCGTTCGCACACTTCCAATGAAGCATTTACGAAAATCTCAATGTAACCACCTTCGCGCTCTATACGCCTGCGATTAATGGTACGATCCTCTTCATACGGGGCAATCGGTGCACAGATAACCACTCCACGATGCTTAACAATTTCTGAGGCGACATAGCCGATGCGCTGCACGTTCGTAGATCGATCTTCTTGCGAGAAACCCAACCCTTTACTCAGATTGGTCCTAACTACGTCCCCATCCAGAAGAGTGACTGGACACGACAAGCGTTCCAAGAGTCGTGCCTGGAGTGCATTTGCAATCGTGGATTTTCCTGAACCGGACAATCCCGTCAGGAACACGGCAAAGCCCTGTTGTCCGCGTGGGGGGTAAGTCTTTCGCAGCTCCTCAATCACACCCTTGTAAGAAAACCATTCGGGGATTTCCTCTCCATTCGAAAGCATCCCCCGCAACTGAGTCCCTGAAATATTCAGGGTTTCCTCCCCTTCAACCACCTCATCTATCGGCTTGTACGCGTCTGATTCTGGCGCATAAACCATTAGCCGAAATGGTACCACGTCTATTCCGGCTTCTTCGGTATGGGCCCTAACCAAATCCTGGGCATCGTACGGACCATAGAACGGTGTGCCGTCCTTCATTGTGCCTGGACCGGCATGATCACGCCCTATGATAAGGTGGGTACAACCATAATTCTTGCGAATAATTGCATGCCAGAGTGCTTCTCGCGGTCCACCCATGCGCATCGCGAGTGGCAACAGACTTATTAAAGCCTGACCTTCAGGATAATAGTGTAGTAGTTTTTTATAGCTGCGTACACGCGTGTAGTGATCTATATCTCCCGACTTCGTCATCCCCACCACCGGGTGGATTAGCAGTTTTCCACCTATCTCCTGAGATGCTTGATCAGTTAGCTCTTTGTGCGCGCGATGCATTGGATTGCGCGTCTGAAAGGCTACAATACGCGAGCTTCCCTGACTCCGAAAAATTTCACGCAGTTGTCTGGGCGTATGCCGAAGGTCAGGGAAGTCGTAATGGGGAGGCAATTGAACACCCTCCAGTGTGCCACTTAGATAATACGTGCCTGCTCGGTTGAAGAGATGTTCCACCGCTGGGTGTTCGGTGCTGACCGTACCAAACACCTTTCTTGCCTCTATCTCTTTGTCCGGCTTCCAGAGATCTCCGATATGAAGGATTGCCAGAAGCAACCCGGTGACATCACGAAGTGCTAGTTGATTATGCCCCTTGAGCCGCTTCACATCCTCCTCAGTAATGTCGAGTGTGATCGGCATCGGCCAAAGCGTACCGCACGAAAGACGCATGTCTCGCAGAACGCCATCATAATCTTCCTGATTCAGGAAACCCTTGAGTGGAGAAAATCCACCGCAGAGCAACAGCTCTAAATCGCATAATTGCCGATCTGACAGGACTATCGACGGAAGATTGACCGAAATGTTTTTGAGGAACTCCCCGCGCTCTTGATCTACAAGAAGCTCCGCCAGTGAGCCTCCATGAGGCTCAATCAAAACTGCCATAGCGTTTCTATTGGAAGTAGAATGATAGAAGGAAGGTAGACTACCTAAAACCAAATAAACGACGTTGCATGAACAAAGAGCGTATCTGTTCGCGCAACTTTTACAACCATCTCATGGAGATGATGGTTGTAGAGACTACCATTACCAACAGACTAACCGGTAACCCAACACGTAAATAGTCCCGAACCCTATAGTTCCCTGCAGCCATAACCATTAAGTTTGTCTGATAACCAACGGGGGTCATAAAGCTGGCTGCCGCGGCAACTGCCACTGTCAATACGAAAGCCTTGGGCTCAGCATCAAAGGTCGATGCCATGGAAAACGCAACCGGCAACATAAGTACGGCGGCGGCCTTGTTGGCAATCAGCTCCGTGAGTACGTTGGTACATGCATACAGTGCGAGTAAGGCCAAAATCGGGCTAATCACGGTAATATCAATCAGGACTCGGGCAAGGCCCTCTGCGACACCGGTCTTCCCTACGGCAACCCCAAGCCCAAGTGCTGACGCTATAAGTAGCAGCACTTGCAGATCCAGTGCGTTACGAGCAGTTGCAACAGTTATACAGCGTGTCATTACCATGACAAGCGCTGCTGCAAATGCTGCTGTCGGCAAAGGAACTCTTCCAGTACTGATAGCCAAAACCATGGCTACCAGAATGCTCACTGACGTTACTATACGGGCTTTATCAAATTTTTGACGGGATACCCCTCGAGGCACTACATAGTAGAATTCTGCGTGACTTGCGTTCCAGCGCTCCTCGAAACCCGCTACAGCACCAACCAACAGTAGGTCACCGGCCTTTAACATTGTATCTCTCATACCAGCACCTTCAAGCACGCCCGATTTGTATTGCACAGCCAGTACAACAGCACCATACGTAGCAAGAAAGTCCACTTCGGCAAGGGATTTGCCAATCAGGGTGGAAGTATCACTGAGTACAGCCTCGTACATTGGAAGAAGATTGCCAAGTCGTTGCTCAGAAATAGCCCTTCCCGGACCAAATCCTGGCCTATTCAGCAGGTCCTCCAGAACCGAGAGGTTGCCGCTAAAGCATAGCACATCGTCCTGACCCAAAATTAATTGAGGATCGAAAGGCATAACATGCATACCCCGTCTTATCTGAACAATCACAGCAGATTCCTCCACAACATCCAATCCAGACTGCTTCAAGGTTCGGCCAATATAAGGAGAACGTCCAGTTACGCGAACTTCAAACAAACACTTCTCCAAACGGGACCGGGTAAAAGTTGGCTCGCTAGCACGATCCGGCAAAAGTCGCACTCCGACGAAAGCCATAAATATCAGCACAACGACGGCCGCCGGCAGTCCGATCATAGTAAAATCGAAAAGGGCAAGCGTAAGCCCTTGATCCAGTGCCAATCCAGAAACCACCACGTTGGTTGAGGAGCCTATCAGCGTTATCATACCGCCAGCGATTGCAGCATACGATAACGGGATGAGTAATTTAGATGGAGAAAGCTTGGATCTATACGCCCACCGCTGCACGGGTTGTGTCCATATTGCAACAACCGGAGTATTGTTCATGAATGCCGAGACCAGTGCCGTCGGCACCATAAGCCGAAACAAAGCCACTGGCAGATTAGACACTCTTCTCAGTAACCGCCGCTCAAATCGGCGTAGCAGTCCGCTCTCCTCTATTCCCGCGGCCACGACGAAAAGTGACCCAAGTGCAATCACCGCCCCGTTAGAGAAACCCGCAAATGCCTCTGATGGAGTAATCACACCTGCAACCAGGAGCACCCCCAAAGCACCGAGAAAAATGAGATCAGGCCTAGCAAGATCCCGAACAAGTGCCACAGCGATCGAGACGATCACAGCAATAGTCAGATACGCCTGCCAATCCATTGCCATCTGTAATAATCCAAGCGAAAAAAATCATGCTCTTCCAGCAGGGGGCAGCCTTGGACGACCAATGCTATGATAATCGAATCCTCGCTCTGCCATCCTGCGGGCATTATATAAATTACGCCCGTCAAAGATAAGCGGTTGCCCCATCAGCCCCTTAATTCTCTCAAAATCAGGCCGCCTGAATTCCGGCCACTCCGTGCAAATGAGTAACATATCTACGCCCTCCAAGGCAGCATAAGCACTCTTGGCATAGGTCACTGAATCTCCCAGGATTGTCTTAGAGGTTTCCATCGCCTCCGGGTCAAAAGCAGTAATACGTACGCCTTCCGCCAAAAGTCCACGAACAACTACATGGGCGGGGGACTCGCGAACATCGTCTGTATTGGCCTTGAAAGCAAGCCCCCAAACCGCCGCGTGTTTTCCCCTCAGATCTCCCCCAAGGTAAGCCCGCACGCGGTCTACCAGTAACATCCGTTGACTTTCGTTCACCTCAAGTACCGCCTGAAGCGTCTTAAAAACATAATCATTGCTACGCGCGGTACGCAGGAGCGCCCGTACATCCTTCGGGAAACAACTGCCACCAAAACCAATTCCCGCGTACAGAAAATGCCTGCCGATACGGCTGTCACTGCCGATCCCAATGCGCACCTTATCCACATCCGCCCCCACGCGGTCACACAAGTTTGCCACCTCGTTCATGAAGCTGATACGTGATGCCAGAAAGGCATTTGCCGCATATTTGGTAACCTCCGCTGAACGCTCGTCCATGATAATGATGGGGTTACCCTGTCGGACGAATGGCTCATAGAGACGTCGCATGATGTTGCCTGCACGGTCACTCGAAGTCCCTAAAATGACCCTCTCCGGCTTCATGAAATCATCAACGGCAGCCCCCTCCCTGAGAAATTCCGGGTTAGATACTACATCAAAATCCTCCTCATATCTGGCCCCCTGCTCAGCCAGCACTTCCCTGACCTTGGCAGCGGTCCCGACAGGCACGGTGCTCTTGTTAACTATAATCCTGTACCTAGCATTGTCCCTGAGCCATATGCCGATCGCATGTGCGACCTGCAGTACATAAGACAAATCCGCATCCCCGTCTGCATTGGGCGGTGTTGGCAGTGCAAGAAATACGATCTCAGCATTTTCCAAGGCTTCGTTCAGCGAGGTCGTAAAGGTCAGACGTTTTTCGCGCAGATTGCGGTGCAACAAACTATCAAGGTCCGGTTCGTAGATTGGCATTTCTCCTCTACGCAGACCTGCAACCTTAACCTTGTCGACATCAACGCACCAGACATCATTACCCATTTCAGCAAAGCAAACTCCTGACACCAAACCAACGTAACCTGTTCCGACTATTCCAATTTTCATGCAAGTAGCATTCCCGAAGTAACAATGACTACTTGTACGCCAAGCGCTTACTATTGGGTCAACCTTGTTTAACAACAAATCTTTGCAGAAATCTGTCTTATTTGATGGAACCGTGACTAATCTGCCTGTATACAGTAGAATCGTCTTCCAGCTTTACAATCGGTTTATATCTTCTGGTCCAACCAACACAGACATGATCTACAGTGTTATTATGGCAGGGGGGATCGGCAGTCGATTTTGGCCGCGAAGCAGAGAGGCGCATCCCAAACAGTTCATTAATGTTCTGGGAAAAGAAACCCTACTCCAAAAAACGGTGGCGCGTATTGCCCCGATCACGCCTCCAGAGCGAACCTTGGTCGTAACTCATAAGCGCTACGCAGACCTTACACGCGAGCAGTTACCTACGATTCCCGAAGAGTGCATTCTTGGCGAGCCGATAAGCCGCAACACTGCTCCATGCATTGCTTACGCAGCTATCAAACTGCGCGCAATTGATCCCGATGCAATCATGGTCGTGTTGCCGGCTGATCATTTGGTGAAAGACGAAGCACGCTTTATCGAGATTCTGCAAAAGGCGATTGTTGCGGCTGAGCGCCCCGGTGCCCTCGTTACGATTGGTATCCAGCCTTCCTATCCCGCCACCGGCTACGGTTACATCCAGTATGCCACCTCCGACAACAAGGGCGCCGATACCCATAGAGTGCGAACCTTTGCCGAAAAGCCTAACGAAGCAACTGCAGAACGATTTCTGGATTCCGGCGATTTTCTATGGAACAGCGGGATTTTCGTCTGGCGTGCTGATGCACTCCTGTCAAATATGCAGACACATCTGAAGAGTACCTGGACTGCCTTCAATAACGCAGCTCAACACATTGGGACTGAGCAGGAAGATACAGCGATCCGTAAGGCTTACCACAAGAGCACACGAATCTCCATTGACTTTGGCGTCATGGAGCGGGCCAGCAACGTTTACGTTGTTCCGGGAAATTTTGGGTGGAGCGACATTGGAGACTGGCGTGCAGTCTACGACCTGAGTGATAAAAACCGCCATGGTAATGTACTTAGGGGCAATGTTATCGTGCACGATTCCAGCCGCTCCCTTGTGCATGCTGGTAAACGCCTGGTTGCAGTTGTTGGCGTCCATGATGTGGTGATCGTAGATACCGACGATGCACTGCTAGTTTGCCACAATCGCAGTACACAGCAGGTTAAGAACGTTGTAGACTACCTGCACGCACACCAGCACAAGGATTTCGTTTAGCCCCACGAGGCCCAATGCGCACTCAATGTAATTCTCAATCTTTTTATTGTCAACACACATCAAGACCGCGCGTACAACTGCGCTCGCTGTTGGGTTCGTCAACGTGGATTTGAGTGAAACCTGTCCCAATACCAGCTACCACCGATTTAATGCGGCTCGCCATTTTCGCCACTGTTCTATTCTTGCATGTTCCCTTCGCCCGCTCCCAGGATGCTCCTATCAGTATCACGCTGAATGAGGCCGTCGAGATTGCCCTGCTAAACAATTATGCCCTCCAGGCCAGCAAGCTTGTCGAGGAGGATAACAGGTTGCTGATTCTTGGCTCAGTAGGCATAGCTTTCCCAACAATAGAGGGAACGAGCTCCTATACGCGAAACGTAAAGGACGCCAACCCCTTTGCCGGTAGCGCCGCTGGAGACTTCTTCTCCGGATTTGCATTCATTGATTGGCTCGGCTTTAATGAGTCCGCACGAACGGATGGAAATAATGCTACAAATCCGATCACATTTGCCGAGTTTGCCGATCGACAACGAAGAGGACTGGACGCTGCGGGAATCATTCCCAGCGAGCCCAGCGATAATCCGTTCTCGGTTGCTAATCAGTATCTGAACTCGATTTCAATCACTCAGAAGATTATAGATGTGGCCAATTGGGTCAGAATCGTGCATCCGCATGGGTTCCGCACTGCACTTAAACAAATCAGTAAAGCAGCCGAGCGACAGGAGCAGGTTATAATTGGTCAGGTTCGCGAGGCATTTTATGGTGCATTGCTCGCCGAGGAAGAAGTTCGTGTTGCAGCACAGAGTGCGACAAGAATTCGAGCCTCCCGGGATGAAACAGCAATCCGTGTGAACAGAGGAATCCTGCCCAAGATTCAACGGCTCAGTATGGACGTAGAGCTTACCAATCGGGAGACAGCATTGGTTCGTGCGCAATCCCAAGCATCCAATGCCGTTGATCAACTCAAATTCATGCTCGGACTGCCTATGGAGCAGGATATTGTCATTAATGGAACATTGGCGATCGATGAAATATCTCCATACCTCTCTGTGGCAGCTACAGATGCATTCCAACGTGCTATACGCGGACGACCGGATCTTGAAGAAGCCAGACTGGCCTATTCATTTGCTCTGAATGAGGTCCGAGCAGCCAAATTAACCCGATTCCCAATATTGAATGCATTTGCCAATTTCAGCTATACCGGTCGGGTCCCGGATACTCGAACTTTTACTATTACGGATCCTACCAATCCATTCAGGTTTTCGCAGGGCAGTAATACTTACTTCAGCGAGGCTTACTGGCAGTCCGCAGTCAATATCGGGTTCAGACTTGAGTGGACAATCTTTGACGGATTACAAAATAGACGCACGATCCAGCGTGCGGAGGTCGCTGCCCGCCAGGCGGGATTGGCAATCGATGAGGCCACAGCTGCGATGAGAGTCGAAATTGAATCTGCTCTGCGTGAACTCACAACTGCTTATCACCAGATCACCAGCCAGGAGACAAACGTAGCGAATGCCGAGCTCAACTATGAGTATACCTTGTCCAGGTCTAATGAGGGCGTAGCCAACCTTCTGGAAGTAAGATCCGCATCCGAGCAACTGGACACCAGTAAGCTGAACTATCTGCGTGCAGTACACGGCTTCCTGATTGCTCAAAGTAACCTGGAGGTGGCTCTCGGCGTACCGATCGAGAAACAAACCGACTTCAGACTGGCATCAGCTGGTAAGTAACAAAAATCGACCTATGCGAATTCCTTACATCCTACTGCTTTGTTGCGGGTTTTGGTCTGCGTGTGCAGACCCGGGAGATGATCTAAGTACCGAAAATGAACCGCCGCCGATGGCGGCTAAGCATGTTGAGACACTCGAAGTACTTCCCATTGCATTTGATGATTTTATCGAACTCACGGGGACCATTGAAGCAAATCACGATGTAATCGTCTCAGCGCGAACGATTGGTACCCTCGAAATGATAGCCCCCCTGGGACAAATTGTCCGTGTAGGACAAACTGTCGCACGTGTTGACGATGAGCTTCTGCAGACAGCTCATCGTCAAGCTGAAGCGCAGGTTAGTAATGCCCGAGCTGCACTGAGAATCGCCCAGGAGAGCTACGATAGGCAACAGCCGCTTTTTGCAGATTCAATTATCAGTGCATTGGAGTTCACACGTCTGGAAACGACGCTTGATCAGGCAAAGTCGGCACTGTCTCTGACTGAAGCTGCCTATGACCAAGCTACGCGCCAACTGGCTAATACCATTCTCCCCGCACCAATCACTGCCACAGTTGAGGAGCGCTATATTGAACCGGGTGAACAGGTTGTAGGTGGCACCCAGTTACTCCGCCTGGTAGATTCGCGTAATGTTCAAGTCGTAGCCGGGGTCTCAGAAAGGTATGCCGGCGAGATCGAAATAGGCACACTGGCAGAAATCAGCCCGCGCAGCGCCGGAGCCCCGGCACGCACAGGACGCGTCAGCTTCGCCGGTAATGTAATTGATCCCGATAGCCGCTCATTTGAGATAAAGGTTGCCGTGGATAATTCGGACGGAAAATTGAAACCCGAAATGATCGTGCGATTGACGGTCGTAAGACTCACTGTCGAAGATGCACTTGTGATACCCGGCAACGCCATCACCCGCAACGAGTCAGGACTTGCGATTTATGTCGTTGAGGAACGTGATGGGGACAGCTTTGCCCAAAGACGTAACATAACCATTGGTCCTGAATATGCCAACCGGGTCGTAGTTACAAGCGGCTTGTCCGCCGGTGAAACAGTGGTCATTCGCGGACAAGCAACCTTGGGAGATGACGTTCGCGTAATCACAGACCAACACTACACTGCACTGAATGAGTTTGGAGTTCCTATCCTAAATGCACCCCCGGATTTCACTACAGACCTGTGATCGGCTATAATGAAAATCACTGAGCTTGCGATTAAGTACCGCCCGAGCGTTGCAATTTTGACCTTGATGCTCACGGTGGGAGGTCTGGTCAGCTATTTGACGATTTCGAAGGAAGCTTTCCCTTCCATTGAAATACCAACCATTATTATCACCTCTATTTATCCGGGAGCCAGTCCAAGCGATATTGAGTCCCTGATCACGAGGATCGTGGAAGAGGAAGTCCACTCCGTATCCGGAATCAAGGAAGTTCGATCCTCCTCGGTACAGGGAGTATCTACTATCATCGTGGAATTCAATCCTGATGTGTCACTCGATCTTGCCTACCAGCGAGTTCGGGATAAAGTACAACTGGCCAAGCCACGCCTACCCGGTGACATTGAAGAACCCATCGTCAGTGAGTTCGATGTCGAAGATATCCCCATCATGAGCATCAACCTAGGGGGAGCGTTCACACTCACTGAACTCAAAGAGGTTGCGGAAGATCTGGCAGACGAAATTGAAAAAAGCCCGGATGTCCTGGAAGTGCAGATCATTGGCGCGCTCGAGCGAGAGGTTCAAGTGAATGTGGATATCCGTGCACTACAAGGATATGGCCTCACGTTCACAGACCTCATTGAGACCATCAACGCCGAGAATTCCAATACACCGGGAGGCACGATTCGAGTTGACCGCCAAAACTATATCCTGCGCATTGACGGAGAATTCCAGGAGATCGAGCAGGAGATCGAAGATCTAGTTATCGAAAGCCCAGGGAGATTTCCCGTGTACGTAGGTGATGTGGCTGAGGTCGACTTCGGCTTCAAGGAACGGTCCACCTACGCAAGACTGCAGCTGATGCAGGAGGAACGAGGTAAACGCCTGATCAGACTGGCTGAATCAGGGATGTACCCGGTCATTACGCTCAATATTAAGAAGCGCAGCGGGGCAAACATCCTTGATACGGCTGACGATATCCAAGTCGTCCTTGATGAGTTTCCTTTCCCTCGCGGAACGCAGGTTTTGATCACCGGCGACCAAAGTGAGCAGGTCGGACAGCTCGTAACCGATCTCGAGAATAACATTATCAGCGGTCTGATTTTTGTGGTTCTGGTGCTGTTGTTCTTCTTGGGCGTTCGTACAGCAACACTGGTGGGGATTGCTATTCCGCTCTCCATGTTCCTCTCCTTCCTCACCCTTCAGATACTGGGGCAGGAGTTGAACTTCGTAATACTCTTTTCGCTGATCATTGCACTCGGCATGTTGGTAGATAATGCCGTGGTGATTGTTGAGAATATTTATCGGTACAGAGAACTGGGGTACCCCAGATTTGAGGCAGCCAAACGCGGAACAGCTGAAGTAGGCTCCGCCGTCGTAGCATCGACTGCAACAACCGTGGCGGTATTTATTCCGATGATGTTCTGGCCTGGCATCACGGGGGAATTTATGGGCTACCTCCCTTTGACGCTCATCATTACGTTAACCTGCTCGCTCTTCGTTGCCATAATCATAAACCCTGTCATAACAGGATACTTCGTCCGTTTGGACACCGACCCGAAAAGACATTTTTCTGCCGCCCTGCGGATTGGATTGTTTGCATTTTTCGCCGGTGTTGCTCTGATCATTGGACTTACTAACTGGCAAACGCTCCTGGTACTCTCACTTGCAATACCAGTGCTCATGACGCTGCATCGCTTTTGCTTCAGCCCCATCGCACGTGGCTTCGTCGCCAAAGGCATGCCTAAGCTCATTAGTTGGTACCGTAAGTTCCTGGACGCACAACTGCAGCGTGACTATGAAGTCCGGACACCTGCCTTTGCACGCAAACGGCTCTGGTTTGGTGTGGCCTTAATCTATGTCATAGGATTGGTTGCCGCTGTGATCTCCATACTTCTGGCTACGCCGGATGGGCCTTCACCGTTGTTTGGAGCCGCTGCCCTCTTTGGATTGGCAACCGTTGTGCTTTCAATAATAGCGGTCTTCCGCACACCAAATCCTTATCTTCGAAATTCCTTCTGCCTTGCCTGTTTAGCTCTGGGCTTCCTCCTCTTAGTCCTGGGCGGGGTAGTCATTTCATTTGCCAATCCGGCTGCCGGAACTGTACTTCTTTATCCCGCGGGCATATTGATGCTGACGGGACTTGTGATGGTGCTCCTGCATTGCTGCGAAATCATCTACCTAGGTGGACTTCAAAGTATCAAGGCCGGTAGTTTCTTCGCCCTGCTCTCGTCAGCTATTTTGGGCTTGATGTCACTGATTCGCGGGGCAGAATTCCAGACCATTTTGATCCTGCTCTGCCTCCCCACAATAGTCATAATTGTTGGGGCATTGGGATACTTCATGAACGGGAAACTGCTGAAGTATCGAACTCGAATCTTGTTAACCGACAATCGTACACGACTTCTGACGGGGGTAACGGGTGGTTTTGTGGCTATTATCGGACTCTTCTTAGCCGCTCCAACCGGCGTGGAGTTCTTCCCTGATACGGATCCTACCTTGATTGCTGTTGACATGGAACTGCCGCTGGGCACGCACCTGGATGAAACAAACAATGTTGCTAACATTACGCAGTCAAGGGTCGAAGAACTTTTGAACGAAAACGCAAACGACCGGGACAACATCAAAAACATGCTCGTGAATGTTGGAACCGGCAGTGGGGGAGATGGGCTTACAGGAGGCGGTCCTGGCAGCCCTGAAAGGGCCCTTCTTACGCTAAACGTGGTTGATTATGGTGATCGATCTGAATCGAGTCGCAATACGCTCCAACGATTGCGCGAGTCACTGCAGGGTATTCCAGGAGTGATCTTCGAGATCAATAAGGACAACGCCGGCCCACCAGTGGGCAAACCCGTCAACATTGAAATCACCGGGCAGGATTTTGCTGAAATAACGCGTATTACCGAAGACGTCACAGCTTCTTTGCGACAAGCGGCCACAGACGGCACAATCCCGAACCTTGTGGACATTAATAACAACCTTAACACCGGCCGTCCAGAGGTCCGTATTCTGATTGATCGGGAAAGAGCCGCTCGCCTAGGACTTGATACGCGCAAAATCGGCAACGTAGTGCGCTCAGCCGTTCAAGGTACCGAAGCCACTAAATATCGCTTCGGGGAGGAGGAATACGATGTTACCGTGCGTTTGGGTGAGGAACAACGTGCAAGTTTGGAAGCACTCAACCAACTAACCATTCTGCATGAAGGAACTCAGATTCCCCTGTCCTCAATTGCGGATTTCGAGACTGTTAGCGGTTACGGATCAATTACACGGCTTGATCTGAGTCGTGTCGCAACTATTACCGGCGATGTTGTCGCTGGTGCAAATGGGGCTGCCGTGTTACAACAGGTTCAGTCACAGTTAGAGGACTATCAAAACTCTCTGCCCCCAGGCTACCAGTTGACCTACACCGGTGAGAGCGAAGATCAAGCAGAGGCTTTTGGGTTCCTGCAAACTGCGATGGCCATTGGGGTTGCTGCAATCACGCTGATCCTGATTGCCCAATTCAATAGCGTAATTGTACCCGTCATTATCATGTTGGCAGTTGCGTTGGGACTCATTGGTGTGCTTCTTGGCCTCATTCTGACGCGCACACCCTTCGGTCTGATGACCTTTATCGGGGTCATTAGCCTGGCTGGAATCGTTGTTAACAATAACATTGTGCTGATTGACTATATCCGCCAGTTGCGTGACCGTGGACTGAGTAAAGTAGAGGCAATCATAGACGGTGGAGCTACGCGTCTGCGTCCCGTCCTGTTAACCTTTTTAACTACGGTGATCGGACTCGTACCGCTCACCTTCGGACTCAACGTGGATTTTGTTGCCCTATTCGCCGATTTGGCCCCCAATATTCAGTTTGGATCGGAAAACACACAGTTTTGGGGACCCATGGGTATTGCAATCATCAGTGGCCTCACCTTTGCAACTTTCCTTACCTTGGTCATTGTACCAGTTATGTATTCTGCCTTCGACTCGCTGCTTACTCACCTTCGAGCCAGCAAAAATGCCACAATGCCAGAGCCGACCGAATGAGAAATCTGGCGGATTTTGCTGATGCGAATCTGCGAATATTTAAAAGGTCCCCTCCTGAACCCAATACACGCGACATATACCTGATTGGTATCTGTGGAACAGGTATGGGCGCCCTCGCAGGACTCCTCAAAGAGGCGGGTTACGCGGTGCGTGGATCCGACAGCAATGTATATCCGCCAATGAGTACATTCCTGGAAACACAGGGCATACCTGTACAGAACGGATACACGAAGGGAAACCTCGTCCCCACACCCGACCTGGTTATCACCGGCAATGCATGCACACCAACGCACGTTGAAGCAGCAGCAGCACGAGAGCAATCTCTCCCCCAGTTTTCACTGCCGGAGGCTTTACATCACTTTTTTCTGCTTAAACGCCGGAGTTTAGTGGTTGCTGGAACCCATGGGAAAACAACAACAACAGGGCTCCTGATACACTTACTGTGCTCGGCCGGCCGTGACCCAGGGTTTCTGGTCGGAGGAGTCCTCCAGGAACTCGGAAAAAGCTATTCCATAGGTACTGGACCACAATTCGTAGTAGAAGGCGATGAGTACGACAGCGCCTATTTTGACAAGCGGCCTAAATTCATGCACTATGCGCCGCAGGTAGCTATTGTGACTTCCATAGAGTTCGATCACGCTGACATCTACGCATCGTGGGACGAATACCAAGAAGCGTTCGTTGCCTTTGCTGACTTGGTGCCTACTGATGGATTGCTGGTCGTCTGTGGAGATGATCCTGCTGCAGCACGACTCTCCAGTCCTGCCCCTGTGCTCACGTACGGCCTGAGCGATAAACACGATGTGGTTGGGCGTATTACTGAGGCAACGGAAGATGGCGTGCGATTCAATCTGGTGCATTGTGGACTTGATCTGGGTCCTATGTTCCTTCCAATGAATGGACATCATAATCTCCGCAATGCCCTTGCAGCAAGTACAGTGGCGCTGCATGAAGGATTAACGGTAGACGAGATCGCCCGTGGTCTGGCATCATTTCGTGGGGTTAAGCGGCGACAAGAGGTACTGGGGAAACCCGGTGGTATTCTGGTTGTGGATGATTTTGCACATCACCCAACTGCTGTACGTGCAACGATTCAAGCAGCAAGTGAACGCTGGCCCAGCCATCGGATTCTGGCAGTATTTGAGCCGCGTTCCAATTCCAGTCGGCGAAAAATTTTCGAGATTCCATATGGTGGAGCATTTAAGGGTGCCGACGTAGCATACCTTTGTTCGCCTTCCTTTCGACACAATGATGCTCCTGAGCAGTTTATGAGTATTGATATGGTCCTTGATCGTATCCGCAAATCCGGCACCGAAGCTCACGCTTTCGCATCAGTACCACACTTACTTGAGTCTCTGATTCAGGAGGTCCGCTCCGATGATGTCATCCTTATCATGAGTAACGGAGGTTTTGGCGGTCTACACCAGGACTTACTTGAGTATCTTTCGACACACTATGGCGACTAGCTGCACATGTCAGGCATTGTTGGACATTTACTGATTCTGACAGCTTTTGTCAGTTGCATCTTGTCGGTCTTTGCATTCTACCGGGCTGCACAATACGAGAACGATGGTATAGACTTTCATCGCCTGGGCAAAATGCTCTGGGGAGTGATGACTGTATGTCTATTCAGTGCATGGCTGCTCCTTATCGTTCTCATAGCGACCCATCAGTTCCAGTACAATTACGTTTGGGCTCACTCATCTCTGGACCTGCCCTTTCACTTTCTGTTCTCTGCTAGTTGGGAGGGACAGGAGGGATCGTTTCTACTTTGGATTATCATGAATTGCCTCATGGGGCTTGCACTCATGCGGTGGGCCGCTCCCGACTATAAGGCACCGGTTATGGCGGTCGTGGCATTCTGCCAGGCATTTCTACTCACAATGATTGTAGGAATCAAGCTTGGTCCTATCGAAATCGGTGCAGCCCCTTTTGCCACACTTGCAGAAGCCAACCCAGATGCCCCGATCTTCCAATCAAACCCTGATTTCGTGCCTGCAGATGGTACCGGGCTGAATGATCTATTGCAAAACTACTGGATGGTGATTCATCCTCCGATGCTTTTTGTAGGCTTTACCACCATGATTGCACCATTCGCTTTTGCTGTTGTTGCGCTGTGGAAGCGACAATACACCCAATGGGTACGACCTGCACTTCCCTGGACGCTCATCAGCGTTATGTGTCTGGGAGTGGGAATTGCTATGGGAGGATACTGGGCCTATGAAACACTTAACTTCGGCGGATACTGGGCCTGGGATCCAGTCGAGAACTCTTCTTTCGTGCCATGGATGATCGGTGTGGCTACCGTTCACTTGATGCTCATTCAGCGTAAGGGAGGGATCGGGCACAAAGCAGCACTTTTCCTGTCCATCCTGGCCTATATGCTGGTGGTGTATTCCACCTTTCTTACACGCAGTGGTGTACTGGGAGATGCCTCCGTTCATGCTTTCGTTGACCTCGGACTGTATAATCAGCTCCTGATCTGGATCTTCGCAATGGGTCTGTTGGGCTTCGGTTTGTTTGCGTGGCGTTACCGTGAACTTCCCAGCGCACAGCAGGAAGCCCACTTTCTATCACGTGAATTTTTGGTGTTCTCAGGATCCGTGCTCTTAACCGTAATAGCAGCTGTCGTTATTCTGGGCACAAGTGCTCCGATCTTTGGACAACTGTTCCGCAATAATCCGGCAACCGTACCTATTGACTTTTACAATAGCTGGACGCTTCCGCTAGCGGTTGGCATTCTGTTTCTGGCCGGACTGGGTCAACTTTTCTGGTGGACTAAAATGAACGTCCAAAAGGTGAACCGTGTACTGATTTTGCCGGTACTCCTAGCCAGTGTGAGCACTGGCATTGTGTTGGTATTGACGCCGTTTGCAGCAGAAACAGTCGCCCCGGGTGAAAGCTTCTGGCAGCGCCACGGATATGGCATACAATTAATGCTCCTTCTTTTCGTGTCATTTTTTGCGCTTTACGGCAATTCTGCCGTGCTTTGGCGCGTCGGGCGCGGAAACTTAAAACTGGCAGGCGGAGCACTCGCACATGTGGGGCTTGGCATAATGGTTATAGGTATCATTGCATCCTCGGGATTTAGTCGGGCGATTTCTGATGCACCACGGGGTAGTGACCGAAACAATTTTGTCGTTGAGCAAGGCCAAGTGGTTCCTGTCGCAGGATATGAGGTTGCCTATATCGGCACTGAACCTGGAGAACGGGGACATACACGCTTTGTGCTCGACTTTAAGGATCCCGGTGGACAGTCCTTTCGTCTCAAACCCGTAGCCTACGAATCAAATACAGGCCAGTGGATTCAGCATCCTGATCTAAAACTCTATTTCGAAAAGGACATCTATGTCGCCGTCACTCCACGTGCCATGGTGGACGGTAACGGTTCGGACAATGAGGTTACCCTACGCCGCGGACAGAGTACCCTCGTAGGCGATGGCGCATATCGGGTTACCTTTACCGGATTCAATATCGCACCGGATATACAATCTGTTATGAGTGAGGAGGAAGCCGCGCGCACAGAGATTGCCGTAGGTGCGGTGCTGCAGGTAGCCAACATGACTACAAACCTGATTGAAGAAATTACACCGGTTTATATCATACGAACAGATCGCAGCGTGAATGCTATTCCTGCACAGTCAGATGGGATTGGGTACTATTTCACAAATATGAACGTCGACACCGGCGAGATCACGCTTACGCTTGATGGTGCAACCGGACCTGACTACGTGATCGTCCAGGCTCAGGAAAAACCGGCAATCAGTCTGGTATGGATCGGCATTATCCTGCTGAGTGGGGGGTTCCTCCTATCCGCGGCACGGCGAGCCAAGGCACTGCGTTGGTCTCTTTCCCGCAAGCGTGGAACGCGCACAGCATAGTGCTAGTCTCCCCTTCGTTCAATAAAGGGGACTTCAAGTATTCGTAGACCTAACGAATCAATAAAGGACAGGGATCAATTGGGCCTCCATTCGTACTTGAATTAGCGCTCCTTCCCTGGATTCTGTTCAATCGAGATCCGCTTGGACTGGGAGTCTTGTGGGATTTCTATTTTCTCGAAGGCATATTCCTCCGTTAACCATGTATGCATCGACGGGATGGGAACAGCGTATCCAATCCCGCTCTCCTCCAGTAGTCCCTTCTCTATAAAGCGATCAAACAACTTATTCGCCTTACTTTCGCCATACTCATTCACCAGCAAAGACATTATATCTTTATATTCAGCAGGTTTTCCATGGGGAACGCCCGCAATGGACATTGCCAGACACCGGATCTGATCTCCACGAAAACGATCTACTCGTTGCTTGTAATACACTGCTCGACCCCTTCGCCCCGCTTCCAGTACGGCTTTTAACCCATTGACGGTCATGATACCGTCCCTAGCTTCAAGATAATCTGCAGCACGTTTCGAATAAGATTGAACATGTCTGGGCCACCCCTGCGTTTCCTTTGCAATCGCATCAATCCATGCCGTTGGATCTCCCTTGGCTCTTCCCTCCTTATTAAGCCAATCCTGGATCACCGCACGCTCAGATTTCTTGCTCAACGCTCCTAATTCCACGAAACAATCCTCTGCAAACCTCGAAATCCCCAGTGCCTCAAAGGATTTCAATGTTGTCCCCAACCCGCCAGCGATCAACACGACAGGCCGACCGAGCGTGCCGTTATGGACCACATCAACTACGTTGGATGCAATCTTGGCCTGCTCCCCAGAAGGTTTGTTGGTCGTTCCCAGCACCTGTGCTTCATCTAGGATAAGCAGTAATGGGACCTTCCCTTTTTGTAGCAGACCTTTCACGGTCTGGGGAGGTAATTCCGCGCTGACTCCGGCCTCTGCAATGCCTGGAATTGCAACTTTCGCTGCCCCACCTTCAATGTTGAGTTTCCTTTTTGAATCAAGGGACTGTCTTAGCTCATCCACCTCCCAAAGAGCAGGCGCATGAATCCTTGATGTTTTCCATCCACCGCTTCCTGCCAATTTTTCGCATTCATAAAGCAGAGCGCTTTTTCCCGCGCCTGGGGCACCTTGGATCAGGAAGATCGTCCCCCATGTTTTTTCAGACGCATACTGAAGGAGTTCATTAAAATTGCGCAGTATCTTTTTTCGCCCGTGAAAATATCTAGCGGGACCACGGTCGGGTATGAATTTGGATGATATATGCTGAGATTCAGCCATCATAAGGAGATGCCATATCGAAGGTTGTAGAACAGCCGTCAGTCTTTAGGGGTTCCGAGATTTAGCGTGCGGCCGCACTGCTGCGTGTCACTTATCTCCACGTGCCGCACAAAACAAGCACCAAGCACTAGCAATGGTATACACTGCTTGGCGCTCCGTCAACGCCGTAGGTGTCAGTGGTGGAGTGGAAAATGTCAGTTCCCGAGGATACACGAGACCGATTCAAATCTGGGACGAGTCGTTAGATGGAAGAAAAGTTGGATTAGCGAGGTCCAGCTTTGGGTTGAGACGGAACCCAACCGCCGCGTTTGTGAGCCCAAGGCTAGCTGCTCGGATTCCGGGGGTCGGAGAGTTAGTTCCGCCCGTATCCGAGATAACAATTCCCCATGGAGCCCTATTCAAAATTCCTCAGTTGGGTAATATTTTTGCGGATTCTGAATGAGGTCCGACATCTCGATTTGATTGTTTCGAGTGAAGCATCCGCGTCCCACACCAGTCGCAAAAGCTATTGTGGTTTATTAGTGCACAGGTCAAAAGAAACTATCCAACATAAATTAACAGTTAAATAACCAGTATTTCCCCTTTGTGACGGGGATGTCCCAGATTTAGTTGATCTTTTGCGAACTGGTTTATGATAGGGTTGAGCGATTCAACTGACTCACATTAACCATTTCCGATTGATCTATGATCCTTTCCGATGATTTTTCACAGCTTGAT
>MPNB01000073.1 GCA_002238805.1 Rhodothermaceae bacterium bin80 | reverse complement strand
ATTAAATCTCATCGGGTGAGCAATTTGAAGGGGATGCGTAGAAGTTAGTTGGTTAAAAGGAGCGTGATATAACACTTTCAACTTATATCACATTCCATGAATTCTCAAAATTTTTCTACTCCGGAGCCTACTCCACGAGGTAGCACTTCGGCTCAGGAACTCCATTTGGAGCTTGTACGCCATTACGCGGATGTGCTGCGAATGTTGACTGAGCGTGTTCCTGCCCCTGGTCTCTCCGCTACGCCTGCGGCTGCACCACCGGTGCAGGAGGCCCCCGAGGCCCAATTGGAGGAGGTCCCTGCGTCCTGGGAGGAGGCGTCCGGATACCTGCATGCTCGTGATTTCAGACGCGAAGAGGTGGTGCACCTGTGGTTGCAGCTCTGCTACGTGCTGGGCACCCATGTGCTGGTCGGTTTAGCTGTCACGATCCAGGGTTACCGGCGTATCGCGGGAGTAATCGAAAGCACGCCGCAGGACCAGGAACGTATGGAGGGGTTTCTCTATGATCTGGATGCCCGTGGATTGTCTGCCGACCGGGGGTTGTTATGTACGGTGCCGGGTGGGGTTGCCTTGCCCAATGCTGTACGCACGGTTTGGGGGTCTCGTGTAGCCCTGCAGCGCTGTCTCAATACAACGATGGCCGAGGTGGTGAATGGATTGGGGGAGGTGGACGCGGGGCGGTTTAGACATCGCCTGCAACATGCATGGCATACGTGTGATGCCGCGGAGGCGCAACAGGCATTGGAGGAGATTGCCCGCGACCTGGATCAGAAGAATCGGTCGGTCGCGCGCGTGTTGCGGCAACATACGGATCAAACCTTAACCCTGCAACAAACCGGTATGCTGCCCCAGACCGACCGGGGACTGCGGGTATTGAGCTATCTGAATACGCTAATGTCGCGGGTTCGTCCCGTGATTCCTGCCGGTCCTGTCCCGCAACGTGTCCCACGCCTGTGTGCTGGATTGCTGGAACTTGACGCAAGTTTATCATTGTAGTGGATTTTTTGCATGAGGTTTCCCTGCTCCTGGTGTCCAGGCGGGTTCAGGGCCGGCTATTTTTCGTTTGCGCTACGCTTCCTCGGCGGTTTTTGCAAGCTGTTTCGCCTTTTGTCTGTGGGTATAATTGCTGAGTTTAAGGTCCATAGCCCCGAAGATCTCGCGCTGAAAAGGCGTAAGGTCTGCGTCTTTTTTGAGCAGAATGCAGTGGGTATCGTTTTGTGGAAGCACGGTCGTGATCCGATGTCGCTGGTTGAGTTTGACTTTGAGTGTTCCCCAGCTGTTGTAGATTTTCTTTGCGCTCAACTTGCTTCGGACCAGATGCGCTGCATGGAAGGCCAGGATGGATAGGAAGAGGTGCCCGCTAATGCGGTGGTCCCGTCTGTGGTAAACCGGACGTAATCCCAAGTCCATTTTCATGGTTCGGAAGGTGCGTTCTATTTCTCCGAGTTGCCAGTAAGTGCGTGCGATTTTCTTGACGGACCACTGCGTGCGACTGGTGCGCAGCACGTATCCCCCAAAGGCTTCGGTGCAGGCATCATAAGCCGACCGTTTTGTGATGATGAGCCTTTCGGCATTGGGGCTACCTTTTTTCTTGATCACCTTGACCTCGTACTGGTGGGCAACCTGCTTGTATTTTTCAGTGAGCCGCCCCACCTTTTTCTGCACCGCAGCATAATGCTTGAGGCGTCTGGGCACGGAGAATCCCGCTTCCAGGTGCGCAAGCTTCTCTTCAAACTGTTTACGCTTGGACGTGACGATTTGGTCACTCACCGCTTGCCGGGCCTCACTGTGCAGATACACGCGCAGTTCGCCGTCTTCCTCGGGAAGTTTCCAGGCACGAACGTCAACGTCACCGGTAGTTTTGAGGGTTTCGTCGGGTACACGCTGGGGAACCGGTGGCGTTTTTGTGCGCTGCACACAGAGCCAATCCAGCTTCTGCTCCCTCAGATACGCCAAATTCGCCGCTGTGGCAATGCCAGCATCCATAATTACGGTCGGCTGGGCCCCATTCAGTTGTTGAATCGCCTTTTCCAGGGTTGCCGGCTCACTGGCATTGCCGGGCAATATTTCAGCGCTGCGCGGGAAACCCGAGGCATCTATGGTCAGGGCCAATGTGACCAACGGACAGTCTGAACGTTTCTCTTTACTGCGTCCATGGCGCAGCAAGTCTCCGTGCTTACGGCCATAATAGAATACATTCGTCAGATCAAAGAAGGCAATGGTTTCGCTGAATCCCAGCAGTTCTTTGGTATTGCCAAAGAGCGCATCCATGATCTGTTTCCGATGTGCGTAGAGCATATCTCCAATCCGATACAGGGTACTCGGACTGGGAGGATCAAGTTGAAGCAGCTCGAGGATACTGGATCGTTCGCGCATCCAGTCGTAGGTTTGACGTTCACTGCCGGGGGAGAGCATCCGACCGACGACGAGTGCAGTCGCACATTTGATCTGATGCTGGTTCAGGTTCAGTTTACCCAGGATGCGGGCAAAGCCCAACAGTTCCAGTGCTTTTAGCGCAACGCGTTCACCGCCTACGGTGCGGGTACCGGTATGATGGATTTGATCGGTGATGATGGGGTCACGGTCATCCCGCGGGTCCTCCACCTGATAACCTTTCTTCCGCAGCTTTCGGACGAGGTCTTGACTGATCTTTTGGATCTTTTCATTTTCAAAGGGGAGGTTCGTCTGTCCTCGCAAGCTGTCTTGGATATGGTTGACCAGCGTGGGCCATTGTTCTTTGGGGAGATCGAAGTTTTGCCCGAGATTGAGGACGGTTCTTTGTTTGGGGTTTCCATTGACGCGGTGGCATTCGAGAAGCGCGTAGCTATGGAGTTTGACGCCGGACTTGAGTTTACGAGCTTTAGCGCGGACATACATGCGGGATGTGGGGTTGGTTCGGGGAGTTATATATTTTGGATCTCTGTAAGTTCCATAAAAATCCACTACATTGCCCTATTTACGCAAAAAAACCCTGTAAATCGGTAACTTTGGCTTGAAAACAGCCATTCTGGGGCCAAAATGCTGAAAATCGGGCCGGAAATCAGGAAATTAGACCGGAAAGTCAACCCCCGCTTAGCTCAAATGATAAACTTGCGTTGAACCCCAGCTGCGCCGTGTAGCCCACGCTGCGTATCTTCCTGCATTACGCAAGTCTCTCACGACCCTCCCTGCAAACTAATCATCCAATCATGCCCATCGACGCCATGTCCCAAACTCATGAAAATCCCCTGACCTATGAGGAATGGTCGTGCGAATATCCCGAATATTCAGCTGCATTGCTTCAATCTGCGCGGAATTCCGCGGATATTCTGGGGTTGGCCTGTGCGCTCATTCAGGCAGAAGTCACGGCCTATTGCGGCCAACCCCGCAGGCGTGAGGGGAGGAAGTATCAACGTTGGGGCAGCAATCGTGGCTCGATCTGTCTGGACGAAGCCCGGGTCAAGATCTCGGTGCCGCGTGTGCGCAACCAGGAGACGAACAAGGAACAACCGCTGAGGACCTATCAACACCTCCATAAAAGGCAGGGCGCGTTTTTGGAAAAGCTGATCAACCGACTGCTGTTGGGGCTTTCTCAACGCAGTTACCACGAGACGGCCGCGGAAGCGGCCGAGAGCTTCGGGTTGAGCGCCAGTTCTGTAGGCCGGAGATTCGTTGCGGAGACGGCCAAGTCTCTGGAGGCCTTCATGAATCGCCGGTTTGACGATCAGACGTTTATCGCCATCTCGCTGGATGGGAAGACGTTGCGTGGTCGCCAAATGATCCTGTGTCTGGGGATTACAGTGACCGGCGAGAAGCTCATTCTGGGATTCACGGAATCCAATACAGAAAACCATGAAAGTGTTCGGACTTTGCTGCTTGATCTGATCCAGCGCGGCTTCCGGCATATCGGACACCTGTTGGTGCTTATCGATGGCGCCAAGGGGCTACGCAAGGGGGTCCAGGACGTATTTGGTGCGCACGCCTTAGTCCAACGGTGTCAATGGCACAAGCAGGAAAACGTAGCGCGTCACATCAAAGAGGAGTCGGGCAAAAAGCGGGTAAAAGCAAAGATGGAGGCGGCCTATGCACAACCCACTTACGCGGAGGCCAAAGGTGCACTTGCGAAAGTCGAAGCGGAGCTTGAGCAAGAATCCCCCAGCGCAGCGGCCAGTCTGCGAGAGGGGATGGAAGAAACGTTGACGCTGCACAAACTGGGGGTCGCCGAGCCACTTCGCAATAGCTTAAGAACCACCAATACGATTGAAAACGTGAACAGTCTCCTGGCACATGGTACGCGTAATGTCAAACGATGGTCGAACTCAAACCAACGTCAGCGATGGATCGCGGCGGTCTGTCTGCACGCCGAAAAAAGACTCAATCGGATCCCCTACAACCCACAACTGAGAGCCTTGGTTCACAGGCTCGAACACTACCGTGAACCTGTAAATCGTTATCTTGAAACCTCACATCACGCTCCTTTAACCAACTAACATTGGAGCATCCCCAATTTGAATCTCACTGGGTGGGCAAATTAAATCTCATTGGGTGGGCAAATTGATCTGAATACACATATACACAACAATTCTGACAAATGCAGGATCTATCGTATTACTTTCAGAAATGTGTGTACATCCCCCTACAAATTGGTAATTGGTGCTGTATAGGCCCTCTTAGGGCATAATAATGTCCCTATGACGACCTAGGCTACTAAGTCAATAATTATATTGCTGTCTGGCTAACAGTATTCAGTTAATGACATGAGATGACGCGCTGTTGGCAATTTATGACTGTCATAGCCCGTCAGAGGGGGGAATACAGCAAAATCCGAATGGAAATTCAGGCTAGGACGGGTGGCAACCTTGGATTTTCTAACTGCACTTGGAAGCTACTCGCCGATGAGAGGGGAAGCACGTTTGGCACATGTGGAAACCTCTCATACCGAAAAATACGGTAGCTATTTGAGCGTCATTTTTTAATCATGCTTGGAGTGATCCGTCAGAACTGGTCACCCTAACAACCATCTTAGATGAGGATGTTTTTGACATTACCGAAGGGCTGATCGAACACCTCCTGCCCGTAGTGGATCTACCATTTGGGACCACGTATTCTTCTTATGCTTCCGATCATCAAGTGGTGGTGTCCCCCAGTTCGCACAATAGCTGTTCATTTTGTTGTGTACCAGTCAGTTCAGTTTTTTTAGTTCGCTAAGATCTGTGTTGCTGCGTTATTGTTCAGACATTATAATATCCCGCCGTATGATCGTACTCATGCCTAATGATTTTAATTTCCTCAAACACACTCAACTCTTACATTTGGCACTCTCACTCCGGTAGTTCGCAGTATATATTGCAGGATACCTCGGACTTTAAGCACTTGGGTCACCAGCTTATTGTTACAGGTCCTGACGGAAGAAGACAGCATCCACTTGAAGAGTCTGTTCGGTCTCTGGGTCAACGAACACGGGCTCCAGCAGCACAGGTTGGAATTTTCGGCGTTCCAGCTCCTGCAGGAGACTGGCATAACTCTGGCCTCCATCGAATAGTGGTACCAGTGACAATTCAACCTGCATCCCGACCATCTTGTCTAGCACATCCCCTGCCCCATCTATCACGCGCCCCTCGTAGCCCTGGGTATCGATCTTCAAAAAAGGGTTCGCACCAGATTGAAACTGTACACCATACAAGTCACTTAACCTCTGTACTTGAACGGTAGTCGATGATGACGTCCGTGCGCCCGAATATACTCGTGTCTGTCGTTCCAGGGGAGATAGGAGCGAGCTGCATTTATCGTCCTTGGCGACATTCATCTCAACCTCCTCCGATGCACTCCCCAAAGCATACTGAAAAACCTCCCAATTGTCGTCTCTTTTTGCCTTAGTCAATAAGGACCGGAAAGGTTTCTCTAATGGCTCAAATGAAACGATCCGCCCCTGGTAGCCGGCATCTCTCAACTCAGACGCGAATCCTCCATCACTTGCCCCGGCATCAAGCACGAGATCTACCCCTGCACGTTCCAGCATTCTCTGTCTCCTTGCAGTAAACGAGCCCGCAGCGTTGAAACGATTCACTTCCAAGCCAACTCTACGAAACTGCTTTTTCAAAAAAGTCCTGATTCTCATCGAACCGCGGTCTTGCACTTGAGATCGGAAACCACTAAACTGGCGCTCCCGCATCCGGGATTTACCCTAACCTTGAATTTGCAGCCCTAGAACTCTACAAACACCTCTACCCCGCCAGCTTACAACGATATCATCCCACCTTGATTCGCCACCACAAAACCGTACAAAAAGAACTGGGCCGGCAAGGATAAACCCTGCCGGCCCATGATCGCTTACTTGATCAACATCATTCGTTTCGTGAACGAATGATGTGGGGTTTCGAGGCGATACAGATAAATACCGCTCGCCAACCTGGAAGCATCAAAATTGACTGTATAGGTAGCAGCCTGCTGCAGTCCATCAACGAGCGTGGCCACCCGACGTCCAAGCATATCGTAGATATGGAGCTTTACATGTGACTGCTGTTCGAGACCGTACTCGATCGTCGTCGTTGGGTTAAATGGATTGGGGTAATTCTCCCCTAACCAAATATTCGTGGGTACCTCTTCAGATTGCTCAATACCCGTGTTCGTGATGTAGGGATTTTCATCGTACGGGAGTGGACCGGCCATGAGGTTGAATTCATGCACTGGCAACTCATATACCGCCTGAAAGGTGCCATCCGCATTCTTGGGAATGAAATGCACCCTGTTGCGCCCAGGCACTCTGGTATCTGAACCCATCTCCTGAGCACTCATGCTTTTGCCTCCATACATATATCTGTACGTGAGGATGTTATAGCTCGGTCCGCTAACCATATACGTTCCGGTGTACGTACCATCTCCATCAGGATCCGTAAGCAATACTTCATCCCAGAGCGGGATGTCGTGGTCCGTTCCGTCTTCCCCTTGGGTATATGCCCAAATTGGATCACCCAGATGAATGCTCACAGAATCCACCGCCGGATCGAAAGGCTGCGCCTGGCTATCTATTGCCTGCTGCATTGTGACCGAGAACATCACCTCGGTCTCCTCTCCGTCCATCATCACATTCATCGGAGTCGCATCATTGAAGTATGAGAGAGACAGAATCTGTGCAGCATTCGGATCTCCTGCGAAATCAAATTGGCGATTGATACCGGTCCTGTGGCCTTCCTCCCATCCACTCGGGGGAGCCACGCCAAACTGGGCCTGAAACTCCGTATCGTTAAAGTCAAGGAAATACTTGTAGCCGGAAGTCCAGCCGGCAGGGCGTGTCAACGGAACCGCCGCCGCAAAGTTGGTGCCTCCTGGTTCTTTAAACATGTAGCATTCCTCGAGCCTTTGTTCATCCCGGCAGCCTTGCCAACCGTTGAAATCTCCAAAGACCCACAACGTATCTCTGCGGGCAGTGTCAAAAATACCAATGGTCTCAAAGGCACTCATATCTACTCCAAAGACTACCTGACCGGATACAGGCTCAACTTTACTGGGTGCCGTGTTCCCGTAATACGCCCAGTGCAGCGTCGTGTCAGATGCCGGCACGGTGAAACTACGGTTACTCGGTATTGCGGGCCCGTCCTCCCATCCAACATTGTTCCCGTGTTCGAGGACAAACTTGTACTCCTGCTGCATCCCTGCTAACGAGGCCGGATAGTAAGCAACACCTGAATAGATATTGTAACCCGCAGCCGATTCATCCATCGATTCACGGTTCAGCATCACCTGTGCAGCTCCCCAATCCAGGGGACCTACCATCGTTGTATCATTGGCATTGACAATTGGGGCTCCGCGTACACCAATGATCTGATCCGGGGCCGCCATCATCGGATCATAGCCCTTATCCTCGGACAACTGCCCGAACATGGCTACGCGATACCAGACCGCAACAGAGTCCATCTTTGGCTCCCATGGCAACCAGTTATAATCTCCGCGCCGTCCATCCACGCCGTGCCATGGAACCTGTGCCTCAAAAAAGTGCAGACCGAGATCAACATCCCCTGTACCCGGTGCTATTGCTGGATTAGGATCCGCCTCCCAACCCGCACTCAGTGAGTTCTGAAGCTGATCTGAATAAAACTTGTGCACGAGACTGTCCGACTCGTTAATCATGAACGATAAGCTCCAGTAGTCACTGTCTTCGCCGTTGGGACCCTTTTCGTTAACAGGCTCGAGCGTACTGGCATCACTCCAGTCAATGACATTGCCATCTACCAAGGTATACGGCGCAACGCTGCCATCTTCTCCGCCTGCACCACGCACTTCAATCAAACCCATTGCGTTTGTGGTGTCTGGAACAGAGGCCATATTTAGCCGCATCGTAACGGTACGTTGAGCCTGTACGCCAGCCACTGCAAACATGCAGCAGAGCAGCAATCCAAGCCGTAAAAAAGTTTTTGTCTTCATGAAACCTTCATTTTAGGTTAGTCTAAGTCCCGAATGATAAGAAATATTCTCCATATAACACCTAAGTACTAAAAACTAAGAGACATCGAAATTCGGCTTACGTTATCAAAGTAGCGCTGCTGCTCGTACGCATAGTCTATGGCCAACCCAACCACAGAAAAGTCATACCGCAACCCCGCTCCAAAAGAAAAAGACCGGATGCTGTTTCGCAAAAACAGTTCACTATAGCCCCCTCGAACCATTAACAGATCGCCCAGCAGTCCCACCTCTGCCCCCATATTGACATACTGGTCACTGTTATTGGGACTCAGAACGTCCAGCGCAACGGTTAAGCGTGTGGTTTCCGTTTCCAGTACTTCTCCGGCGAGCCCAATGCGCATGATCAGAGGCAAATCAAACTGATCTACTCTCAGGTAGGCCCGATTACTTTCATTGTTGCCGCGATTGCGAGGATCAATATCTGCTGTGACCAATAAATCATCTCCCGCCATCTCCATCTTTGTGCCAAAATTGGCGATGGCAGCTCCTAGTCGAATCCCTCTGAAGGGGGTCACAAATACGGTACCAATATCGAGTGCCACCCCCCTTGCAGTCGAATGCCATATCTGCTCGGTGATCACCTTTACGGTGACTCCAAAGGTAAATCTGTCCGTGAGCTTTCGCCCCCACGCAACCGCAAAAGCGTAGCTGGAGGCCTTGAAAGTTTCCCCTGTGCCCTCTTGTTCTTCGACCGTGGTCACCCGCATATCCGGTGTGCCCATGGCAGTGACCGCTACCCCAAAAGCACCTAGCTTGCTTGGCAGAGCTATTGCCGCATAATTAAAATTTATGCCGGCCAGCCAGGATGCATGCTCAACAGACACGGAGGCCCCGGAAAGTAATCCCAAACCTGCCGGATTCCAATACAGGGCGGTTGGATCGTCAACGCTGGCCGTGACCGCGCTCCCCATACCAGTTGCTCGCGCTCCGATAGGAATACTAAGAAATTCCGCAGCAGTAGTACCTTTACGAGTAACCTCGCGAGTCTCATTCGTGAACTGGCCCGACGCATCCTGTAAACTGACGAGTGTCAGAACCAGACCCAAAAAACAAGCCACAGGATATGGAGATTTGTACGGTGTCATTTGATGATGGCAAATGTACCCGTTTTTTCACCTATTTCCGGAGCCTCCACATGGTACAGGTAAACACCATATGCTACCGTTAACGCATCAGAACTCAGCAAATCCCAGGTTATCGTACCATTCATCAGGCTGCTAGCTGCTGATTGATTATCCCCCTCATTGAGGTACAATGTTCGGATCAGACGGCCACTTACGTTGAAAATTCTAAGCGTACACTCGGGCGGTAGATTGATAAACTTGATCACACGCTCTCCCCGCCCGGTGGAAAAGGCATTCAATTCCTCAAATCGATTGGTTGCAACGTAGGGATTAGGAACAACCTGTATGCGAGACAAGAGCGAGTCCGGGTTGTCTGCGGAGGCGGTGGGTGCCCGAGTACTGAACTCAAATACATCCGTGGAAAGGAATGGCTTGCGGGTAACGAGCGTGGCCACATCTCCCTCGGATGGATTCGTATTGCTTTCAACCGCGAAATCCAACGCTAGGCGCCAAGTGAGTATGGAAGTTCCACCTTCATCTCCAACCCTAGGCTCACGAATGATGATCAGGTCTGACTCCCGTAGCTCCCTGTCTGCACTGAAGGTTGCCGGCAAGGTTGACTGCGAGCCTGTAAAATCATCGCCCGTCAAATCCCAAAATCCGTACTCAACTTCCACGTCACTTCTGCCTCCCGAACCATCGTGCTCAACCCGAAACACACGAACATTGGTTGGCCTGGACGGCAATCTGCTGAAGAATGACACCTGCATTGGTACTGATTGCCCCTGTGCCGGACCGACAACTTCTAGGCGGTAATCTGCCGGATTACGGAGGCCCAAGGTATAACCCGGTGAGATATATGGATCCAACGTGATCTCGTACACGCCTTCCTTATTCCAACTACTCAGTGCACTATTAAGGCGCACAAGCGTCTCACCGAAAAACTGGAGACTGAACCCTAGGGCATTGCCATAATCGTCCAGAGGTGGGAATTCCCAGCCTTGACGCCATGCTACTGCCCTGTCAAGAAGTACACGATCTGACGATACGTCTGTGAGTGTGAAATACTTGGTCTTCAGTGTATCCGGTGCAAAACGACCGCCGGCGTGGAGCGAATCCTCAAACGTAATACGGTAGCGATTGCCATCAACTATCGCCCGGGGATCCGTGATCGAATAAGCAATTCGACTCGAGGTCGAGCCCTGAATGCGGGGCAGGTACCCGTCTACAGTTTCCAATGTTGCATTCTGGTAACCTCCTACCGGAGCAGCGGGCGTGACCACGACTACATTGCGACCGGTCTCTACCGAGCCATCCGCGCGCCGCCGGATTCGGACGGGGGTTTCCGTAGGAGAAATATTCGCCGAGGGTGCCCCAAAATCATACGCTGTTACAGCGTAGTAATAGGTCACACCATTGTCCACCGTAGAGTCAACAAATGCATGTGCGAGACCATTCGCTCCTTCTCCTGCACTCACACGATCATCACCCATATAGAAACTGACCCCGTTTATAGCTACAGGGTGGAAGCCTCCATTGCCATTTATGAGATCAAACTGAGCAATAGGCTTGCGAAACGTCAGATTGCCTCGACCATCAGTAATCTGTAATACATCCAGAAAAGCCGGGTCAGTGGCTCTGTATATACGATATCCCTCAAAATCCTTGGAGGGTAATCCGAGAGATCTTAAAAATTCATCATCTGATTCTTCGGCCTTCGCGTCCCAGTAAAGCGTCACCCGACCATCCCCTGGCACCACAGAAACCTCTGGAGTGATCGGGGCCTGGGCAAACTGATAGTCCTCTCCATAAGCATCCAGTGCATTGTCCCTTCCTGCCAAGACCTCTTCTTGACCGATGCCTAACTGAACTGAGAGTGAAATACGCTCCGTCTGTCCTGCTTTCAGCGGGAACAGGCCACTGGCAACCGTTAAGTCATTGTCTCCTGGATCCGGTTGTTCAGTATCAAAATCGCCCGGAAACAAATAGCTGTAAAACAGGAATCGATCACTGGAACTGCCAATCGCCAGGGTATTAGCCCCAAAGAGGCGGACATTCGTGATACCTATTTGATCCGACTCGCTCACATCGGTTACATCTATATTTTTTTCTCCAGGAAAGGATGAGCCCGCCCCGCTGGTCGGCATCCCGTCGCTATCCCCGTAATCCCCATTGAACGGGACCCCATCGAGTCCAGTGTCATTCTGCAGCAGTATCCAGTCCTGATCGTTGTCAATCCCATCAGCCCGACTTTCATCAATCATTTCGTCGATACCTTCGTCAATTCCTTCGTCTACAGCACCATCCTCATCATTATCCACACCATCGGCATAAGCCTTACCCAGATCCTCGGGGCCCACATCATACAGCAGGATGCCTGCATCGGGGACTAAATAGCGCCGGTACGGATCAGACGCAGCAGCGTCTATCATGCCCTGCGTAATCACAGGAGAGCCGGACTCGGATAAATATGGATAGGCTGCTGTGGGAACGACATGTGAATCGTCGTTATCAATGTTATCCTTGAACGGCAACCCGATAGTTTCCTGTGTCACATTCACCAAGTGAACCTCCACCTGACCATTCACCCGCTGCATGGGATCGTTCTGAGGATTGGGCGGCCATCGCAGCCAAAGATCTATTGAGGCAGCAGCGGCCATCTCAGCAGTTATAACCGGTGCACCCTGTTCGCCATCCTCATCATTATCTATATAGTCTGCAAAACCTACGCCTCGCTGCGTGCCAAATGGAACGTGCACGATATTTTCGTCAATGAGGCCATTCCCGTTGTCATCAATATTGTTTGCTGCTACTTCTCCCGACAAAAATGATTCCGGTACCACAGGGCTGTTACATTCGCCCATATTTACGGGGCATTCATCCGACACGGATCCATCTCCATCGTTATCAATGCGGTCAGTCGCATTACCCGGGGTTTCCAGGAAGGCTATTCCAACCGTGCCTGCAGGATCACTACCAAAGTTTTGATCACCGATCCCATCCTCGTCTGTCATGAAGGCAACATCTTCAAGCAAGTCGAAAAAGATGACATCGTCGCCACAATCCCCTGCAACACAATCAGCAAGCCAGACCGCCATCCCAACCTTTTCCAAATCTTCTGTGCCGTCATTCTTGACACCGTAGATCAAAAAGACCACATCATCCACTAAAATTTGTGTCCAGGCCATGATCCGCGTCTCTATGATCAGACCAAGACCATACCTTGACTGATCGGTGGCATCCGGCACATAGCTGCCCCGGTACCGGTCATACTGGTCATCGCCAGCCTTGAAGAAGAACTCCTGATCTGCATTGAAGATGTCCTTTCCAAAGAAACCGTTCCACGACCCACTCCAACCCGGATCACCTGTATCGGAGACCTTATCCGGCCAATATGGGGGCCAACTGTCCGGTTCGTCGCTTTGTGCAATTCCATACTCACTGCCGGCCGGGTTCACATAGCCACCAACAGGTTCGAACGTCCACGAGGTGTTGCCTCCCGTATTATTGCTGCGAAAATCGGCCACATTGACGATCCACACGGGTTCTCCTGCATCCGGCCCCGCATTCGCAACAGTCTCTGCACCAACCCACAGCTGCGTGAGTGCAACATAGCGCCTGTTGGTGTTTTTCGGCCACTCGTACCAAAAATCTCCCGGCGAGCCGGAATTGGCTGTTTGCGCCCAGTTCGTGATTGATGCCCGAATGTTGTTTCCGTCTATGTCGTCACGTCTGCGCTCCAGCGGATCAACACGTTCGTCACTGGGCACATGATTGCGATCGATCACACCCTGTGCAAAAACCGGAGTGGCACAGACCACCAGGCACGCTATTACTGCAAGTTTGCGTAGCACTATCATTAGAATTGCAGCCGTACTCCTGCGTGTACCCGTCGGGGCTCAGAGTAGTAATTAGGCCGGGAAAAGTATCCGGGATCCGCCGACTGGATGGGGGCAGAGAACGTGATATCAGGAAGCCCTGTATCCCCGTAGACCGTCACCGCATTCCTCCGATCAAGTGCGTTATAGACATGCAGGAACAGACGTGGACGTACCGGGCCGACCGAAAATTCACGATAAATATCGAGATCAACCTGGAAGGTAGAGGGCTGTCTGCGTGCATTCGTCGGAAACTCCGGCCGCACATCTGCTCCCACAAGCGCGGCTTCCTCAAAACTCGGAGTGTATGGGAATCCAGAAGCCCACACGACGAGCGCAGAAGCACCCCAATTACGCCCACCCACGAAAAAAGAACCGGCAACCTTGTGACGTTGATCCCATCCCAGGGGCAGAAGTGCCAAGCGCGGTTCCTCTTCATTGCCCGCTGCAAAAAACTCCTCTGTCGGATCCGAATTTGACCCCTCAACCACTTGGTAGGTGTAGTTCAATTCGAACCCGTAATTATTCGTGTAGGGGCGCGACACCGAGAGGGTGACTCCACGGGTATTTGCATAATCCCGATTAGCGTACACGACGTAATTGACACCAGGCAATTCGGTTTCAATCAACCGTGAAGTGGATACCCAACTCCGAACATCCCGATTATAGGCCGTCACATTCAGCACTACACCTCGGATCGCCTGTTTGAGACCGATTTCGTACATGACTGTACGTTGAGCGTCCAAGTCCGGGTTTCCGAAGGGTCCGTGACGGCCAGTTTGGCGCGGAATCTTGTATCCAAAATTGTCGAACAGTCGGTTCAGTGTTGGAATCTGGAGGAAATGTCCCCACGAAAAGTGGATCACACCTTCTTCCGTAATGGGGTAAGCAACCCCCAATCTGGGGGAGAACTGCAGTTTAGGGCTCGAATCCGTCCACCAATAGGCTTCCCTGTCTGCCTGCGTCAGAGTATTGTCTGCACGCTCCTCATCGTCCGTAATGATACCGTTGCCGTCAGTATCCCGATACAGATTGACTTTTTTGAATGGATTGTAGATGTTCGGGTCCGATGCATCTGCGGGTATGTTCGCCCTTGCATCGAAAAAATCCATTCGCACCCCTGCATTCACGATAAAGCTTTCATACTCAATCTTGTCCTGCAAGTAAGCACTTATTGAGATCGGCTCAACACCATCAAACTGACGGTAGTTGAAGGATGCAGGGGGCGGAGCAGCTGGCATGAAAGGTTCAAGAACCTGGCCGGTGGGACCGAGTGCCGGCACAATACCGTACTCCTCAAATTGAAGCTGGTCCATGCGGGCCTCAAATCCTACTTTGATCAGATGGTAGCGCGAGAACTGACTGGTAAAATCTCCCTTGATGAAGTAACTCCGCGTACTCCTGTTGAAACGCCCAAGGTCCGTTCCACCACGCGCAAAACGATTGCCACCGGCTTCAACCTGCTCCCATACCCCCGAAGTGATCTCGATTGAATCCGGCGGACTCAGGGTAAAATCGTTGTATAGCGCATCCGTCAAACTGGAAAAACGGTAGCGTTCAGCTGACTTTTCAAAAGTAGCCAGATTCAGCGTATAGAAGGTACGTGCATTAATCAGATGCGTGAACTTGAGCTTCAGGTCTATGCCGTTATCATAAACCTGAGGGACCCCATGCGGCGCCCACCGGTAGTATTGGTAACGCCCACCCAAATCATTCGCCTCGGTCCGTGATCCCAAACCGATCACATTAAGGATCATATTGCTTGTAAGTTGAATCCGAAAATTGGCTTGCCAACTCAGCTTTTGCCACGTGTTCATTGGCACAAGCGAAGAATCACCTCCTGAACCATCAATACCATACAGATTGGCTCCATACAACCAGCCATCGTTGCTGAAATAGCGACCGTTAGCATAGAGCGTCAGACGATCCTTGATAATTGGACCGTCAATGGAGGCATTCAGGTTTGAGTAGTGCGTTGGTGCCAAAGGCAAATAGGAATACACATCCACTTGATCATAAGGGAATCCTGTGGTGAGCTCATCCAATTGGGTCCCCAGAAGCAGGTTACGTCCTCCTTCACCGGGCACCAGGTATGTACCGGAATAGGCTTCTACTGAACCACCAATTCGATCATTCCGCCCTTCTTTTGTTACCACATTGATGACACCGCTCATGGCATTACCGTACTCAGCATTGAAGGTGCCGCTGATCACCTGAAGCTCCTGTATACCTTCATTCTCTAACTGAAGTGCGGTTGAGCCATCGTATGTATCTGTCACAGGGACGCCATCAACCATAACAACAACCTCACTGCTGCGACCACCCCGTATATGGAAGCCTCCACGTTCGGTTACTCCGGCCTGTACACTCAGTACCTGGCTCAACTCCTGCACTGGCAGTCGGTCAATGGTTTCTGCAGTCACACGCGCCTCACTGCTGGTTAGATCTTTCCTGACACGAATGGCTTCAGCGATTACGACGATTTCTTCCCCCTCGATGACCTCCTCACGCAATACAAAATTGATCTCAGTAGTCAGATCCACGCTCACATGCACACCCTCACGCCGCTGGGTTGCAAAACCTACAAAGGAGGCAACCAGTTCGTACACGCCCGGCCGGACACCAATTATCACATAACGTCCATCCGCATCTGTTACCCCGCCCTGTAGTGTACCGTCGATGGCCACATTCACACCTGGCAACGACTCTCCTGTGGTCCCATCTGTAACCAGACCCGTAAGTTTGCCCGTCGTTTGTGCGCTTACAGGTACTGCTATCAGGAATACAAGTACCGCTAGACCATTAATCAAGCAGGTTGGTTCTCTCGAGAATCCTCTCATCGACTTTGAGTCCATAGCGCAAGATAAGCTCGGCATATCTGGCCAGACGTATCTCCCTTTGTTTTTCCTCAGTAAGAGCCCAATATATTGCACTTTTTGCTTCTGTGAAGCTTTGGCGAAATTCTGGATACTGTTTACCTGTTTTTAGCAATATCCACCCCTCATTTGTTTCGAACGGACCGACAATCACACCCTCCGAAGCATCGAAGATCTCATTCGACCGGGGACCCAGTTGATGTGCAAAGAACAACTCCTCCGGCCCGGTAAAGTTAGTGCCTTTGTTTTTTGCGGCGTTGGCATCCGCTTCGGTCGCAAAAAAATGCCACCGCAGGGCAATCTGCCGGGAACGCACAAACTCATTTGCAGGGGCGCTGGTGTAGTAAGTACGCATTTCTGCATCAGTTACGTCCACAGAATCTGCCACCTGTAGATATTCAACGATGTACCTGTCCATTGCCTCGCGCAGTCGGGTACGATATAACTGTGTCTCTCGAAGCGATTGCCCCGCCAGCAACATTTGCTCTGAGACAACCAGGCCGCGGGAAAAATCCCGTAAATCAGCCACCGTCCGAACCTGGGCTCGCTGTCGATCACTGGCAAACCGTGCATGCTCCCGAAAATCCGCTACAGTCCAGATCTGTACAGGATTTCCGTAGCGCAGGAGCTCTTGAGAATCCAGATTCTGTTCAAAAATTTCGTTCCCGGGCGTGATCCTGATGATCAGCGCCTCCAGCACCTGATCATTGAATACTATCCTGCTCTCATCGACGAGTCGCAATGTGTAATCCCGGCGTGCAAGTGCATGTGCGCGTTCCAATGCATAGGCCTCGTAGTGAGGCCTTCTGGTCTGGAATTCTGTTTCCGTGATGATCGGTCTCGTAAAACGTTCCTCGACTCTAATCAATGAATACCCCTGCGCTGTACGTACGGGTTCAGAGACCTGTCCAATCGGGAGCGTGAACGCAGCTTCCTCAAAAGCTGGATCCATTTCGTCGAAGGTGAATGGCGGCAGAAGACCGCCTGATTCCCTGAGATCGGGATCTCTGAAGATCTCAAGTGCCAACTCTTCAAAAAAAGCTCCTCCCTGCAGACGTTGGCGTAGCTCTAGCGCCTCTGTCAGCGTTCGCGCATAGAGATGACGTGCAGTTACCGTGGTCTGCGCACGTGCGTACAGCGTGCGTACGTCAGCTTCGGATACTTTAACGGTATCCAGGACAGCCCGCTTAATATAGAGGTCCAGGAGCAGCTTGCGACCGAGTACCTGTTCGCGCATTTTGTAATGGGGCGTTTCTGCAATACCCAAATTGTGCGCTTCCATGACTGCCAACCTTGTTGCGGCCATATCATGGACAAAGGCAGACCGCCGCTGTGGGGTGTCCTGAACGCCTGTCCGAAGGAGCCAGGCTCTGTATGCCTGCACGAATTCAGACTGTGTGACTGTAACTCCCTTTGAGACAGCAACCGCTGGATCCGATTCAACCCTGCACCCCGAAAGCAACAGTCCACACACCAGCCAGAGTTTCCAGTCTGAGGTCCTCCACGCACGCATTTTCATCGAATATCTGTACTCAGTGTTGGAGCGCATTAGACATCAATTAACCTGGTGGGCCAGTATCTTATCTGATACGTACAAGTCAGCACACGAGCAGGCACAATAACTAGCATGCAACGCCCCAGGAGAGACTCTCGCCCCGTCCAAGTAGGTCCAGTGCAGATTGGTGGAAAAGCACCAATCGCTGTACAGTCTATGACGGTGTCCAAGACCTATAAAGTTAGCGAAACACTCAATGAGATCGCCCAACTTGCAGAAGCCGGTGCTGATATCGTCCGTGTGGCTGTACCAAGGCCGGAAGATGCTGAAGCACTCCGGGACATCGTACAGGGAGCCAGTGTGCCCATTGTCGCCGACATTCACTTTAATCACACCTATGCTTTAAAGGCCATTGAAGCTGGTGTTGCAAAAGTTAGGATCAATCCCGGAAATATCGGCAAAGAGGAATGGGAGCGTGAGGTTCTACTTGCTGCAAAAGAAGCCCATACTCCAATTCGTATCGGAGTTAACGGCGGGTCACTGGAACGTGATATTCTGGATAAATATGGCTATCCACAACCAGAGGCGCTGTTGGAGAGTGCATTGCGCCATGTCGAAATCTGCGCACGACACGGCTTTGAGGATATTGTGATTTCCGTTAAGCACTCCGATGTGTTTTTCATGATTCAGGCCTATCGGCTCGTGGCCGAGCATACAAACTTCCCTCTTCACTTAGGTGTGACTGAGTCCGGTTCTTTCAAAGTAGGTACGATCAAGAGCTCAATTGGTATTGGCGCATTGTTGGCCGATGGCATTGGGGATACTATACGCGTTTCATTGGCTACCGAATCCGTGAAAGAGGTTGAGACTGCACACGCAATCCTGAAGTCACTTCGGCTTGGTCGTCCAGGGGTTAACGTCATCGCATGCCCTACATGTGGTCGGTTAAACGGCGATCTGTTTTCGATCGTTGAGGAAGTAGAGACTGCGGTAAATGCCCGTAAATTTGAGAAGGACTTAACGGTGGCATTGATGGGTTGCGCAGTAAACGGCCCTGGCGAGGCACAGGGGGCTGACCTTGGCATTTCGCTTGGACGTGGGAGAGCACACCTGTTTAAGCAGGGCAAGGTCGTTGGTACGGTACCTGAATCTCAGATTGTACAGACGGTTCTAGAGGCTATTGAAGACTGGGATCAAGAACAGGAGAGCTGAATTCTTCCGCCCAGTCTTCAATCTTCTCCAGAAATCCTGGGATTAGCTCCGGGTAATCTCCGCTTACATCTTCGAAAGGATTTTCTTCCACATTAAAGAGCCGGATCTCTCCTTCCGTGGAGGTGAAGTGCCATTGGCGCGTACGAACATAATACCCAGTCTGACGCTTGCCCATTGGGTCAACCTCGGATCGCATTTGCGTAACCCGGCCAATCAGAGCATCTCTCTGAATGCTGCCACGACCTTCAATCACCGGTCGCAAGGACACCCCTGGTAGGTATTCCGGTATCTCTACGCCTGCATAGTTAAGCAGCGTTGGCATTAGATCTGCACTGCTTACAAGCACGTCATCAAAAACAGCGGGATTGATCGTGCCGGGCCAATTGAAAATGATCGGTGTTCGAAAAGCCTGATCATGCAATGAAAGCTTACCATTGGGACCACCGTTATTGTAGAGTATCGGTACGTCCTTGTATTCTTCGAAGGGTGGTTGCTCCCAACCATTATCATTCACATATACAATCAGCGTGTTCGACGCAAGCTTGCGCATTTCCAGGTGGTTGAGCAAATCTCCAACTCCGGCATCAAACCATGTGCAATTGCCATAGTATTCCTTGGCTGACTCAGACAGCTCGGTCTCTCTATACCGAGCATAGTACGCTTCGGGGGGATTCAGAGGAACGTGCGGCAGCGATGGTCCATACCACAGGAAGAAAGGATTGTCTAAATTACGGTCAATAAAATCAAACACAGGCTGGGATGTCTCCCGGACGAGCTCTACACCATCACCTCCCATGAGTTTTCCGAAGAAACCTGGTTTGCCAACCTCATCTGGAGACCATCCCTTGGACATACCTTCGGTAAATCCCCCATTGGCGAAAGACTGCTCCCACCACTTGCCTGCCTGAAAGCTGATATAGCCTGCGCGAGCCAATAGACCGGGAAGGGTCTCGAATTCGCGCATGGCATTGGCTTCATACAGGAAATCCCACTGCACTTGCTCTTTGGGAGCAAGGTGGCTGTGTTCGGAGTCGGCTGCCTGCTCCTGTGCCTTGAATACTTCCATCTGGGCAGCATACTGTATGGGGTACAGCCCTGTGCTGAGTGTCCGAAGGGCTGGACGGCAATGGTTGTCCGTTGTGTGCCCCTGTGTAAAGAGCGCACCCCCATGTGCCAAACGGTCCATGTATGGCGTATAGACATGAACCGATCCCATAAAACCAAAATATGGATACCCGTGATCATCACCGATTATAAGCACGATATTGGGTGGAACAGGTGAACTGCATGCGCTGCCAATCATAAGCAGCAATCCAACAATGAATCCCCGATGCATGTATATAATCCTCGATTTTAGCATTGTTACTGGAATTGCCCCCCCCCTTGGCTCCCTTAGAGCGTGGGATTTTCCAGTAGCCCGGGGCGTATTTGGATAGATTGACCGCAGCCTCTGAGCGATTATAGACCCGATGAAAGGAGCAACTACACTTTAATATTCAGGGGGGGGGGAAGGATCCGTTTTTGCCCAAGTTCGCTTACCTTGGGTTAATAGCACAAAGAATTTAGACGAGCAAGAATGGGAGATGGGCATACCATAGAGGAGACGTTTAATCAGGCACTTGGCCGTGCACTTCGAGAGGCCTGTGCCCGTTGGTCAGCGAGGCCGAAATGCATCAAAGTTGAAGAGACGCGACTTCTGCATGCGGATAAAGGTGCGGGGGTGCGCCCCGACATTCTGATTGATGATGGTGTTTTTCCCCCGGTCGTTATTGAGTGTTCGTTTGGGGCGTTGGATGCGGACCGGGACGCAGTTGCAAGATTGGGGCTCGAGACCCGAAGGAGGCGCACCAGAATCGGCACAGCCATTGCGCTCCATATCCCGCAGCGTTTCCGCAAGGAGCACGGATTCAATATCACGGATATTCTTTTGGAGGGTGTTCCGCTTCCCTATGCACTTCATCAGTTGTTGGAGAGTAAGGGGCAGACCACGATTGCAGGGACGTATCAGCGCAGGTGGCCACAAAGCGGGTTCATTGAGGGGAGTGTTTTTGATCTTGTAGCCCTTTTGTCTGCGGCTGGCCTGCCGCGTGAGGAGGTGCAAGCTGTGGGAGACCGCATCGCTCTGTTGGTAGAAGCGGCAGCCAATGGACTGGAAGCGGCATTACCGCTTGAGGGGCAGCAGAAGATTGCCGGTCATTTGCACCAGCGTTCGCCGCTCAAGGGTTTGCGAACTACGGTAGTGTTGTGGTTGAATGCGTTGTTAACGCAGCAGCGACTTGCTGCACAGGGCGTCGCGGGTGCTCCGTTCATAGATTTTACCCGTCGTTCGACACCGAACGTGCTTGCGCAGATAGAGATATGGCGGACGATTAACCGACACAACTGGAATTCTGTTTTTGAGCCGGCGATTGAGGTATTTGAGTTGGCAAGCAGATTTGATCCTGGGGGAACCTCTCGGATGCTCAGGAAGCTGATTGAGGCGGTTCTGGAGATTGAGACGGCACAATTGGGACTTCACATCAATATTGGTGCTGAGCTGTTTCCGAAGCTGAGTGAAGATCGAAAGGCG
>MPNB01000072.1 GCA_002238805.1 Rhodothermaceae bacterium bin80 | reverse complement strand
GCCAACAGCCTGAGAGAGGGTATGGAAGAAACGCTCACCCTGCACAAGTTAGGCGTGGGAAAAGAACTTCAACAAAGCCTGCGCACGACCAATATGATGGAAAACATCAATCGCACGATCAAGGAGCGATTAGCACGAATCCGGCGGTGGGTCGACTCGGATCAATGTTATCGCTTGGTTGCAATGGCACTGGTATTCGCGGAAGAAGGACTCACGAAGATTGAACAACCAGATCAATTGGCGGCCTTACAAAAAACCCTCTTGGAACAGATCCCCAAAACGGAGCTATTGTCCATGGACGAGACGTAATAAAATAAAGAGTTTCAACTTGGAATGAAACAATGCCGTATGTCGATCCCCGCAAGGACGATCACGACCAATTGAAACAACACCATTGCCGAGATCAGGGACAGCAGAAACCAACACCAATGTTCCCTGTGTTTGTAGTGCTTTTCGAGTCCCCGTAGGTGCCAGTATTCTGCGTCTTTGGGTGATCCTACGCGGGGTGCGGGCGACGGCACCAGTTTATCATCAGCTTTGGGGCTTAATCACCAACATGAAGGAGCTGGCTGTCTCCGTGCATTACTGTCTCAGTTCCCATAGCCGCCACTCCATCATGGTTCTCGAAACATCAAACAAGCGCATTAAGGTCTTTATTTGCACGAACCCACTTGCCACGGGGCGCAACAAGCGATCTGGCACAAGCAGGTTTGCTGCAAACGTATTAGCTTCTAGCTCAAGCGGATCATTCGTATCCGGCTTGCTGAACCGTGGCAATACAACGTGTTTGTCGGGATCGTTCTCGAACAGATCCTTGTGAAGAAGCCAATGTCCCAGTTCGTGCGCTATTGTGAAATTTTGCCTTACACGGCGTTCTTCGTGATTCACATACAATCGGGAGCTTCGAAAGTCGCAATAACCAGCAACCTTCTCCTTGTGCTCCCCGAAATCTGCAAAAACCACGTTCACACCACTCTGCTCTGCTATTTCTATCACTGGAATGGGTGGCGCCGAAAAAAAAACTTGTTAGCTCGTCCGCTTTCTTCGTGGCCTGCTCTAAGTCGGCGTGTTGCTTCAGGTATCGCATTTCGTAGGTTTCGGGCGTGTCAGCACTGACCATACTCGTGCACAAAAATTATACCAGAATTGCAAGCGCTGGATCCGATATTCCGAGGAACTCACTTTATTGTAGCTCATTAGTCCAGTTTCAGACGTTGGGTAGGTTGCAATCCTACGACACTTTAGTGGTCCATTTTCTGAAGTTTCTGTGAATCATGCCCGCAAACTGCAAGCACGTGGAACCTTCGCGAGAACAAGGGTTGAAGCGCAGAAGGAAACTGGGCCTTATGCCATACGAAACGGGCCGAGCTCTCTTGCGCAGAAAACTGAACGAGATCGGCCTTGCAGACACAGAGTTTGAGCTGAATGATTTCGGGATAACTGCAAATGGCGCGGAGCTAGGGATAGACAGTGGAATGATAGCTCCTCCATGGGACAAGCTGCGATCTGTTTTTGACCCAAGCGACAAAAAGTTCACTGTTACGCAGAGAGTAGGCCAAGCCGTCTCCACAATTACCTATAGGCACGCCGAACCTGCTGAGGGCCTACACTTGGTAAGAGAGATGACCGCCGAGAACTTCGCTGCCATACGAAAGGCCGAGTTGGACCGCCAAGTCACGGGAAGCTAATCCGCGCTGGCTCTAAGGCCCCTGTCAACTCTCTATGTAAGTCCCTAAACTTTTATCTGTTCAACCGGGATGAACTCAGATATAAGTTTCGGCCTAAGGTTTGTTAGTGGGGGGCAGACAGGGGTGGATCGTGCCGCACTTGAGGTGGCCATCAAGTGGAGGCTTCCCTATCACGGTTGGTGTCCTGCGGGGCGCTGGGCAGAGGATGGCAGGATTCCTGATCGATATGTTCTTCGGGTAACCCCACAAGCTGACCCGGCGCAGCGTACCGTCTGGAATGTACGTGACAGCGACGCGCTGCTTATTCTGGGCGAGGTCCCAAGTTCTGAAGGTACACTGCTTGCTCGGCGTACCGCCGAAGAGCTCGGATGTCCTGTTCATCATGCTATGCCGGAAGCGTATGTTAAAACGACCTGCGAATGGTTGAAAGCATGTGGATCCAGTTGTACACTGAATGTAGCTGGACCGCGCGAAAGTGAGCAACCGGGGATATATAAAGCTGCTTTCGTCTTCCTGGAGGAGCTGGTCAAGTACTATTTTGCCGCAGAAAGGAGTACATCCTGAAGTGCGTCGATATCCGCAGCATTGTTGTAGACGTTTGGTGAGACACGTATTGCATTACCACGCAGGGAAACAGAAATTTCTCGATGGGCCAGCTCCTTCAGCAATTGCTGACAGTTCATGTGGGCGGGTACACCGATCCCGAACAAATGGGATCGACATGGACTAATAATCTCATAGCCTTTATTGCGTGCGGAAGGTAGAAAATCCGCGATTAGACTTGCACAATAGTTCTGAATATGCTCTGGTTGCCAGTCGAGCACCTGTTCGAGCCCTTTGATCATCATCGCCGTAAGTGCGAAGCTTACGGTTTGCCCCTTGTCAAATCGTATGGCTCCTGGACGATACTGATTCGTATAGTTCAGCAGCCCATCAAAATTTTCGCTGCCTTGACGTGTGATCCAGCTTTCTTCTAATGGAATTCCATCTAGGAATCTTTCGCCCACATACAAGAGCCCGGTGCCATAGGGGCCCATGAGCCACTTGTAGCCGGCGCATACCAGAGCGTCTGGTTGAATCTCTTGTACGTCAAAGGGCAGAGCACCTATGGATTGTGTACCGTCAATAATGAACGCCGCTCCCACATCACGGGCTCTTTTTCCAATAGCTGCCACATCGAAGAATGTCCCATCAGCCCAGTGAACGATACCCATTGCTACGACTGAGGTACGATAATCAATGGATTCAAGTATCCTCTGGGTCCAATTAGCGCCATGGCCATTAACCATGCGTATAATAGCCCCTGTGCTCTCCACCAGTCTGTGCCAACTGTAAACGTTGCTTGGAAACTGCTCATGTATGAGAACCAGATTGTCACCGTGACTGACTTTGAGATTACGGGCAATCGTTGCGATGCCATAGGAAGTAGCGGGAATAAGCGCAACATTATCAGCTTCTCCATTAATAAGACTGGCAAAGAGTGCACGCACCCTGTTTGCGCCATCAAAGAACATAGCGGGCGTGATTTGTGCGGGCTCTCTCTCGATTCGGAGTGCGTCAATTCCTGCTGCCTCTACGCTGCGCATGAGTGGAGAGAAGTAAGCACAGTTCAGGTAATGCTGCTCGGGTGGCAGGAAAAATTTATCACGTTGACATGTCAGCATACGTGTGGGGATGTGCGGGAATAAACCAGTTAGGAGTTGTACCTTTCTGAGATAGAATACTCACTGATGGAATGACAGACTTAAGGTTTTTACTTCTTTTAGGTGCATTGGTTACGCTTAGTCTGATGGGCTGTACGCAGTTTGACAGGGACTCTGATGATGAGCCTCCCGAACTGATTTTGCCCGATGGATTTCACTCTGAAGTTCTGTATAATCCTATGAAAGTGGACTCAAGCTCTTGGGTTTCGCTGGCCACAGACGGGAAAGGGGGCTTGTTCGCTTCAGACCAGTATGGAGCGCTCTATCATGTGAGCCTACCTCCAATAGGTAGTGACCCTGAAGGTACCGAAGTCGTGAAGCTGGATCTGGAACTGGGACACGCACAGGGATTGTTATGGGCCTTCAACAGTCTGTATGTGGTTGTTAACAGCGAGGAAGGAGTTTCCGGGCGCAGCAGTGGACTCTATCGGATTACAGATTCGGATGGTGATGCTGTATTGGATAGTGTGCACACTTTGGCCCAATTTGAAGGCTGGGGTGAGCATGGACCTCACGGGATTGTTCTTGGACCCGATGGTGAGTCGTTATACCTCGTGGCAGGCAACCATACGGAATTACCAGAGACTTATGACTCTGTTGTACCTCCGGTATGGCAAACGGACCAGTTACTTCCATCCCTCCGTGATCCACGGGGGCATGCAGCTGATCGCCAGCCACCGGGTGGGTGGGTAGTGCGAACTGATTCTCTGGCATCCAAACTGGAGCTCATCAGTGTTGGCTACCGCAATGCGTATGATCTTGCATTTTCTGCGGATGGAGAGCTCTTCACGTTCGATTCAGATATGGAATGGGATCTGGGCATGCCGTGGTACAGGCCCATTCGCGTGCTACATGTGACCAGTGGAAGTGAATTTGGATGGCGCACTGGATCAGGCAAATGGGCAGAGTATTACCCGGACAACTTGCCGGCCGTTGCAGAAATCGGACAGGGAAGCCCAACTGGTGTTGTATCAGGTAAGGATGCAGCTTTTCCGCGCAAGTATCGTCAGGGACTTTTTATTTTCGACTGGAGTTTCGGGACAATTTATCACGTGGCACTCAAGGCACGCGGGAGTACGTATACTGGAACTGTTGAGGAGTTTTTGAGTGGTGTGCCTCTACCAGTAACAGATGGTGTGATCGGAGATGACGGCGCACTGTACTTTGCTACAGGCGGACGTCGGCTTAATTCTTTTCTTTTCCGAGTCTATTACGATCCCCCCGTAGTTGCAGTAGACGGTTCTGTTTCTCAGCCTTCTCCTCAGCAGGTGCATCGACGTTCTTTAGAGGCTTTGCATGTTGAGGAGCCGCGTATTGAGGCATTGTCTATTGCTTGGCCGTACTTGAATCATGGTGACCGTTCTGTGCGATATGCTGCGAGAGTTGCTGTAGAGCATCAGGCATTGGAATCATGGCAATCTCAAGCACTGAGCGAACAGGATCCGATTCGCAGAATTCATGCTGCCATAGCCTTGGCACGTCATGCCGATTCGAGCCTGGGCCCAAGGATTTTTCAGGGCTTGCTTTCGATTAATCCGGTCGAACTTTCACGGGCTCAGGAACTGGACCTGCTACGGGCGATAGGGCTCGTCATGATCCGCATGGGACCTCCAGAGGGCGAACTTCGCGGTGAACTCATTGGTCGACTCGACAGATACTATCCCTCCAGGGATGAAGCCCTTAATCGAGAGTACGGACGTTTATTGGCTGCCTTGCAGGCGCCCGGTTTGGTTGATCGGATGATGTCTCGGTTGCACGATTTAAGTGAGACTGGTCCAGGACAGGCGTTTTTGATCTCGGGCGAGGTTGCCGAGCGGAGTGAACAGTACGGCGAAGCTATTACGGAGATGCGGGCAAACCCACCCAGTCCAGAGGAAATCGAGCTTGTGATGAACCTTCGCGTCCAGGAGTCAGGATGGACGATAGAACAGCGGAAAGATTACTTCACATGGTTCCACGAAGCTATGCGCCGGAGTGGAGGTGCAAGTTATGTAGGTTTCCTTGAGGATATTCGCTCTGATGCCGCGGAGCTTCTGACTGAGGAAGAGGTGGAAGCCTTAGCCGGACTCGTGGATGCATCTCCCCCGAACCAGTCTTTGGCAGACTTACCGCAGCCGGAGGGCCCTGGAAGAACCTGGAATAGGCAGGAGCTGAATGAAATGCTCAATGATGCGTTAGGTGAGCCGCGTGATTTTAGTCAGGGCGAGACCATGTATGCTGCTGCTTTGTGCGGGATATGTCATAGGATTGGAACGGCAGGGGGAAGTATCGGACCGGATTTGACTGGAATCGGGTCAAGATTTTCGCGGTACGAGATACTAGAGGCTATTGATTCCCCGAGTGATGAAATCAGCGATCAGTACGAAGCTACCATTCTTACCACGAATGATAATGCGACCATTGTAGGAAGAATCTTGCGCGAGGAAGACGGTATGGTGTTCGTCAACCAGAACCCCTATGATCCGTCGCAGGAATTAGGTATTGATGAGTCTGATGTGCTCTCGCGTGAAGTATCTCCTGTATCTACAATGCCATCCAGACTATTGGATAGATTGAATGAGAACGAAGTAGCTGACCTGATAGCTTATCTCCTAAGTGGTGCAGACCCTGAACATAAATGCTTTACAGGGGAGGAGGGTTGTCAGACCAAAGATGAAGATGAATGAGGACATGTTCGGCTAAACCGCGAGGTTCCGAGGAGTGATGCCGTTTGGGTGTGATGTGTTATTGCGGACGAGGTGTGTTGCAGGATTACGGGGATGCAGCAATCGTATCATCTTGCTGCTGATTTGGACATTTGGGGCACAATACAGCTTGCAAGATGCATTATTGTTGAGAAGGCGTACTATGGGTGTATGTCTGAGGTTGTCCATGGCTCCTCAGATTGTACGGGATAAATCCTGACCCAACTTCACATTTTGCAGTGACAAGGAAGGTACGGATCTCTGACATTCCCGTTTTGGGAGCATTTTTTCGCGACCATTTATTCTTGGAATTTACTGGTTTGGCTGGGGTTGGTTTAGGGTAGTTTCAACGCTTGTTTTTCCTGTCTTCTCTGTGATGGAAGGTCGTATTTGTCCCCAACTCTCCCCGACATTGGACCTTACGTGACTAGATGTAGGCAACGGGTCCGCTCGGCTCTCGGATGTCGTGTCTCTGTTTCCGAAAAGCTCGGCTTGGTGGGAAACTTCCTTGGATCGTGGAACATCGATCGAGGACCAATGACTCCATCGCTGAAAGTCGTTCGCGAGGCTCGGTCTGTAGGTTAGCGGATACACTAGCGTGCACAACTTGATCATGTGCGCCACCAGGTGGTAATCCACAGCGTGGCTTTCGCATCCCGGTTGTGCGGCTTCCAGCGGGATCGCCCCGCCGCCAGCGAACAGATACAAGACCTTTGGTGTTCGGCCGTCATGCATATCCTTGATCGTTGACGCGCCTTCGAGACCAAGACGGGATATGGCTTGTATGCGGCAGTTTTGGCGACGAAAGATGAGGCCTCCTCACGTCCGACGTTGGTGTTCGGGGCGGGCGCAAGCGCCGCATGAACCGCTGCCCATTCACGCAGTGATCGGGCGCCGTGCTGGCCTATAGTGAAACTTCTCATTGGATGCGATTGCGTAGAGCACATCCAGAGGCAGATGGTCCCAATTAGGTAGTGGTCGGAGTCGCTCATGGCAAGCTCTGATCGGTCCTGTCGGAGGGTAGGCCCATCTCCTCGAGAAACCTTGATGGACATTTTGAATAGCTCCTGTACGTTTCTGCCCTGGAAAGCACTAGATGTCGCCTTGTTCGCGTGATTGCCACAAAACAACAGCGGCGCTCTTCCTCAAGTGCCGCGCTCCCGCTGGCGTTCTTTACGCTGTGCCAGGACGGAAGAACTTCCTCGGCAAGACCAATCAGGTAAACTCGGTCGAACTCCAGCCCCTTGGAACCGTGAATTGTGCTCAGGGACACGGCACCGGGCGCTGGGACCGGCTCCTTGGAACGCAGTTCCATCTCCTGCAGGAATTGGTCAAGCGATACAGCGCCACGAGCCTGTCGTATTTCGCGTTCGATTCGTTGCCAAGCACTCACGTCGTCGATGAAGTCATTATCAGCATCCTCGCAATCAAAACACTCGATGATCCTCTTTACCGCGTCGGGCAGACGCATGCTTCCCGAGGCGAGGCCTGCAAGAGCATCCACGGCCCCATTTACATCGCAGACTGCTGATGTCTCTCCTATGGCATCAAGCCACGCCGTCAGCAGCGTCACCCTATCTGTCTCCGAACGCAATTCCATTTCCTCGATGTTCACAGTTATCCCAGAGAAGTTCTGGAATGTTTTGATCAGGGTGGCCATGTTGCGCCGGTCGAGCGGGCGGCTGATCTGCTTTAGGCTCGCAACCAGCCACCGCATTTGTGGGGACGCGAAGTCGTCTCTGCGCGCCAGTAGCGCGTTGGGCACGTTCCGTTCCGTAAGCTCTGCCTGTACGGATTTCAGAAGGGCTCGATTACGTGCCAAAACAGCGGTTTGCCTCCTCTCTTCGGGGTTTAAGCTGGCAATGTCGGTCGCGATACCGGATGCTTCTTCAGCATCACTAGAGAAAACGCGGCATTGAATTTCGGGTTCACCACTTTCTGACCGTGGTTTTGCCGCCTCCGCCGACTTCTTCGACAGTTTGCGCCGAACGTTGTAAACAACGAGCCTGTTTGCGGCTTCCACTATTCTCGGCGGACAACGGAAGTTGTCCGTGAGTTGAATGACCTCGCATCTGAAGTCCCTTACCAGGTTATTTATGCGGAGTACATTGGCGCCGTTCCATTCGTATACTGTCTTATCGTCGTCTGCCATCGCGAACAACTGCTGGAAGTTGTCTCCCGCCATCCGTTGGAGCAAATTGTATTGAGAGCCGTTGGTATCCTGAAACTCGTCAATGAGCCAGTATCGATAAACTGTTCGGAAGTGCCCGGAAATCGCTGGAAATTTCAAGAGTTGGAAGGCAAGAAAGGTGAGCGAATTAAAGTCCAGCGCGTTGGATCTTCTCAACGCGTTCTCATAAAGCTGATAGGCATGAGCGATGCGCTCTGCCGCATCGGGCGACGAACCTTTATGCTGCAAGTATTCCAGGGCCCGCTTGGGGCTGATCAGACGCTGCTTCAGTGCGTCGATTCTGGGTAAGAGCCGAATATCGTTACGCCCGAAACGGCCGTATTGTGGGCGCACAGCATCTTCCAGAACTGCTTCCCGGTCGGCTGTTCGCGAGTAGATCTCGAAACTAGGCTTAACACCGAGATGTACACCGTGCTGGCGTAGCAACTGGGCGCAGAATCCGTGGAAAGTACTGATCTCTGCTCGCTCCTCGCTGCCGGGAACGAGGGCGGCAATCCGGGTCTTCATCTCATGTGCCGCCTTGTTGGTAAAGGTCAGCGCGAGAATGCGGAAGCGTTCGTTGGGCGTAGAGTCCAGCAGGCGGGCGACACGGCAGGTGAGCACGCGCGTCTTGCCAGAGCCCGGTCCGGCGAGTACCAGCAACGGCCCGTCATCCCACTCGACAGCCTTACGCTGGATGTCGGTTAGTTCGCGCATCGTGTCTGTGAGAGTCTTAGCCATCACCATCTACGATTCCAAATGCACGAAGCCAATGGAAAGTTTCCCCCGCCCGCACACTGCCCACGGCGCGCTCAACTTCGTGGCAACTTCCCTTTGGAATCACGGAGACCGCTGGAAAGATCAGCGCGTAGATCGTTTTGTCCAAACTACTCTCGGAACCCTCTACGAATAGGATTCTTCTTCTTGCCCCAAGCAAATCCCGCTTGAGTGAATCGTCATTAGAGCTATCGGACGGCAGTTCATCGGCTTTCCAACTCTGCACAGTCTGACCGTTGAAGGTACAGGAGCGAAGAAGGAGAGTGCGGGCATCAGGAAACTCCAAAGGCAAGTTATGGTCATGGGTTGATACGACGAACGCACAATCGGATCGGTGTTGAAACAGTTGGCTGAGGAGCGGCGAAATTATGGAACGATGCAAGTGCCGCTCTGGCTCATCAATGATTAGGAGCGTCCCGGGTGGGGCAGTCAAGACATTACCTGCGATCAGCAATGCATTTCGCTCGCCATCAGAAAGTTGTGCAGCGCTATATTCTGGCCCGCCAAATTTGCTCGCATTACGCGCTCATTTTCTCGAATGCTAATGGTGATCGGAATGTTCGACTTGAGTAGTAATTCGTTAATGATTGTGATGGCCGCTTCCTGTTTCGATGCTTCGGCTGCCGCTTCCAAATCTCCACTATCGACCAATGCGGCAATTTGTCGCGCTCGGACATTTTCCGCATTGATGAGTTCGTAAATCGTCATGCCAGCTCGTTGCGCGGCATAATCGTCGCGATATCGAGACTCAACTTGTTGATCCGTGTATTGGATCTTGTGTTCGATTTGCAGCTTATTCGCGGACGTGATGTTAAGCGCATCGGTGTTGATCCATGTTTAACGATGAGCCGATATTTTCCTTGACTTGCCTGTATTCGTCTGGGCAAAGTGGACCACGAGACTCGACTTGCCAGTTCCGTTCGTGCCCAGGACAAACAGTAGCTCGCCATCTTCCAAACGGATCGCTAGTGGCTGACTGTTTTGGGTTGGAATCTTGAGGTCGAATGTCATGATGTTGTCCGGCGATTGGTAGTGCTTGCCCGGAAATCAACTCGACCAAAATAGGTATTTCATGGCAGACACTTAATTTCCGGGCAAGCACTAATTGATTCTTAGCATTCGTAACCAGTCAGTGAGCTTGGTTCGCTATTTCTCGAGAGCGTAAACAGTCCCTTGGACGATTCCCTCAAACGCTGTTCCACCCGCATCAATGAGATCGTACTTGATCTCAATTATCCAAGTTGGTCCTAAACCGGGGAGAGCGATTCGTACAGTGGAACCACGCAGAGATACATCGGAAATCCTGAGCCGTTGCATATTGTGACGCTCGGAGCCGTAGCGTCGCGAACGCTGGAGCTCCCAGGTGTTCACTTCATAATTACTGGCTCGAGTTGCAGACCTTTCCTGCAGTGGAGAGGCAAAGGTCAACTCTAGGGCTCCTTCAAGCATACGCATGGATGTAGGCATGCGTACAGCACCGCCCGTATACCGAATTCGATAAAGCCCTCCCGTTTGCATCATTTGGCTGGTTGCCCATGCAGACATCCCAACTACGTAAAGCTGTCCGTCAATGGGATTCATGCGACCTCGCATGATTCCGGTTGGAAATGCGGGCAAGGGCAGCTCCACAATGCCAGCCTGGTGTGTGCCTTCCACGGAGTGGGGCATGACAAGAAATACAAGCCCATATCCGTATGAAAAGCTGAGCAATTTGCCTGACAGTGGGCCCCAGCGGTCACTTTCGGCCCAAAGCAATTCGGCGGGCGAACGATCATATTTCTGGTCAATCCAGACCAATGGATCCACCATGGCCTCATCTGATGAGTCTGGAGGGGCCCCGTAACCGTACATGTTGCCGTAGAATCCTCCTGGTTCTACCATATTGATCCGATTCATAGGATTCCAATGTCCCTCCTGATCGGTTACGATAAAAGTGCCGTCTGGATTAAGTGTAACCCCATTGGCTGCCCGGAATCCGTTGGCGAGGATACTGCTTTCTGTCCCGTCAGCACTCACACGAATCAGGGTGCCGTGTTGGGGTATGAGCGCAGTGCGTGCGTGACGAGCACTCTTTGCATAGTAAAAATTTCCTTCTGCATCCGTCTGCAGGCCCATTGCAAACTCGTGAAAATGCTCTGTGACCTGATGGTCATTATTGAAGCTCTCGTAGTAATCTGTCTGTCCATCGCCATTAAGATCGTGCAGGCGTGCAATTTGATTGCGGCTGCCCACATACAAGTCCTCTCCGATGGCACGAATCCCGAGGGGTTGAAAAAGACCGGTAGCTATTCGGCGCCATTCGACTATACCGTCTTCCTGAGTAATACCGGAAAGATGCCATACTTCGCCATCAATGGTTGTAACAACTGCCTCATTACCGCCAGACACAAAATCAATCGCGGTTGGGCGTACTCGGCTCCTCCAGGGGTTGTTGAGAGGCAATGTTAATACATCGGCAGCATAGCCTTCCTGTGTGCCTGCCACGAGCGGGGATTCAAGCACTGGAAGCTCTTGGGTTGGTCCGCCCTGTGTATACTGTTCGAGATTTTCAGGAGGAGCAGATGCTGCGTTGTTGGATCCGTATATCAGCTCAAAATTTGTGTCGGCTGTTATCGTAACCTGATGCATTCCATCTGCTTGTGTGAGTGTTACAGCAGACGAAGGGATGGCGGTCAATGCCACACTGTCGGGCGCGGCGCGAAGTGTTAGAGGACGGGTTACTCCCGTAATGTTCAGCGTTCTGGCCAACAGTGTGTCCTCCTTGAGGGTATAGGATTCAAGCACTCGCGCCTGTCCGACGCTGTAGTGAAGGATAATCCGATTATTGTGCACGTACAGGCCTTTATAATGCGTCCAATTCCGGGGAAGAGGGCCAAACTGGCGGCCGTCTACTGCACGAAAACGTGGATCCAGTGTGGAGCCCGTAGCAGGATTGACCCAACCCGGGGTCATAGGTGTTTCTACGATCAGGTTGCCTACAATCCGGGGGAAGATATTATGCTGATCATCCAGCAGGATATCTTCCCAGTCGATAAAGCCATCACCGGTCCAGAAAGCTGCAAGACGCATGAGATCATGATCAAACAGCGCAAATGCCTTGCCCGCGGCGACGCCTCCTTCGCCCGGATCAAGTCTTATCGCAATGCCCTTATAAGCAAAATTGCGGTCACGAAAATCTTCATTCGGGATGGGGCTGCCCCGCCTGTTGATTTCCTTTGGTCCGTCAGATGCGTGTGCAATTTCATAGGTTCTCATCAGAAATGGTCCATAATCCATTTCCTTCCAAGGTGTCTTTCGGGTGGGGGGAGGTCCAAGCGAATCGCCTTCGGGCAGATTTCTGAGATAAGCGTCTGTGACCTCGAAAAGGGCATCCGGGTTTTGTTCGCGTAAAAACTCTTCGCGGATGAACAGGATCACAGCATATTTTTCCTGTGGCGTGAGCTGTGCCTGTGGCGGCATGAGTCCACGTCCAAGCGTAAGCGTGTTGTACAGAGACAGAGGGTCGTCTCCGTACTTGAAGGGCTCGTTCCAGAACTGTCGGGAGTTTGGCAGTGTGCCAGGGACGTCAGGTGTTCCGTGACAGCTGAAGCAGGCGGTGCGATAGACACGGAGCCCACGGTGATAGAATTCATCTGACCAGTCCTCTATGAGACCCGCATGGTCGAGTGATTGCTCGTATGCTGGAAGGTCAGAAGTATCCAGGAGATTAGGATCCTCAGACCCAGGCGTCTGGCAGGCTGCTAACACGAGTAGAACCGCAAAGGCTTGATATTGACGAAGCATAGCAAAATGGGTAACAGTTAAGGATAGTGCGTTACGGCCTTGTTCGCAAGTCCTTAGGTCATCCTTACGGTAATTCCTGCATTGTGCAGAAATTGTTTTGCCTGGTTGATTGTGACTTGTTTGAAGTGAAACATTGATGCGGCTAGAACGGCATGGGCGTGCCCAATGAGCAAAGCATCCCGTAAGTGCTCGAGTGTGCCGGCTCCGCCGGAAGCTATAACCGGAAGCTGAACAAGCTCGTCCAGTGCCTGCAGGAGTTCCAGATCATATCCGATTTGTGTGCCATCCCGATCCATTGATGTCACTAACAGTTCGCCCGCTCCGCGATCTTCTGCTTCCTTAGCCCACTCAAGTCCGTCTATTCCCGTGGGACGGCGTCCCCCGTGAGTGTAGATCTCCCAGCCACCTTCGGGACGTCGTTTCATGTCTATTGCTATGACCACACACTGGGCGCCGAATGCTCCCGCACATTCTGAGATAAGACCGGGGTTTTTGATTGCAGCAGAATTTATGGCAACCTTATCGGCACCGGCGTGAAGCATCTGTCGCATGTCTTCCAGCGTTCGAATGCCGCCTCCAACCGTGAGAGGAATGAAGATTTGCTCGGCTGTTTGACGCACGACATCGTGCATGATACCTCGTCCTTCGTGGGTTGCCGTAATATCTAGAAAGACCAGCTCATCGGCTCCCTCTGCATTATAGACATGTGCCTGCTCAAGCGGATCACCGGCATCAACCAGATTGACAAACTGGATGCCCTTAACGACGCGCCCGCGATCGACATCCAGGCAGGGAATAATGCGTTTGGCTATAGACATCCACTAAGCTTGGGCATGATATACTTGATTAACAACTATTTGGCCGCAGCTTGCAGCTGTATTTGTTCCACATCGCTTGGTTACTCAGGTATGCAAGTTCCTAAGTTTTCGTTGGCCAGAGCTCATATTCCGAGAACTTTCCCTCATAAAGGGCTCTGCCAATGATTACCGAATCGACCCCAAAAGATTCCAGTTCGGCCAGTGCTGTCAGGTCCTTTGGTCCAGATACACCGCCGCTCGCCGTCAGTCGCACATACTTCAACTGCATGCCCAGCGCCCGGTAGGCGTCAAGGTTTGGCCCGTCCATGGTACCGTCCCTGCCAATGTCGGTATAGATGATGCGGCGAACGCCGAGTACTTCCATATCACGGGCAAAGTCAATTGCAGACAATCCGGTACCGCTCGTCCAGCCGTCTACACGCACTTCTCCATCTCTGGCGTCTATGCCAACAGCGATACGGTCAGCCCCGTATTTTGCGACCATAGTGCTGATGAGTGCAGGATCTTTGACTGCCGCGGTACCAATGATCACGCGGTGTATACCCTGATCAAGCACACGGGTCACATCCGCTGCAGAACGGATACCTCCGCCGGTTTGGACTGGAATAGTAACCGCGTGCGCAATAGATGCGATTACGGCAGTATTGTGGGTTTGGCCACCGGAACGTGCTGCATCCAGGTCCACGACATGCAGGAATTGCGCTCCCAATGACTCCCACCGGCGAGCCATAATGAGAGGGTCATTATGGTAAGTCGTTACCTGATCATAGGCGCCTTGCATCAGTCGCACGCAGTTGCCATCCAACAGGTCAATAGCCGGTACTGGGGTGATCATACGAGCGTGGCAAAATTGGCCAGAATTTGAAGTCCGATGTCGTGACTCTTTTCTGGATGGAATTGGACCCCATATATGTTGTCGTGGGCAACAACCACCGGCAAGGGATGTCCGTAATCTGTCACGGCTACTACATCATCAGAAGCCATATCACTCGCATAGAACGAATGTGCGAAATAACAGCGTGCATCCTCAGGTAGCCCGGTCAGAAGAGGACTGTGTTTCACAGGTGAAATAACATTCCAGCCCATGTGCGGGATTTTCAGGGTAGGATCCGAAGGACTAAGTACTTTGATATGTCCCTTCAGTAGCCCCAGTCCGGTGTGCACCCCCTGCTCAGAACTGGATTCAAAGAGCATTTGCATACCCACACAAACTCCGATAAAGGGTATCTGGCGTGCGACAGTCTCCAGGATTGGCTGTTCTAGCCCGCGTTGTCTGATTTCCTGGATACATGCACCAAATGCACCCACTCCTGGGAGGACCAGATGATCGGCTGCACGGATGAGGTCTGGATCATCAGTTCTAACAACGTCTGGACGTACGTGCTGGAAGGCCCTTTCAATGGAGCGCAGATTGCCGATACCATAGTCAACGATCGTGATCATGATCGTCAATCGCTAGTTTGGCTAAGTTCTTTGGAGCGCTGTGTTGCGGTGGCAACGGCATGGATGAACATCGTGCGCAAACCGTGTTTTTCCAACTCCGCGATCGCAGCTATGGCAGTGCCACCGGGTGTGGTTACCTCGTCGCGTAAGATGGCTGGATGCTTATCGGTTTTATCGGCAAGTCTTGCTGCTCCAAGCACAGTTTGTTTCGCCAGCCTGAATGCAATAGAACGTGGCAGTCCCTGCTTCACACCAGCATCGGTCAGCGCCTCTATAAGCATATAGACGTAAGCTGGACCACTGCCGCTAAGTCCAGTCACGGCATCCATGAGGTATTCAGGGACTCGTTCCACACTGCCAACAGCTTCGAACATTTCCTGTACCAGCGCCATATGTTCATCGGAGGCCGTATTCCCCGCAGATATGGCTGTTGCCCCACAGTCAACAATCATAGGTGTATTAGGCATAGTGCGAATGATTGGCTGACTGGATGAAAATGCACGTCCAATTTGCGCAGTGGTAAGTCCAGCCAGTACAGAAACAATGAGAACCTCCGAGCCGATATGGTTACGGATTTCTTTTGCCACAGCTAACCAGTTTGTGGGTTTAACGGCCAAGACGACGATAGTAGCACCGTTCACTGCTGTCTGGTTATCGATCCCTACAGCCACCCCAGGAAGTGCCTGTTTCAGGGCTTCCAAGGCATAGGGGTTTCGGCGTGTTACGCGAATCTGTGATGGATCCAGGCATTTACCGGCCAGTAGCCCCCCAACGAGGGCACGACCTATATTGCCTGCACCGATGACAGTAATATTCTGACGAGAAAGTGACATAAAGTGTGTTAGAGTGTTCCTTTGGTTGACGGCATTACCGCATTTGTTGCGCTCTGTTGCACGGCTATGTTCAATGCTCGCGCAGCAGACTTGAAGATGGCTTCAATCTTGTGATGCGTGTTTGTGCCGTACGGTACGCTGATGTGCAGTGTGCAAGCAGCATGCTCGGCGAAGCTGTACCAGAAATGTTGAACAAGTTCGGTTGCCAAATCTCCCACAGTTGGACGGTCGAATTTGCTCTCAAAGTGTATCGCGAATCGTCCAGAAAGATCGATAACTGTACGTGCCAATACTTCATCCATAGGTACGTAGGCATGGCCGTAGCGCGTAATGCGGGCTTTGTCGCCCAACGCTTTTCGCAGGGCCTGACCAAGACAAATTCCCACATCCTCGACGGTATGGTGTTCATCCACGTTCAGATCCCCACTGCATGTGGTCTCCAGATCAAACTGGGCGTGTTTGGCGAAGAGATCCAACATGTGATCCAGGAATCCCACTCCAGTTTGATTCTTGTACTGGCCGGTTCCATCAAGCGTGAGCTTGACCGAGACATCTGTCTCTTTTGTCGTACGGACAACAGAGGCGCTTCGCTTAGGATAAATAGATTCTGCCATTACCAAGTCAACGGTTTAACAAGCGCACTTGTACGCACAAGTACGGCGTAGGGTGAGGATTCGGATAAAACCCATCAGGATCCGTAGTGGGTGGTCCTTGTTAAAGCCCGCCTATCCTTCCTGATTGTCTATGCTGGCCAAGTGTTTCAAGCGCACGCTGATTACTTCTGCGTTGCCATATGCGAACGGTCCGGTGCATATTGGGCATTTGGCGGGCGCGTACCTTCCAGCGGACCTCTATGTGCGTTACTTGCGTCTGCAGGGTCGGGATGTAGTGTATGTTTGTGGGTCCGATGAATACGGTGTGGCAATCGTTATGCGGGCTATGGCAGAGGGAATTACACCCCAAGAGGTCATAGATCGTTATCATCCTATGATCCGGGATAGCTTTGAAGGGTTCGGGATCAGCTTTGATAATTACAGCCGCACTTCACGGGAAGTTCATACAGATACTAGCCAGGATTTTTTTCGACGGTTATCTGAAAGAGATGAGTTTGTACTAAAGCGTGAAGAGCAGTTGTTCGATCCCGAGGCCGGAGTTTTTCTTGCGGATCGCTTTGTGCGTGGTACATGTCCGCTTTGTGGATATGAAGAAGCTTATGGAGACCAGTGTGAGCAGTGTGGAACGTCTCTCAGTCCTTCGGAGATCAGGAATCCCCGGAGTACGCTAACCGATTCAGTACCGGAGTTGCGTCCAACCACGCACTGGTACCTGCCTCTGGGGGACTGGCAGGCTCGCCTTGAAGACTATATCACCAGTCACCCCGAATGGAAGCCAAACGTGCTGGGGCAGATCGGAGCTTGGTTTACAGACGGTTTACGGGAGCGGGCTATCACTCGCGATGTCCCCTGGGGAGTCCCCGTACCTCAGGAGATTGCCAAAGCAGTCGGTGTAGAAGCAAAAGGCAAGGTGATTTACGTGTGGTTTGACGCCCCTATCGGATATATTTCGTCCACACGTGAATGGGCTGCCAAACAGGGGGATCCAGAGCGGTGGAAGCTGTATTGGCAGGATGATGAATCCAGATTGATTCATTTCATAGGCAAGGACAACATCGTGTTCCACACGCTGATGTTTCCAGCTATGCTGATGGCCTATGGGAAGTATGTGGTTCCAGATCAGGTACCGGCAAATGAATTTCTGAATATTGAAGGCAGTAAGCTATCAACCAGTAGAGGCTGGGCTGTGTGGCTACATGAATATCTCGAAGATTTCTCACCAGATCTGCTTCGTTATGTCCTTGCCAGTACGCTCCCGGAATCGAAAGACTCAGATTTTAGCTGGCGAGAATTTCAAACGCGCGTTAACAGTGAGTTGGCAGATATTCTTGGGAACTTTGTGAACCGCGCATTAACCTTTGCTGAGCGTGAGTTTGACAACAGTGTTCCTCCGTTGGTTGACCCTTCTACCGCAGATACGGCTGCTCTCGAAAAGCTGTCGACATTTCCGGAGCGAATCGCGGCCTCCTATGAGCGTTTTAGATTTCGCGAGGCTGTACATCAGACTATGAGCGTGGCGCGATTGGGCAATAAGTACTTCAATGACCAGGCTCCATGGACTACGCGGAAGACTGATCGTGTACGGTGTGCGAACACGGTTCACGTATCGCTGCAGATTTGTGCGGCTTTGTCGGTGTTGATGGAGCCGGTACTGCCGTTTTCGGCTGCAAAGCTTCGGACCATGCTCCAACTTGACGGGATTCGGTCTAGTATGCCAGGAAGCAAGGATGCAGGAGGAATTGGTTGGGCAGAGGCGGGGTCTTGTCTACTTTCGGCAGGTCATGTCCTTGGTCGTAAAGAAATTCTTTTTGTTAAGGTGAGTGATACCGTTATACAGGGACAGATCGAAAAATTAGAATCTGCGGATGTACCACCGGGGCCACCGTATGTCGAGGCAAAGCCTATAATCAGCTATGATGATTTTGCAAAGCTGGACTTGCGAATGGGGCGCATATTGAGTGCTGAACGTATCCGAAAATCAAAAAAGCTCCTAAAACTGCAGGTTGATCTCGGTTACGAACAACGGCAGGTACTGGCCGGTGTTGCGGAGCATTTTCAACCAGAAGAGTTGGTCGGCCGTTCGGTTGTCGCAGTTGCGAACTTGGCGTCCCGAAAGATGATGGGGCTGGAAAGCCAAGGCATGCTCTTGATGGCGGAAGATCGAGAAGGACATCTTGCACTTATTTCGTCCGAGAGCGAGCCAGGAGCCATCGTTTGCTGAAGCTCGGACTAAACAAGGTGGGGGCTGGTCGCGTCGTATCTGTTCAAGGTGCCAAAATAGGCTATTTTCTGACGGGCATTACTCAATGTTTGAAGAAAAACATCCTTTACCTTGCAGGGATTGCACGAGACCTGATCTGCAACCCGTCCTACGCTAAGCTGTACCAACCAGAGATCCGTAACCCTCGCAAAATTCAAAAAATTGTCAATTCAAGGAGTTTCGCAAGAGGCTAGTAGAATTCTCAGACGGATACGGTTGGACTGTGCTACAGCGCCGTTCCGCCACACCTAGGACTGATCAATAGCATTCAATTCTGGAACTTTTTCCGTGAGAACATGGCTTCATTTACCACCGCAGTGGACTCATCAACATTGTACGAGGTGTCAAGGTCCGCTATACTGTGGCGCACCGGGACCGGTCACACCGAAGGAAGGCTGGAGAGCGAGAATCAATGAGAACTAATTCGAATGTCGGCATTTGTGTGATCTGCGGATCGCAAGCAGCCCCATGTCCAGTCCGAAGAGGTTGGGACGGTTTACACCAGAACTGCGAACAATGCGGTGAATTCAAAATAACAGGGTCGGCGGCGGTGGTTATGGATAACTATAGATCGCCGGAAAAGACAATTAGGATCTCAGGATGGGTCCTGCGACAGAACCGGAACGGTACCGTTCCGACTCTTACAAGCGATATGTTGGGGGACCTCGTCGAGGCCCCTATGCCAAGCCGCCCAGAGCTAATGAACGATCTACTCATAGAATTGACGGTTGACCAAACGGAGGCGGGGAGGGAGATCAATATTTTTGCGGAGCCAAGGTTCTACGCCGCCACATACACTGAGCGAAGAAATGTGCAAAGGCGGGAGAAATTATTTGGTTTGGCGCGAATGTTAGAAGATGAAGGCTTAGTCAAACTCCCCCCACAGTCAACCATGGGCAATGTCCGTGTGACTTCTCAGGGATACAGAGAGGCAGACCTTTTGAGAGCACCAGAAGCGAACATGCAGAAGACACAGGCCAGCCCTCAGCTCCAGGAAGGCCAACCCAACATAGCGGTTCAGCCGAAAGATCTTCCGGCGAGAGGAAACCACCAATATCAGGTTGCCCTGTCTTTTGCTGGTGAGCAGCGGGAGTATGTAGAAAAAGTGGCAGAGCATCTTAGAGAACGCGATATCAAGGTTTTCTACGATGGATTTGAAGAGGTATCGTTGTGGGGGAAGTCGGGTGCGGAGGCCTTCGAAAAGGTCTTCGCAGAACAGTCCGCGTATGTCGTGATGTTCATCTCAGAGGAGTATCGTGACAAGAGATGGTGCCGGCACGAACGAAGGGCAGCCCTAAGTCGCATGATTGAGGAAAAGTGCGAATATGTCCTCCCTGTTCGCTTTGATGACACTCAGATAGATGGCCTCCCGAAGGATATCCTGTACTTAGAGGTTGACAAAAACAAACCAGCAGAGCTCGCAGCGAAAATCACAGAAAAACTGGGGCAAAATCCTTGACAAGAAAGGCGTCTGATATTTCACCACCGACAATGGCCTCAGAATCAGGTGAGGTTGCATTCGACTACAGCAGCTATAGCGGACGTTACGTGATAGGCAGCGGGAGGCTGGAGTTTGAGACAGAATGGACCGAGGCCAGCAATACGTCTATCCACGTATACAATCACCCACCTTCCATAAACGGTGTCGCGCGTGTCAGCGAGGGCGGATGGACTGCAAAAAAGCGGACTGCTGCGTCTCTGGACTATACTTCCCGCTACTGCACACCTCACGTGGGAGACATTGTTGTGTTGCACAACACGTACGGATTTTACGCCGCTGTTTGCGTAGTAGAGATCAAATGCCGTGGTCGTGGGAGTGACCGGAACGAACTCCGTTTTCGGTATGCAATACAAGCGGATGGCACCGATAATTTCGCAAGATTCGATTTACTCTGGGTTGCTCGACAGCACCCGTACCTAGCTGCGAACAAGCCTGGGTTGGATCGGACGCCTACATGCACAGATGCCTGAAACCGCTCGTAACCCTCTAAAATAGATCGGAACATGGTAAAGGCACAGGGGCTGCGCTCACGGTAGATCAACTGCTGCGCCTACTGCACTGAACCTGGCTATAAGAGCCGGATTATGTGTTCCAAGCTTTCTGTCAAGCGGGGGTCAAGGGGGCGGTGCGTGTGCATCGCATGAATGATAAGCAAAATTCACCATGGCGAGGGCTCACTGACGACAAATGGTTTATATTTTCAGTGGACAACAGCGAACATGTGCCGATCGAGCACATCGCCTTGGACTATTGCACCAATTCACGTCTCCAAATCACATGACATCATTCTCTGTGCGTATTCCGACCATGTGGACCCACGCTGATACATTGAAGTCAATTTCAGAGAATATTCCTGTAGTAAGTTGTTCGTCTTTTGATTTTCCAACAGAGAATCGGTCATGCGGGACCATTCGCGCAACTGGACGATCTCAGCATCCACGGGATCCAATGCGCGCAGACAATCTGGATCGGTGCGTACTGGCCAGTATTGATGTGAAGTAGCATTGGACTATTTCTGGTTGATTGACAAAGTTAATGCAAGCTCATGGAGCTCAACCGTGAGGAGTCCTGCTATAAGATCTCTACACTCAAAGAAGTTTTTCCCTGGAGCCAATCTGAGTCATGATTGCTTCCATTTTTTCAGATGATACATATTATAATTCAACATCACTATAAAATGTATAGGGAACTATATACTTAATTGTACTATGGAAATAGCAGAATTAGTCTTCGCTGGATTTATGTTCCTCCTGTACTTCTTGGGGTTCCTGTGGTGTGATCGTTAGGGGATTTGTTTTATTTTCTTCGGATTCATCGTTTTTGGACTTCCAACGGGCAGCAAACCAGTAAGAAATAATCCCCGTAGCTACATGTAGCAAAATGTTAAAGACCTGTATAGCGTCATCCACTTTATCAACACATATGAGAACCCCTATAAGTGCTGCTCAACCGAGAAAAACAAAGTATGTAGCGGCCTTGGTCTGCCCTGTTAATAGAGAAAAGACCGGACAATGAGAGTTCTTCAGTATATGTTGGGGAGCATTTTCGAGTTTCTGCTTGGTAAAATA
>MPNB01000071.1 GCA_002238805.1 Rhodothermaceae bacterium bin80 | reverse complement strand
GGAAAATATGCGAAAATCATCTCGCTCGTAGCCCCAATCGGGAAGGCGAACTCGCAGATTCCGGCTCACACCGGAAATCCTGACTCCGCAAAACCAAAGACGCACCTTGTCGCCTTGGGGAAACTTATAATGAATAATATGGGATCTCAAAACCAATAAGGATAAGGGCAACGCCAACGAATGTTAGACTCACAATCGCGGTACAAAAGAACCGCCTTGCATATTTATATCTCGCTTCGTTCTTCTGTTTTTCTATGGTTGATGTTAGTTCTTGATTTTCCTTGAGAATCTCGACCAACCAATCACGTTTATCTTGGGGATCATCTTCTGAAGGTCGGTCTGATATCTCAAAGAATCTTGTAATATTCCCTCCGTACTTACCTTCAGCCTCCATTATATATTCTATTCTATGCTATAGACAGGCGTTCGCGTGTTTCGTACTCTTCCAGCATATCTTCTTTGGGAATAACAATATATTTCTCCCCAGCCACATAGTTTTTGCTCCAGGCTCCTTGTTTCCAATGAGAGATCCCTATTAAAGAACTAATTGATTTTCTTCCTAACACTTGAAGTATTTCGTTTAAAAGCTCCTCCTCCTGTTCAGAAAGATTTCTACCTCCCTTGAATGGGTTGCTCAAACTTTCTACGGGGTCAGGACCGTATATTTTGCAAGCATGGTACAAAGTTGCATTAACTGGGCCAAGAGGCCATGCTTGGAAATCATCACGGATAAGCTCTTGTCCGAATCGGCCAAGTGAAATCATCTGTGCAAAATAAAGTATTTTTTGCAACTTCAAGTTGGATAATTGCCATTCAGATTTTCTAAATAAAAAAAGCGCGGGTACATAAATAGATGCTCCCTCGGTCATTGTAAAGCCCTCTGTTTACACTACTTGTACGCAATAATGGGAAAAAGTACCTAAATTTGTATCTATTTGTATCCATTTGTATCCATTTGTATCCTGATTTTATGCAAATTGCGTATTCCTGTATCAGAATAGTGAGCTGTACTCTTCTCTACCCTGTCCATTTTTTCAACGTTTTCGGAGACGTAGGCAAATTTTCATGGCTATGTTCTCCGGCGTGGATGGTATCTATTCAGGCCATTCCTTTACGGGCGGCCTTCCACTCCCTCGCTGTTCACCCGTAGTTGCTCAATAGTGTCCAAGAAGCGAACTCCCTCGAAGTAAGACAGCCAGGAGGGGGAAGGAACGCGGTTGCTACGCGCTTTATGGGAGCTCCTCCCAAGGCGAGTGAGAAGCACCCACTTGGGGGACAACCTCATACATGTCTAATCCGCTAAGACGGTTAACTCGAGGCACTTAAGCTACCTGAACCTAATGGCCAAGCGGTAGCAGCTGATAGCATGGTTGATTCAATCGCTGGCTTAGGAGGACTGGTTACAACTACCACAGAATTAGCTTAATGAAACTGACGGCAATTTGGCTGGCTTGGAGTGATCGCGGAAGTGCTTGCCCACATTTTGGCAAGATGCTCGTATTTCTGCGTACTTGGAGCTGTCCATTTTGGAATGAGATACAGGAATGAGATACAGGGGGAGAGCAACTGTAGAGTCAGTTACCTGAGCCGCAGCTGCGGCAAGTGGGAGTATTGCAACAAAGAGAAGTGCGTAGTGCTTGATCATGACTGGATTTCGTTTTGTGAGATCCAAGTCGCCGCACAGCACGATCAAGCTAGAAGGTAGAAACTACAGACCTCTATTCCCGGAGGTTAATTGTAATTGCCTCGGCAGTTCTCCTGACTTGCCGTACGAACGCCAGACGGCGTTCCCGAAGGGCGGCAGACACGGCCTTCCCATCCATTAGGACAGTGACCGTGTGCACCAGTTGATGCTCTTGTGCAGAATCACAGGACTCTGATACGGCCTACAGTTGCGGGTACAGTTCCGGACTCTTCGCATTCTGAGAATGAACCGGATTCCCTTTTAACTGGATCATGATCCAGACCGGAGGCGCACCAATGTACGATAGATGGGGGAATATTTGATGGAGTGATTAATCGCCGGGTGTAATTTCCCATCTCCTGTCCGCTCGTAGTGACAGCGCGCCTATCGGCTAAATCCCCAACTCTGCCTTAACCAAGCGTGTACCTTCAACCAGGGCATGCAGCTTCGCGCGTGCAGCCCAGCGTGCGGTTTCGCTTAAACCGCAGTCAGGTGCGAGCACCAATTGATCTGGAGGTACGTGCTCCAGCACCTGGCGAATACGATTGGCCACGATCTCCGGGGTCTCTATGAAGTAATTCTTCACATCAATCACACCAGCCGCAACGGTTCGTCCGGTCTCGGCAATCTGCTTCGTGAGCCCCAGTTCAGCCATTTCCCGGTTGGCGAATTCCAAGTGAAGTTCTTGTGCGGAAACGTCAAGGATATGTGGAAAGAGAGGTGTATATGTTCGATGTGCCACGGGGCGTCCGATGTAGTTGCCAAAGCATAAATGGAGGCCTATTTCCGCTTCCACACCGTCAACACAGCTGTTAAAAAGCTCGACGAATGCGCGGGGAGAATGTTTGTGGACGGCATAAGAAGGCTCATCCAGTTGGATGAAGGTTGCTCCGGCTCGAACTACGGCTTTCAGCTCAGCATTTATGATTTCGGCGAAGCGTTCAGACACGGCCATACGATCTGGATAGATACCGCCAGTTTGGATACGGCCTGCAAGTGTATAAGGGCCGGGGCAGGTTACCTTGAGCGGTCGTGCAGTGCGTGCGCGGGCATAAAGAAATTCAGGTACCAGCCCGAGCCCATCAGGTGCAGCAAATGGTTCCAAGGCTTCGTAACGTTCACGTTGATCGTGACCACCTGAGCCTAGCCGTCGAAGTGGTTCAAGGGCAGAAAGCCCGCTTAGACATCCGTAAAACCCGGCGGTAAAGAATCCGAACCGGCGCATTTCGCCATCGCTCAGAACATCAAGCCGGGCCTCCTCCTGATCACTAATTGCTATGTCCACTGCATCGTTTAGTGTTTCTTCAATGTCTTTGGGGCCATATTCTCCACGCTCCATAGCGTTAACTGCGGTGATGAACCAGGGGGGCAAGGCATAACTGCCGATCACACTTGTCTTAAGCATTTACTTGTAGAAGGGGAACCTTGTGATAGTTAGACGTTCACTAACCAAGTTAGGGAGCTTCGGCAATATTATCGATGTTGTCGTACGTTTGTCTCGAATTGATTAAATTGGAGGGTTATCGGTACTGCCCTTAGTCGGTACTGTCCGTAAAATTTTCAACCAAATTTAAGTTTCACATGCGTAAATCTACTTCATTCTGTCTACTGATTGCACTCGTTGCCGCCGCTCCAGTGTTTGCTCAACAGGTAGACTTCCAGTGGGAGCCCAGCCAAACGGAGGGATTTCCTGATCTCATCAACCTAATCCACCAGATCCCCGCCATTCCTGCCTATGCGCCAGGGATTCACTCTGGCGCCCGATCCATAGCTGGACCTGTGGATTTAGATGGTGATGGGCAAATGGAGGTGGTGTTGTCCGATTACTCAGGTGGCGGACGCGTACATATTATCGAGAATGTTGGAGCAGATATGTGGGAATTGATCTATTCTGCAATGTCCTTGGAGCCAACCGTGGGAACATCCAATAATGCTCGCGGCATTGGAGCGGGAGACTTGGACGGCGACGGTTTCGGAGAGGTGTATATTTTTTCGGGGCATGGTCTGAGTGAGGCTACTCTGGGGATAATCAATCTCCTCATTCCAGGCTTCGGCCCTTCACTTTTTGCAATTGAGGCTACAGGTGACAACGAGTTCGGTCTACTTCCCAGTTTCTGGGACTTTGATGGTGATACCCCTGATCGGTTTCGTACAGAGCAAATGACCATTGCTGATGTAGATGGGGATGGAGCTAACGAGTTGCTGTTTGGCAATAATGGCGCTGATAACACATACGATAACTGGTATGTGGTTTCAGCAACTGATATAGGTGATGCCTTCACCACATGGACGCAGGAGGCACGTTGGAGCAGTAGGGTCTCGGAGGATTTCGATCCGATTAATCGTGGCGGGGGCAGTGCTTACGGTATAGTTCCTGCGGATTTGGATGGGGACGGAACCATGGAAATCGTCCTAGGCTCATGGAACAACCTGAACTTCTCAAATGTGGATGTGACGGGTCCAGATACCTATGTAGATCCAACGGGTGATCGTCCATACGCCAGAGCGAGTTCCAGCGATGAGGTGTCTTTATTTGGATGTACAGCTTTGGACATGGATATGAACGGCGACGATGAGGTTTATTGCCCGGTCTGGGGTTCCGGTAGCCTTATGCTCATGAATTATGAGGCCGGGGAGGATCCTGCGCAAATTTACTATACTTCAGATGCGACCGCCAGTGAGTACAACATGAACAATCTGGTGTATCCGTTGCTTGAAGGGGTAAGTGCACTTGGAATGACGCATGGCGACATTGATATGGATGGAGTTCCAGAGCTGATTGCGACGGGAGCATCCTACACTTTTCAGCAGTATGAAGCTGGCAATCCTCCTCGTTGGGTGAGGATCGTGGATTATAATGGGGGGGATGTGGAAGATCCGGATAACTACGAAGTAAGTTCAGTTGATTTTCCAATGCCTGCGGAAATGGTCTTTGACACGGTCAATCGGGACAGTGCAGGGACCATGACCACTTACATGGAGAATGGTGCACAGGGCCCCGAATTTGCGGGAAAAATGGTCTATCTGGGGGATGTAGATGGTGACGGCCATAACGAAGTCGCAATGTCTTTCCAAGGCGTGGATGACAGTGTCTATGTGTACAATGAGGTGTTCAATCCAGACGATTCCACCTACGCCAGAACGGTTGCCGAAGTTAAACCACATCCTTACCGGGCGTTCATGCGCGTGCTCTCAGGAGACGGAATATCAACACGCATATCGCATGATAGGATTATCGTTCCTTCGGACTTCGAACTGCATGGCAACTATCCGAACCCGTTCAATCCATCAACAACATTCTCATTTACGCTTCCGTTGGATAAGCGTGTCAGCGTGAGAGTCTATGACATGACTGGGCGCCTAGTTAGAACCTTGGTCAATGATGAGTTTTACGCTCAAGGCACGCATTCGGTAGTCTGGAACGGGCTCAGTGATAACGGCAGAGCCGTTGCAAGTGGACAGTATATCTACACCTTGGAGTGGGGACAATTCCGACATGCGCGCCGCATGGTGCTTGTGAAATAGTGAAAGAGTCCCCCTGGGATCGGAGGAGGTGTTTCGCCTCTTCCGATCTCATCCGGGATGGAAGCTGAGACGTTTCACTGATAGGCGTACACGTCCGTGTGTTCATGTACTAGAGGATTTTTAGTCACAATACAATGCACAGACTTCTTGGGCTGGTATTTTTCGCCGTTCTATGGTCCGTACCCGCGCTGGGACAGGGCAAGATCGCCGGTCATATTGAAGATGCAGATGACGGCGAAGAACTCATAGGTGTTGCCGTTCTTATTGATGATGGCAACGCGCGTGGTGCGACGACTGATATAGAGGGCAATTATGTACTTCTCAATCTACGTCCCGGGTTGTACACACTTGAATTTTCGTATATCGGATACCAGACCCAACGAATTACCGATATTCGGGTTACCAGTGGACAAACCACACGTATAGACGTTAAGCTCAGTCAGAGTGTGATTGAAGGAGAAGAGTTGATTGTTCAGGCGGAGCGGCCATTAGTGCAAAAGGATCTGACAGCGTCAAAGAAAACAGTTGTTGCTGCAGAGATCGAGGCATTGCCCGTAGAAAGTTTCTTCGGTGTCTTAGCTACGACCGCCGGCGTCACGACCGGGGCCAGTGGAGAGTTGCATGTTCGCGGTGGACGTAGTAACGAAATCTCCTATCTGGTTGATGGACTCGCCGTTAGCAACCCGTTCAATACCAATGGAATAAACACGCGTGTAGCAATTGACGCGATTGAGGAGCTGACGGTTATTTCCGGGGCTTTCAATGCGGAGTACGGCAAAGCAATGTCGGCGGTCGTTAATCTGGTTACCAAGGAAGGGGGGGACCGGTATGAGGGATCTGTGACTGCTTATGGGGGAGATTATCTTACACGCAATGATCAGCTGTTTCTCTTGCCAGAAGGGGTAAATCTTAATACGTTAACATTTGAGGGATCCCTGAGTGGACCTATTCCAGTGGGGCCTCGAATGAGGTTTCTGGTTTCAGGCAGGTATGATAATAACGATGGGCACTTGTATGGTATCCGCCAGCATCTGCCGAGTGACTCTGCTAATTTCAACAGCAATCCCTGGTATTACGAAATCCACGGCAAGCCATGGTGGGATTATGCGGACAGCACCGTAACGCTCCCGGACGGGACTGTCATTGAAGGCGGTGGGCTGGCACTTCCCAATGATCGCGTAGCCATGAACCCGAGTGAGCGCTTTAATGTGCTCTCAAAGCTGACGACACGGCTGACACGCAATACGCAGTTGGAATACTCGTACCTCATCGACAACAGTGAGGCTAAGGGATTCAGTTTTGGTTATCGGTATAACCCGGATGGGGTAGCTTCTAATCAACGGCGTAATCAGAATCACAGTCTGCATTTTACGCATACGCTAAGCACACGCGCCTTCTATACGGTAAAGCTTTCCTGGGCTAAGGCTTCGTACAAGTACTTTCTGTACGAAGACCCGCTTGATCCACGCTATGTCAAAGATATTGGGTCGATTGGTGCAGGGAACGTGATCGGATTTCCCGGTAACAACTACCTTTTCGGCGGGAACCAGAAATCCCATATTTACGAAGATTCCCAGTCGCTGCGGGGCAAGGCGGATTTTACACGCCAGTTTGGTATTACACACGAAGTGAAGGCAGGGCTGGAAGTGCAGCAGCATAGTCTGAGTCGCCAAAATTTTGTCGTGCTTTATGACGGCAATCAATATTTGGAGCCAACGGTCGAGCCAGTCGATAATCCGTCCCACGATCGTTACGACGACCAAACAGTGCTGGAGCTAAGTGCTTATGTCCAGGACAAACTAGAATTTGACAACTTCATCATCAACGCCGGGCTCCGGTTCGAACGCTTCGAGCCGAACGGCACATACATCCCGGATTTATTCAATCCACAGGGAGAGCTTGCAGAGGCATCAATCAAGAATTTGCTCTTGCCTCGACTGGGGGTTTCATTCCCGATTACAGAGCGTGGTATAATCCATTTTTCGTACGGGCATTTTGCTCAGATGCCTTCTTTGCGCAATCTGTATGTAAACCCGGAGTTCGAGTTTCCCAAAGGCAGCGCGCCTACGTTTGGCAATACAAACCTGCGCCCAGAGCGCACGGTTCAGTATGAGTTTGGCGTTCAGCAGCAGATAGGTGACCTATTGGCCGTGCATCTGACAGGATATTTCAAGAACATACGTGATTATATGGCGCTGCAACTGGTGCGTCATTCTACGATTGCCGGTGAAGATCTATACAATATTTATCTGAACAAGGCGTACGCCAACGTTACGGGGCTTACGGTCTCATTCACCAAGCGTCGGGCGCGCAACGGTTTTCTATCTGCCACGCTGGATTACACATTCCAGATTGCTGAAGGTAGTGATGATGATGCGAACAGGTTTTTCTTTAATAGACTCTCCGGCCGAGAGAATGAACTCGAGGTTGTTCCGCTCACGTTTGATCAGCGCCATGTGATTTCTTCGACGGTCACATTGTCGCGTTCCAGAAGTCTAGGTCTGTCTTTCAATGGACAGTTCTCAACGGGGTATCCATATTCGCCCTTTATTCTAGATCAGAACGTGGATCTGCCTACGCGCAGCGGACGAAAGCCATCCAAATTGAGACTGGATGTACACCTGTTCAAGGAATTTCGCGTGATGGATAACGTACCGATTCGTGCTTTTGTTAAGGTCTTCAACCTATTAGATCGTTTAAACGAGAACTTTGTATTTAACGATACGGGTCGTGCCACGTACTCACTGTCGGGCCAGCGAAATCTCCACGCTACCTGGGAACCGCGTTATGATCTTCCAGGCATCCATACGCTTGAAGAGTATGACACACGGCCGCACTGGTACAGTTCTCCACGTCAGGTGAGGGTTGGCTTAACGGTGTCCTTCTGATGAACTTTCGCCTCAATAGTTTTCTGATCCTGGGTTTATCGCTGTTCATCGGACAGGCGAATGCCCAGCAAAGCGGCACCGAGCGGTTGCGTGGGTGGGATCAGTTCGAAGTGAACACTTGGTTAACGAACTTGGCAAAGATGCCGCTTCGACAAGGAGCAAACCAGGATTGCGAGGAAGGTCTCACTAATCGTAGAGATGCTATACTGAATGGTAATCGGATAACGACCCAGATTTTCAACTTCGGGTCAATTTCCGCACCTGGAAATACGATCACAGATATTGTCTGGAACGGCCTCGGTTACGGATATGAATTTGGTCCCTTCGTAGCAGCGGAGGTTGTCGATACGTATCGACAAGATGGGCGTGCCCGTGACCCTCAGAGCGTTCCGTTACGGGACGAAAATGGTAATCCAGTCCGTGATGCAAACGGTAACCAGGTCTATGTCATGCGGATTGTCTCCGATGGCCTAGTTTCCAATGGTGGCGAAATTTCACCGGATGGTTCCACTTACTGGGGTTGGCAGCCGATAGCGTGTGCGGAACCAGTCGGAGGTTTTGCAGGAATTCAGGTGGTTAATCCGGCGTCGAGCAAGATTCCCACGAACGACGATACCGATGACAATCTGGATGGGAAGCCTGATTCCTGGCCTGACGACTGGTACAACGAACCCCTGGAACAGTATCTGTGGCCTGGTGCGCTGCGGCAGGGTGCCTCCAATGCAGACAAGGAGACACTCTATTTCATGAATGACTACAATAACAGTGAATTCAGTTATTGGCCATTTCCCAGCGACAGCACGAAGCGAGGACTGGGTTTGGAAGTGGAGGTTCGGCTATATCAGTGGGCCAATCCGCTAGCGGAGGACGTAATCTTCTTGATCTATAAGATTACCAATAAGAGCGAAAAGGATCTCGATAAGGTGATTTTTGGGATGTGGGGGGACCCACATGTGGGAGGACCAGGTGATTGGCCGGATGACTGGGCATTCTATGATGAAAACCTCAACATGGTTTTTGCATGGGATGATGATGGCCGCAGCGATATAGCAGGCCGTGTTCCTGGGTATTTTGGCTACAAATTTCTGGAAAGCCCGGGAGTAGATGATGATGGTATTGACAATGACGGGGACGGTCTAGTTGACGAGTCCTGGACAGATGGTATCGATAATGATGGGGACTGGGATCCAGATCTGGATGACGTTGGTGTAGATGGGATTCCGGGCACTGGGGATTTTGGTGAGGGCGATGGTATTCCCACTACTGGGGATCAGTTTGATATTACCAAGCCCGGAGAGCCCAATTTTGAGTTTACAGATATTGATGAGAGCGATCAGTTTGGATTAACCTCTTTTGCATCTCCTCCCTTTGCAGGGAACCGCGTCGATAATGATGAACGCGTATGGAGTTTTATTCAGCCTGGGCGGTTTGATGTTGTACCCTCTACGCCTGGCGATTATGTGTTTCTGTACGGATCCGGGGATTTCCGGCTGAAAGCCGGAGCTACTAAACGATTCTCCATAGCACTGATTGTCGGGCAGAACCGTCAGGATTTGAGGCTTAATGCGAACATAGCCCAGCAGATCTACGATGTAGGATATGTTTTTGCCAAGCCTCCACAAAAGCCTACATTGCGAGCGGCGCCTGGTGATAAACGCGTCACACTGTACTGGGACGATGTTGCTGAGCAGTCTGTTGATCCGCTAACACGCGAGCAAGACTTCGAGGGCTATGTGATCTATCGTTCGACGGATCACGAATTCTCCGACCAGCAAACCATAACCGATATTAACGGGAGTAAGTTTTTGTTTACGCCCCTCAAGACAGCACTGGGGGTAGATGCCCGTTTTGATTTGGATAATGGGCTGAAGGGAGCGAGTCCGATACCGTTTCCGGGTCGTGGCGTATCGTATGATCTGGGCGATGATACGGGCCTGTTCCATACGTTCGTTGACTCAAATAACGTCGTTAATGGGCAGACGTACTACTACACAGTCGCTGCCTATGACCGTGGATATGCGGGGGAAGCCGATGAGACTTTTGAGAATGGTATTCCCCCCAGTGAGACGAGCAAGACCATCACATATGATCCGACGACAGACCAGTATATATTTGATCTGAACACGATCGCCGTTGTACCTGGTCCAAGAGTGGCTGGGTATGTTCCTCCGTCTGCACTGGATCCATCAGGTCTAGTGCATGCGAACGGGCATGCAACGGGGGCAATAGTTATTAATGTGGTTGATGAGCTGGCGGTACGTGATAACCAAACCTATCGCATTGAATTCAACGAGGCTGATGTAGGCGTTGCTTATTCGGTTATCAACGAAGGCCCCGTCACGGTGAAAGTGCTTGCCTCTCCGGGTAAGAGTCAGCGCACGACATATCAGAATATCCTCGAAAGTTCTCTCGAATTGCGAACAGCGGGCGGTCGCTTGTTGGTGCAGGGCACGGATTACAGTGTTAATGGTGCTTCTGGGGCCATTAATGTGTTCCAGAGTGCAGGTATTGGTTCGGGAGAAGAGTTGTTCGCTTCATTCCAGTACGCTCCGCTCTTCGAAAGTAGATTACTCCAAGGTGAAGAGGCTAACATTGTATTTGATGGATTGCACGTTTTTGTGCAGGATGATCTGCTGGAGCCGGATGTAGAGGCTTCCGGTTGGACAGACGGTGGTACGGAGATTCCCTATCAGCTCCTTCCTCCTAGCACTGGTCCGAGGCGTATACTGCAGCCGTCGGACTACGAAATCAGATTCTCAGACTCACCGATCGGGAACGGGTTCAATAACAATCTACCGATTCCGTTTGAGGTTGTAAATGTCACACAAGCCAATCTGCCGATTGACGTGTTTGTGCCGGACGTTAACCGGAACGGAGTCTGGGATGTGACTGAGCGAATCGTATTTTTGGAACAGATTGATGGACTCCTGACTGCAACCTGGGAGGTGCGCATGGATGATGTGGGATCTGTGCCGGGTGGGGGAGATATTCTTTTTCTGGCTACACGTAAACCTTTTGCCGTCGGAGACACCTATTCTTTCCGCACCGTCGCAGCAGCAACTGAGGCGACGTTGGCAGCTCAGGAATTACGCGATATTTACGTAGTACCTAATCCTTATGCGGCCACTTCGGTTTTTGAACCGCGTAATCCTATATCCCGTACCGAGCGTGGAGAACGCAGACTCTATTTTGCGAATGTGCCGCAGCAATGCACTATTCGGATCTATACACTGGCGGGCGAACTGGTCGAAACACTCTATCATGAGAGTACGCTCGATGATGGTAAGGTGTTTTGGGATATGCGAACCAAGGATAACATGAATCTGGCGTATGGGCTTTACATCTTTCATGTAGACAGTCCAGAAGGATCCTACATTGGTAAGTTCGCAGTTATCAAATAGCCCATGTACAAGTGTTTTTCCATAGCGATTGTGCTTTTTGGGGCTTCCATTGGTGTCTCAGCGGTGGCACAGGAGAACCCCGCCACCCCTGACGGTGGAACGATCACACGTGTTGGGACGACTGCAGCGCAGTTCCTGAAGCTAGGGGTTGGAGCTCGTGCAGTTTCGCTTGGTGGAGCTTACGTAGCTGAGGCCAGCGACATGAGTGCAGTTTACTGGAATCCTGCAGGGTTTGCTCGGCTTCGCGGCAGTCACGTGCAGCTTAGTAATACACGCTACCTGGCGGACATCAACTACAATTTTGCAGCATTTGGCACCTCGGTTGATCGCGTCGGCTCTATGGGGCTTGCGTTGCTTATGGTGGATAGTGGAGACATGTCCGTTCGAACAGAAATGCAGCCGGAGGGCACCGGCGAGCAGTTCAATGTGCTCAGCTTTGCGCTGCAGGTCACTTATGCGCGTAACCTGAGTGATCAATTTTCGATCGGAGGTTCACTGAAATTTATTCAGGAGCGTGTATGGCACAGCAAGGCCTCCTCAGTCGCGTTTGATGTAGGTACACTTTTCACAACCCCGTTCAGGGGTCTGCGTCTCGGTGCAAGTATGTCCAATCTGGGTCCCAAATTGCGTATGGATGGACGTGATATACTTTTCAGTGAAGATCCTAGCCCAAACACGGAGGGTACAGCCGAGATTATTAATGCGCAGTATCGCATGGATGGGTTTTCAATGCCGCTGATCTTCAGGGTTGGTTTGGCCTGGGACGCGTTGGACACCGGAACACATCGAGTACTGGTCGTAACTGATGCTGCGCACCCTAACGATAATGCAGAGTACGTAAATGCAGGTGTAGAGTATACTTTCAGAGACCTTATTGCATTCAGGGCGGGATACCGTAACCTGTTCGAGCCGGATACAGAGCAGGGGCTTACAGCAGGTGGCAGTTTAATCCTTCGCATCAACAGGGATTTGGCTGCAAAATTCGACTACGCGTATGCTGATTTTGGTCGACTAACACAGACGCACTGGTTTACCTTCAACCTTTCTTTCTAAGTGCCTAATGAGGCCATTTCTGGTCAGCATTGTCGTGCTGTTTGCATTGGTGGCGTCTGCACAGGCTCAGCTTTTGCATGATATGATTCATGCAGAAATTGAGCTAAATCCACCCGAGGTTGCCGTAGCGGGAAAGATTGCCACGACAAGGATTGTAGGTCAGGAGCTCTCAGCCCCGTTCACCGGGATCGCCATGCAGGGTTTTACAGCCAGTGACTCTTTATCCGGTGCTGTCCGGTTTTTCGAGAACAATACCTGGGGACCGTGGCATCCGCTTTATATTGTTCGAAGTGGTACGGATGAAGCATTTCTTGCTGCGTATCGGGGAGATATGGTTCGTACGGCATCAAGCCTCGAGCTTCAGTTCCAGATAGATTCGGCCCATGAGTTACAGATTTTGATAGCAGGCACATTTGATCAGCGGCTTGATGGACAGGATACTCCAAGTCAGCAATCACAGAAAACGGGTCAATCAAATGATTTTTTGATTACAGCTCCACATTTGCGGCGTAGGGCCGAATGGGGAGCCCAGCCTTTTCGGGGTACACCGATTGCCCTGAACAGGCCCAGTTACAATTATATGACGTTGCATCACACGGCGGGTTTTTCGGCTAGGACATTGGTCGAAGGCTTGGATCAGGTTCGCCGGATTCAGGATTTCCATCAGAATGGTCGTGGATGGAGCGATATTGGCTATCAGTTTCTCATGGATCAGGAGGGGCGCTTGTATCAGGGCCGTCCATTCCTGAATGAGGCGGTCCCTTTTGACCAAGGCCCTCCGCTAGCCCATGGAGCCCACGCGGGAGGTGCAAATACGGGCAACATTGGGATATCATTGATGGGGTGTTACCATCCACCGGAAGGGTCAAACTGTCTGGATCAAATGACAGAGCCGGCAGTGGATTCACTGATCGCAACCTTTGGATTCCTGTCTGAGCGTTATGGGGTGTCCCCGAAAAATATGCGCGGGCACCGCGATTTTGGTAGTACTGCTTGTCCTGGTGACAATAACTACCGGATGCTGCCGGGTTTTATACTGCGGGTAGAGGGTTTGCTCGTAACCGGTAACAACCTTCTAGGACGGGCGGCAATGGATGCTCGAGTGGATAACGAGGGTATAGTAACCGTCAAATGGGTTTTTACTGCGGATTTTGGTATTGCTGAGTTTATTGTGCGACGGCGTGTTGGAGACGACAGCACAGTAAGAATTACCAGTGGGGCAGGTGCGGTCGACGGTAGGGTTATCGACACGCCCGGTGTAGGTCGTCATGTCTATGAACTCTGGGCACGAAATGAGAGCGGGATCGAACAGAGGTTGGCGCTCGCAGGCATTGATGTGGAAGCAGCTGTCGGTGATTTTCTGACACAATCATTCCCCAATCCAACATCAGGCCAGACAACGATCAGGTACTTCCTTGCGCGTGAATCCGGTATCACCTTCATTGAGGTATTCGACGTTACCGGTAAACGGATGCTCACAGGTGAAAAACAGTACAGAGAAGCGGGTGAATGGTATGTAACGCACCTTAACACATCAGACTTGCCGAGCGGGGTTTACTTCTACAGGATCCTGGTGGATGGATTTGGGGGTACTGTATTCGAGGCGACGCAGTCCCTGATCGTTATTCGATAGCTCCGTATACTCGGCGTACTCGCGCACGATAGTCGTCAAAGCACTCATCGAATCGTGCAGCCGATGCTTCGCTTCCGATGTGGTAACTACTCGTTAATACAATTGGTGGGTTGCCTTGTTTGGTGAGTTTTTCAGCAACCAGGCATTTCAGGCTATTTACGAGAAGGGCTACACCGATCGTTGATCCAGGACCAATCAAATCAGGATGTCCTTCCACGCGAACCATCGCATCTCCTGCCGGCACGCAATTGTCAAGAACAACATCAGCCAGGTCTATCAATCGTTTGCCACTGCTATGTCGTGCAGTGGAAGCATTGCAGTGCGCTCTAGAGACTACTGCAATCACCGGCAAATTTCTTGCTTTGGCTTCCAAGGCGATTTCTACAACAACTTCATTCACCCCGCTGTTGGAGAAGACCATGAAACTGTCGGGGGGCTCAAGTACAAAATTGCGAAGAATGGTTTTGCCCAGTCCCTCAACACGCTCAAGAAAGATTGCCTGTCGCTGACCATTTGCTCCTACAACCTGGTTGTGGTAAGTGAGTGATAGTTCGACAATCGGATGAAATCCTGGAAAGCTTCCATAGCGGGGGAAAACTTCCTCAACACCCATTCGGGAATGGCCGGATCCAAAGAGGTGCACAAGCCCTCCCTCTGTAATGCTTTGGGTACAGATATCAGCTGCTTCTTGCAGTGCATCCATTTGACTCGCGCGAATTTGTTCGAGCACACGAGAGGCTTTATTCAGATAAGTTTGAGCAGAATTCATAAAGAGCGTAATTTTTATCCAGGCTACAACCAAAAAGCTTTATTATCCAAACTAGACTAACAAACTTAATCGGATGCCGCAGAAACACAACATAACGATGCTTGGGACTGGTCTAATCGGGCTGTTCTATACTATGACACTACACGGACAAAGAGGCCGTGATCGTGTCAGTTGCGTATATTCGCGAGATGCTGATCGTGCTCAGACATTTGCGAGAAAGTGGGGGATTAAACATGCAGTAACAGACATGGAGGAGGCCGTTAAACATACATCTAGTGATGTTGTTATCATTGGGTTGCCCAATCATTTGCATGAGGAGGCAGTGCGACTTTGTGCAGAGGCAAACAAAGCTGTGCTTTGTACTAAACCATTGGCACGTACTGCTGCGGAGGCAAAGCGCATTCTGGATATCGTCGAGTTAAGCGGCATATTTGCGGGATACCTAGAAGACCTTGTGTATACCCCCAAGACGCTCAAGGCATTGGAATCTGTGCGTCGAGGTGCTTTGGGAGAAATACTTTGGACGCGCTCGCGCGAGACACACAGCGGTCCGCATAGCAGCTGGTTTTGGGATGTGGAGCAGGCAGGCGGGGGCGCAATTGTGGATTTGGGTTGTCACTGTATTGAGATCATTCGCAATTTTGTGGGCAAGGACATTCGGCCAGTAGAAGTAAGTTGCTGGGCTGATACGCTAGTACATCCCATAAAGGCGGAAGACAACGGTATTGCGTTGATTCGCTTTGAGAATGGTGCTGTGGGCCAGTTCGAAGTTAGCTGGACGTTCCGGGGAGGCATGGACTTGCGTGATGAGGTGGCGGGTACCGAGGGCACTATTTGGTTAAATCATTTTCTGAGGACAGGTTTTGAGATGTTTTCGAGTGGTGCAGGAGGCTATGTTGCGGAAAAAGCTGAACAGGAGTCAGGATGGTTGTTTCCAGTAGGTGATGAGGTACATGAGTTGGGGTACACGGACATGTTCACGGACATGTTCAATGCGATGGATGAAGGTCGTGAACCGATGGAAACGGTCTATGATGGGTATGTGGTCAATGCAGTGATTGATGCGTGCTACCGTTCTGCCAAATCCCGAAAATGGGAACCGGTAGCGTTGGAAGACTGGCGTGGGCGCACAGGTGTAGAACGAATACGGGGCCTAAAGGAGATGGTCGATGGTCTTGAGCTGGTCAAACGTGAACGTTTACCAAATGGCGAAGTCAAGCTCATTCTAAAAGACCCCAGTACGGGCGAAGTTACTCAACGAGTAGTCGAAGATGATTAAGCCCCTGCGGAAAGGTGAGGAGTTGCTTGCGGATATCCAGGACAGTGCAGTGCCCTCTGGGCAATGGCGTATGTGGTGGCTTGGTCAAAGTGGATTTTTGATTAAGTGGGAGGGGCGGTACTGTCTGTTGGATCCGTACCTGTCAGATTCGCTGACAAAAAAATATGCCAGTACAGATAAGCCACATATACGTATGACGGAGCTCGTGTTGGCCCCGGAAATGCTTGACTTTATAGATGTTGTCAGTTCAAGCCACAATCACACGGATCATCTGGATGCCGAAACACTCAGGCCGCTGCAGCGCGTCAACTCGGACTTAGCCATAGTTATTCCAGAGGCGAACAGGTCATTTGTTGTTGAACGGATACAATGTGATCCCGCATGGCCCATTGGCCTCAGTGATGGGGCTCAGTGTGAAGTGCAAGGTTTTCGGTTTGTGGGTATTCCAGCCGCCCATGAAACCCTTGCAGTGGATGAATTTGGGCAGCATCAGTTTATGGGATACATCATCACGTTTGGAGGCTGGACGCTCTATCACAGTGGGGACACGCTACTTTATGAAGGAATGGTTGATCGGCTTAAACCGTGGAATGTAGACGTTGCATTACTGCCCATCAACGGTCGTGACCCTGTGCGCCGCGTTGCCGGTAACTTAAATGGTAGACAGGCGGCACAGCTGGCAAAAGATATCGGAGCCAGACTTGTGGTACCATGTCACTATGACATGTTCACGTTCAATACAGCCTCACCGGCATCTTTTGTCGCTGCGTGCAATGAGCTGAACCAACCACACTACGTTATGAAGAATGGCGGGGGGCTTGACAGTGCGTTGCTCATGGCATAAGTGTGTATGTTTCGCGCGAAATCTTTGAGTAATTTCGACGGAGGGACATACTTTGAGTAGCTGAGCATAGATTAGGCTTTGTAGTGGGTTGACGTGATTCACGAACCTTAGACGATCCACGAAAATTGAACCAATTTATGCCCCGAATTGGCCGGACACTAGTCGCAACAAAATGGGTTTTGCAAGAGGGGCAAAGGAGACCAGATTCCACATACTATAAGGATACCTTTAATCTCTACTTGTATAAAGCTGATTCGACAAACGGAACCTGTATTATCTTGTGAAGATTAGATTAAGTTGGACGGTTGGCAGACGAACTCACCTGATTCCCCTGAGATCAATCTCTAATCCAGATCGATACATTACATTTAAGGTCCTACTGCGAATTCTCATTTGTCTTTGAGTCGTGGAACCGGTGAAAATAGTCAGAATTGTTGTGCTTGGGAACGGCCTGTCACTAAACGAGCCCACAAGGGTAGCTTAGAGTATCTCAGATGTCTGCGATTCAAGATTCTTCCCAACTAATTGTAACGGACTTTGGACCAATACAGCAGGCGGACATCAACCTCCGCCCCTTGTCTGTTTTTATTGGCCCAAGTAATACAGGAAAGTCGTATTTAGCAATCTTGATTTATGCATTGCATTGCTACTTTGGCAGTTATCAGTCAAGGTTATTTTTCAGATCTGACCAAGAGTTTCGCTCTCTGCTTAACTTTGTTTTACCGGATGGTATTGGTAATTTGAGGGATTCGCTGACTGCAATAGGCAAGCAACTGACTGAGCTTGAAGCAGATGATTCTGGAGCCCAAAATGAAGTCGTAATTCCTGAACCAGTGGCAGCTGTCTTACGAGCAATGTTTCGCGAAGCAGCTGGTGCTGGCCTTAAAGACGAAATTGCCCGATGCTATGGCCTTGACACAAAATTGCTTCGCCGCCGGGACGCCAATGGTAGTTCGCGAGTTATTTTGCGTATCAGGCCGGTTGAGAGTGCTGAACCTCTCGAACATCATTTGATCTTGAAATCCAGAAAAGTAACGTCACGTACGACCATACCCGAGGGAATGCCATTAAAGCTTCGGAGGGGATCCGCCCGCCCAATGCCATCTAGCTTGAGTTGGTTATACTCGCCGCAATTAGAATTTGAAGACTATTTGGAAAGTGACGGTAGTGAAGTTAGAATAGGTAGAATACAACTCTTACAATTCATAGCAGATTCTCTCGCTGTAAGTGTCTACGGACCATTTGGTCGATCTGCCTACTACCTTCCGGCAGATCGAACGGGAATCATGCATGCGCACAAAGCGGTGATAAGTGCCGTCTTGGAGAATGCTGCGATGCCCGGGATACGTCAGGTACTAAATACGCCGTTGCTTTCAGGAATCTTGGCAGATTTTTTAAAGGGACTGATTGCGTCGGATAACGCCTCTCGCTCCTTTCCTGAAAATATGATGCGGCCCAAAGAAATTCTCGAAATTTGCGAGAAGATTGAGAGAGAAATGCTCGGGGGCTCCATAACAATTGAAGACTCAGAGATGCTAAAATATCCCCAATTTAGTTACCAGCCAAAGGGATGGTCTGATTCCTTGCCGTTAAAGAATGCATCGTCAATGGTATCAGAGCTTGCCCCTGTACTATTGTACTTACGTCATCAAGTAGATCCAGGGGATGTTTTAATCATTGAGGAGCCCGAATCTCATCTGCATCCTTCCATGCAAGTTCAGTTCACGCGCCAACTCGCAGCAATCGTGAATGCAGGTATTCGTGTCATTGTTACCACCCATAGCGAATGGATATTGGAGGAACTTGCCAACCTAGTTAGGCTGTCGCGGCTAAAAAAACCTGACCGCGTCAAAATTGATGGGGGAAATGTTGCACTTACCCGCGATAAAGTAGGCGCATGGTTATTTCAGCAAGGACAGAACTCCGATGGCTCGACCGTGTCAAGGATTGACCTTGATGAGTCAGGACTTTACCCCTCGGGTTTTGATGATGTAGCGATTACTTTGCATAACACTTGGGCGCGGATTTCCAATCAGCTTGAGAAGTAAGTATGGGTACAGTTATTGGTAGTTTCAAGGAGTATGCTCCACAAAACGCTATCCACTCTTCCAAACTAAAAAAGAAAGGATGCCTTCTTCGCAAGAACAACATTCCGACATCAAATGTGGTCATTGACTTGGATAAGCTGGAAATAACGGATGATTCCAAGTGTGCAGATTTCTTGTTTGCTTCGGATGATTCTGGCGGTTGGGTCATACCAATAGAGATGAAGAAGGGGGCACCAGATGTAAGCCATTCCGCGCAACAATTGCAGGCCGCTGCCAGAATCGCCGAAGAGTGGACTGTAGGTCAGCATGTTGAGAATTTTCAGGCTGTTCTGGCTTCGGGTAGTATGCCAAGAGCCAGAAGGACCTCATTGAGAAAACGATCTAATTGGGTTCGTTTTAGAAACAAGCCTTATCTAATTCAGCGACTCCGTTGCGGGGACGAATTAAGCCAAGTATTTCGATTAGACTGAACGGCCCCCTCATCCTAGGTATAGTAGGATTCCACAGTCCATTCACTGGCTTGGTTATCGCCCAGACCGCCATCCCAAACGGAACAAAGCGTTGACCCAAATCCAAATTCAAAGGTTCCCCAACCAATTACAGTTTGAGTTATAATACCCTTTGTTTTAGCAAGCAAGGTTACTTCATCCAAGAACGCCCGCAGTTTCTGCAACAGGTGTGAGATAGAGGGGGATTTTTTTCGGGGCGCGGGATTGTGTCAGACTTCCAGATTTGGAGCATCCCCTAAGGATATGTTTTTCCTTCGTAAACATGGCTTCAAGATAGAATGAGGCAATTACGAATCCATCCACGTCATCTATTGTTCAACCCGTCGCGTTCAAGGAGGGATCAATCTCGAGTATGGTTGTGGATTAAGAATACAAGAGTTGGCATTCCCGTCTTGGATGGGGATCAATCGCTGCTGTATTGCTATACTCAATGCAGCCTCTTGCGCAGATGACACCGAGTCTTTTGATCCAAGGCGGAACGCTTTTGCATCCTCTGACCGCGGATGCTCATCGTGCAGATGCGCGTATTGCGATGGCGTGATCACAGAAATCGGACGTGATCTAGTCTGTTCCGGGGAGCAGGTACTGGATATAAAAGTGCGCATGGTGCACTTCGATCCAGAAGATGGCGCGCGCTGGCGGCTAAACTCTACGAGAGAAAAGAGCATACCGTCAAGCAAAGATGCCCGACTATAGGCATATCCAAGCCTACTTTATACGACTACATTGAGGAGGATAGAGGGAAAGCGGATTTCGGAACCGTAGGTTTCTGTTTAAATGAGCCACTGTCCTATCGACGCAATACGAGCGGAATGGTCTTCGAACTGTTGCCGGACACCAGTCTGAAAAAGTACACTCCATTAGACTGACCTGTCGGATGCCATGCTACGCTAAAGTTACCACGCGGATACGAACGCGAAGCGAGAAACTCAACCCTGCGACCTAGCTGGTCAAAGATCTCCAGCGTCACATGGGTCGTCGCGGTCAGAGCGAATTCAAAGTTGGCTCTGTCCTCCACAGGGTTGGGATAGAGACCGTGTAGCTCAACAGCATCAGGAATCTCCTCTACTGGCTCCACGGCTGTGCTGATTCCTCCGAAAGAAAGGGCTATACTACTAGGCACGACAAGGCCCGACAAGAGCTCTTCCACCTCGGTACCATCAAGATTAGCGCGGGTGATTGTGCCTTCGCTGGGTTCCGTCCAATAGATCTTCTGCCCCTTGTTGTCTATTGCTAGGTTGATTGCATTGTTTCTGTCTGAATTGGTGGATAGGGCCTCGCTCACAATCACATTCTCGACTTCGGTGCCATCCAGATTGGCGCGTCGGATAATCCGACGGTAGCGGTTACAGACAGTCCAATATATTTTGGATAGCGCGTGAGCCAGGGCAATATCGCAAACCCTATCCGTTACGATATATTCATCAGATGTCGTATCGCTAAGAGGCGCACGCAGAATCCCGGATGGTCTTTGGACAACGACATCATCGGTGTTCGTCCAGTAGATCATCTGATTGTGTATGTTAAGCTCAATACTAGACACTGAATAATTGCCGTTGACCGGGAGCAGCTCCGGATGGTCGGGGTTTTCCAAATCTGTGCGAAACAGAGCGAAGCCGGGGCAGTCGGAGCCTTGACCCCAATACACTACTCCTCCCATTAGGTCAAGCTCAATATCGCTCGGTGACCCACTACCACATTGGACCGGTCCCAAGAAAAGCTCAGGATTATCACCATCCAGAGACGCACGCATAATCCCACCGAGATAACTTGACCCATCTGCAAAAACTCCACCCGAATCGGTCCAATAGATTTGTCGGTGTAGAGAATCAACGGTTATATAGAAAAGATGATGCCACCCCTCCGGCCCTAGGTCCTTTGCTTGCACCAGGGTATCTACCGTACCGGTATCCAGTGCATAGCGAAAAATCGTATTGCCCCGGGTATCTTCAGCCTGGACCGCTCCAATCCAGTAGATGTGTTGATCCTGAGCGTGGGCAGAGCGAGCTCCTCCTAGTGCCATAAGCGTCAGAGCAAGGAGCAGATACGTCGGACAATAGTTACTCATAGCGTAGTGCACGTTGCCTGCGCCGCAGGCAAGCGTGTTTGAGAACGGGGGAGATCCCTTGGACGATACTTCCTGTCAAAGGGGCACAACAATCCTGTCCCAACCGAAGATGCCTGATGACGGCCATTCATCTCAATGATACTATGAACCTCCTTGATCCTCATGCAAGGTGATGTATTGACCATGGCGGCCTCGATGGCTGCCCACGAAACATAGTAACCGTCACCCGTCCGTGTGGTAATGTCTCGATTACAGTCCGAAAATGCAGATAACCCATCTTCGCCACTCCGTTTGACGAGTTACTGATTTCGGTGCTCATTTTCCCCATTTTTCCGTCTAAAAGGGCCGATTTTGCCCCGAATTCATGCGTTTTGACCCAAATTTCGCGGGTTTTTTC
>MPNB01000070.1 GCA_002238805.1 Rhodothermaceae bacterium bin80 | reverse complement strand
GCCCGTAAACGGAATCTGCCATCCTTTGGCAAGGATATAGAGTCTGAGAGGGAGAGAATTCTACGGGTCGAACCGTGAGCGGAGATCTCTTGGGTTATGGAATGAGTATCTGTGCGGCAATAACGATACTTATAGCGGTAAAAATTAGTCCGACCATCCAGCGAAGAAGGCGAGCTTCAACCGTACTTATTTCACTACTCAACTCACCGCGCAGAGCATTTAGTTCGCTACGCACGAACTCTTTTGTTGCAACGTCGCCGTGCTGTTGTTCCACAGCACGTGCAATGACCGCGGCGTGTGCTTGGGCCTGCTTCCAATCAACCCCTGCCTCGGAGAGATTGCGCGCTATGGATAGGGTGTCCATCATGGTCTGCGTGAGACTGTCAAAGCTTCTGTACTCTTTCCGGGAATTCGGTTCCAACTGTTTGCCCAGTTTATTCACACTTTGTAGCCTGTATCCAAATCGTGATGAATAAAATGGGGTGGGATGCGGCCACGGGCGATGAGGTCCGCCGATTCGAGGGCCTCGGGTGGTAAGATCCGTGACGTTTTCGCCCGACGGGACCGTTTGGCCTCTGGATCGGAAGACGGAATCGTTCGACTGTGGGATGCGGCTACAGGCGATGAAGTGCGCCGATTAATCATTGAGGAAGGCCACGCGTCTGGGGTATCCTCCGTGGCGTTTTCGCCCGACGGGACACGTCTGGCCTCTGGATCAAGCGACGGAACCGCTCGACTATGGGATGTGACCACGGGCAATGAGGTCCTCCGATTCGAGGGCCACACGAATCGGGTATACTCCGTGGCGTTTTCGCCCGACGGGACACGTCTGGCCTCTGGATCGAGCGACAGAACCGTTCGACTGTGGGATGCGGGCTCACCTACTGGCAATGCGGATGCGGGCACACTACCAGCAACAATCACACTCGACCAGAACTACCCGAACCCATTCAACCCGACTACGACCATCAGCTTCAATCTTCCCGAACCAACCCATGTGCGCTTACGCATCTTTGATACCTTGGGACGTCATGTCACTACGCTGGTAGACCGGTTAGAAGTCGCGGGATGTCATGAAGTCTACTTTCGCGCCACCAGCCTGGCAAGCGGTTCTTACTTCTACCGACTGGACACGGGCACGACCTCAATCACGCGGCGTATGCAACTGATTAAGTAATGATGGGTGGAGGTGTTTGATGTGCTGGGGCAAAGGGTCGAGACCGTTACCGATCAACTCTACAAAAGGGAAGTGCACCGGGCGCGCTAGAACGACGAAGCCATGCCGAGTGGCGCTTATTTCATGCGGATGGAAGCCGATGGCTGGCAGGTTGACGTGGAGAAGATGGTGCGGCGGTGAGCGTGCGATGACACGAAATACGCACCGAATAGCACTCCACTACCGTTCCAACCCAGTATTGGCACGATATCGCCGATAGTGCTCTTCCTTGCCTACCTGCAGGGAAAAAGGTGGTCCTTGTTCGTGACTTTCTCAATCGCGGACACGATACTATCTAGGTTAACCATTGGGGAATTATAAAGCAAGGTGCAACCACATGGGTGCAACCTTGATTTCAATTTCACGGGTCATAGGGGTCACTAACGTGAACGCCCCTCGCCGCGCAGATGCCCCAATCCCGGAGGCCACGATCTATTTGCAGACATGTTTGGTCTGCATTATCCGCATGGATACAAACCATGCACTTGAATTTTCTCAAGTCTTGTGATTCGCACTACACAACGCGGTAGAAGGTTTCCCATGATTCACCTTAGCTTTATAAATCCCTAACCATTCCACACCATCCTCTTTCCGCGCCGGGCCTGTGATCCATCCTGCCCAGTGGACCATACCGCAAACAAACTCTGTCTCCTCTTTCGTGAACACGCCCTCAAGCTCTTCCATCTTCTGCCCCAGATTAACCAAGTCCTCGCGCGACAAGACGGTGCGAGTCCCCCCCTGGTCCATTGGACTGCGACCATTACATCCAGTTTTTTTAGAAAAAACACCTTTGACCGTTGAACGGGCGTTCGAACGGCTCAAGGATGAGTTTGGGGGGACGTCATGTCCGCAGGCGCATGGAGGTGACGGCGACCAGGTGTTCGGGGTGCTGGTGCTCACCGTGGATCAGTTGTTGCGGATGGTCCAATAAACTGGACCATCCAGTGCCATTTGCAGGATTCAGACGTTCTGGAAACAGAAGCCGTGGGATTGGTGTGTGCATTTCGCATAGATCGGGATTAAAGTTCACCGCAACAAGGCCTCGTTCAAGGTAAATGGCCCCTCGTTCGGTAGGCGACAACGAACACGTCACGGTCATACACGTTCTCTGGAATAATCGCACCAATTCATGTCCCAGATACCTGCTGAACCCAGTCGCTACGAGTGGTTTGGCAAGAGACCCCCATGAAAAAACTGTTTCCAATAGTAATTGTTGTTGCCCTTGCGGGTTGCACCTCCAGCGTAACCGAGATCACTCGCCTGAGGGTACTAAAAACCGATGATCAGGTAATTGTACTGAACGATGTGCGTGGGGATACCGCACTGGTGGTACAGTCTGCACGGGATTTCAGGCCATTCTTGCACCCAATTCTGACACCGGATGGGACGACCTCGGTGACCCAGTTTAGTCCAGACCATCACCGGCATCAGACCGGACTGTACTGGGGCTTTACAAGGCTGAATGGACGGGATTACTTCCATCACCCGGAGGGAGATTATTGGCAAAGGGATACCGTGATGGTAACCAGAGTCGTCGGAGATACAATTGGCTGGGTTACCGTGTACGATCTACTCGACGAGAAAGGTAACCCTGTTCTCCAGGAAACCCAGAACTGGACGATGTATGAAGCAGACAGTGCTGTTGTTCTGGATTTGACCTGGACAGGCAAGGCCATCAGCGACATTGTTGTCAGCGAATATGATTATGGCGGGCTGTTTCTGCGGATGCCCTGGGCCCCGGGTATGGAGGGACGTGCAGTGAATGCTGCACGACAGCGCAACCATTTTGCCGAGGGCCAGCGGGCCATGTGGATGGATGTTGGTCTTATACTGCCGGGGCGTGAAGATATGGCCCATGTAGCCATATTTGATCATCCTGATAATGCGGACTTCCCGCAGCCTTGGCGTGTGGATGGTCAACTGGGTGTAGGGCCTGTTCGTGCCAGACTTGGCAACTGGACCATTGAAGCTGGCAATACGGAAACCATCCGGCACCGTTTACTCGTGTACACGGGCGAGATGAGTGACATTGCGATGCGGGCAAAATGGGAGGACTATGCTGATCGCTCCGGCGCAATGTATTCCACCGCATCTCTTTGGGGGTTGGCTCAGCAGGAAGCGCGCGAAGCAGAATTCCTGAGCCCAGTGGCAGCAGCAGAGATGATGACCCTGAAGGAAGGCTACGAAGTTAATGCCTGGGCCGGTGAACCACTACTCACTCAGCCCATGGCCTTTGCCTGGGATGATCGAGGACGGTTGTGGGTAGCAGAGAATCGGGACTATGAATCACGTCAGACAGGATTCTCTGGATCCGGAGATAGCCGCATCGTGATCCTGGAAGACACTGATCGCGATGGCACCGCAGATGTTCGGAAGGTTTTTATGGAAGGGATCGCTTTTCCGAGTGCTCTGGCCGTGGGCTTTGATGGTGTATTTCTTGGCGCCCCACCCCACCTGCTCTTTATCCCCGATCGAGATGGTGACGACCGTGCAGATGTCGGTGACATTGAGATTCGTCTTACCGGCTGGGGTATACGGGACAGACACGAAACGATCAACAGTTTTCATTGGGGACCGGATGGGTGGCTGTATGGTCTTGAAGGGTTTGCCACCTCGTCGGTTATAAGAAAACCAGGACCGGAGGCACGGCTCTACGGGCATGAAGATCCATTTCCGGAAGATCTACTGGAGGCCGACGGTGTGGAAATCAACGGTGGCGTTTGGCGCTATCACCCGACAAAGGACAAGTTTGAAACAGTGGCACATGGCTTCAGTAACCCCTGGGGTATTGATTACGACGCGCATGGTGAACTCTTCATAAGTGCCTGTGTGATCCCTCATGTTTTCCATGTGATCCCGGGCGGGATCTACATGCGGCAGGGAGGTACTCACTTAAACCCTCACATTTACGAAGATATCGCGCCCATTGTAGATCACCGACACCGTTCAGCGCACGGAGGTGCCCGCATTTATCAATCCGATGCATTTGCCCCGGAGGAAACGGGACGTCTGTTCATGGCAAACATTCATGAACACGCGGTCCTAAGTGATGTGCTGCAGCCAAGTCGCAGCGGGTTCACAGCCAGTCATGGAGATGAGTTTATGATGGCGCATAATGCTCAATGGGTTGGCTTCAGCATGGAAATAGGTCCAGAGGGAGCACTTTATGTTCTCGACTGGCACGATGCGGATATATGTGGCGGGGATGTTTTGGACAAGGATACTGGGAGGATTTTTCGAATTACACCATCAGAGTCTCATGCTGTAGAATGGGATGGACGTTATGGGGACCTGCGACAGCTCAGCAACCTTGAATTGGCCGAGCTTCAGGAGAGTCGAAGCGACTGGCATGCCCGGCGCGCCCGTGTAATATTGCAGCACCGCGCGAGTACGGGTGCACTGGATGCCTCGGCTTTGACACATCTGAATGTGCTTTATGAGACTGGTGCTACAACGCCGCTCAGGCTGCGCGCTATGTGGTCGCTGTACATAACCGGTAATCTCCCCATCGAATCCCTTTCGAGTGCGCTGCAGGATAATGAACCTTACGTGAGAGCCTGGGCCGTTCGATTGATAGCGGAGCAGGACTCGATAGGATCCGAGGCTCTACTGGGTTTTGAGGAGCTTGCCGGGAGGGAGACCTCCCCAGTCGTGCGTAAATATCTCGCAGCTATGCTTCAACAGATCTCCTATGAGCAGCGTTGGCCGATCATAGCGGCGTTGATGAACTATTCGGAGGACAGCGAGGACCCAAACATCCCAACTTTATTATGGACAGGTTTTGAACCACTGGTGGCGGAAGCACCTGAGCGAGCGCTTTCGCTTATCGAAGATACGGATGGCTATCCGCGCATGACGGAGTTTGTTGGTCGGCGCTTGGTTGAAGCCGGACATATGTCTCCGTTACTGGCAGCGCTTCACTCGAACCGGGATGAGCACCTGTTGCGCGGGATGCTGGCTGGATTGGAAGGCATGGGAGATATAGAAGCACCCACAGACTGGGACCGCACCTATCGGAGGTTGCGACGCAAACGTGAAACCCGTGCGCTGGCTACCGCAGTTGCCCAGCTGTTTGGTGATGCCGAGGCTGAACGTGCACTTATGAGTGAGGTGCTGAACTCTTCCATGTCTTCGGAGCGACGGATTGCTGCTTTGAAATCACTTGTACCCTCACAGCCTGATGCGCTCAGACAAGCCCTGTTTGAGCTGGTTAATGACCCGAGTATGCGGGTTGCATCGATCCAGGCGGTTGCAGCTTTCAGTGACCAGGAGCTTGGACAGCTTCTGCTCTCAATGTACACGGATGCCACACCCTCTGAAAAGGAGGCAATCATTCAGACAATGGCATCGCGTCCGATTTACGGATGGATGCTGGTCGAGGCACTCCGCGATGGTTCAATCCAGCGGAATGCGATCCCTGTCTGGATTGCCCGACAGATGCGGCGTGTGGTGGGGAGCGGTTTTGTCGAAATCTGGGGGCCGATTGACGAGCTTCCGGGGGATAAAGCCTCGACTTATACCCGGTATCAATCTCTAGTAACGTCTGGGACGGCTGCGGACATCTCCAACGGACAGACTGTCTTTGCACAGGCCTGTGGGGCATGTCACCAAATGAATGGAGTCGGTGGCCTTCTGGGCCCGGACCTGACGGGATCCAATCGGACGAATGTAGATTACCTGCTCAGTAATCTCATCTACCCGGATGAGTTCATCCAGGATGATTATCGGATGGTACTCGCAACGACCCGTGGTGGACGTACGTATATAGGTACACTGGTAGGTGAGAGTGATCGCCAGGTTACGCTCCGGCCCGTGGGCCAGGAAGATGTTGTTCTGAATCGCACCGATATACAATCGCTGGAGATTTCCGAGGAGTCACTAATGCCGGAAGGATTGCTCTCTGTGCTGTCCGACGAAGAGATCCAGGACCTATTTGCCTATTTACGGACCGTCGAGACGTCAGTTCAATAGATTTGCGTGTATAAGCGTTGAGCTTACAATTCCGAATGTACTTGCGACATACAGTTTATCTCCTGGTGGTTATCACCATAATCTGTCCCCCTGCGTCGGCGCAGCGGATTGCCAAGTACGGGGCGGATTTCCTAGCGGGAGGGGTAGATGCGCGGGCGTTGGCCATGGGCGGAGCAAACGTCGCACATACTCAGAATGTGAACAGTGTATACTGGAATCCGTCTGGGTTGGCGCACACTGAATACCCCGAAATTGCATACATGCATGCGGAGCGCTTTGCCGGCATTGTGTCGTTTGATTTTGCTGCGGTTGCTTATCCGGTAAGCAGCACCTCCACGGTGGGCTTGAGTTTTTTTCGGAGCGGTGTGAATGACATCAAAAACACGCTTAATGCTTGGGATGCTGAGCGCAATCAACCCAAAGCAAACCCCGAATCACACATAACGAGCTTCTCAGCTGCGGATATGGCTTTCCTCGTCAGCTACGCAAGGCGTCTTAGCTCACGATTTGCCGTTGGCGCATCAGGTAAGGTAATCAGGCGCACTATTGGGGACTTTGCCGATGCGTGGGGTTATAGTTTTGATGCTGGGGCACAATGGTACGGAGATCGGTTTATGCTTGGCGTACAGATCCAGGACTTATCGACGATGCTTCAGAGCTGGAGCGTGAACGCATCAGCATTCGCCATTGAAGGCACCAACCCGGATACCGGAGCACCCTATACCTTCACCGAAGTATTTGACCAGGAACTACCCACTGGGGACACATTCCTGGTATTGCCTGTGGTTCGCTTGGGATCAGGCCTGGTATTACCCGTAGGTTCCCGGAACGCTGTGACCATCGGATTGGATTTGGACATGGCATTTGACGGGCAGCAGGCGAATGTTTTCAATCTAGGGGATCTGTCGTTTCATCCGAGATTGGGAGCAGAGTTTTCGTTTAGGAATCTTGTTGCACTTCGGGCAGGACTCAACCGGATAGCTCAGACGGACAGTTATGGAATGGATGTGGTGCCTTCCGTGGGTGCAGGTATACGCCTCAAAACATTATCGATTGATTACGGATTTGGAGATTTCGGAGGATTGGTCAGTGATTTAGGGTATTCGCACAGAATTTCTGTGCACTTTACCTGGAATCGGGAAAAATTTCGTCGACCGTCAGATTAAAGCAGATGAGTCCCCCATTGAAGTGGAACGACTCTACCTCAACGATCCAGTTATTAGACCAGACTTTACTTCCTGTGGAGGAGCTTTGGTTAGAGTTAACTGCCCCGGAGGAAATGGCAGAGGCTATCCGTGCACTCCGTGTTCGCGGCGCACCAGCTATAGGTATAGCTGCGGCTTACGGTTCGGTTCTGGCGCTGCGTGAACCACATACAGATCCTGCGAGTGCCGTTGAGGCAGCGATTGATCTTTTAGAGAGTACACGACCTACCGCGGTGAATCTATCCTGGGCGCTGAGACGGATACGTGGGAAGATCAGGCCAGAAGTCCCGCAAGCAGCACTGAAAGCATCCTTGTTGGCGGAAGCCCGAGCAATTGAGTCTGAGGATTTGGATGCCGGCAGGCACTTAGGACGGCATGGACTCTCTTTGCTCGAGAGTGGAATGTCTGTGCTCACCCACTGTCATGCGGGCGGCGTAGCTACGTCGGGTTATGGAACGGCTTTGGCGCCATTGATTATGGCCTCTGAGGCGGACAAACGCTTGTCAGCATATGTGGATGAAACCCGTCCGTTACTGCAGGGCAGCCGTATAACGGCTTGGGAGCTTGGCCGGGCAGGAGTACCTGTAACGCTAATAACCGACTCCATGGCCGGGCATGTCATGGCTGCCGGGCGCGTGGACGCCGTCATTGTTGGTGCGGATAGAGTTGCATCCAATGGCGATGTTGCGAACAAGATCGGCACATATAGCTTGGCGGTTCTTGCGAATGTACACGGCGTTCCGTTCTACGTTTCCGTTCCGCTTTCTACGATTGACTACAGCATGCCGGATGGTGATGGCATCATTATAGAGGAACGAGTACCCGAAGAAATCACACACGGCTTTGGGCGCCAGACCGCTCCGGTGGGCGTGAGCGTGTACAACCCGGCGTTTGACATAACTCCGGCCAGATTGGTAACGGCTATAATCACGGAAAACGGGATTGCGCGCCCACCATATAGTGAGTCGCTGGTCGCGTTGAGGCGTCAATGAAATACTGATCGCTAAAATCCTACTCCGCCTCGTCTGACGTGCAGAATCAGGACGAACCAGCATTTCTGGCTCGAATGGCGTAATGCATTGCAACCTGAAATAACGCATGTGTTCGCGCCCCTGCGGGGTGAGCGAGATGTGGGCGGTCGAGTACATTCCGCATTGTGGCACTCAAGCGCAGGCGCTCACCCCAGAATCTTTTCTGGACAGTGAGATGCAGATACACTGTGCCAGGTAGCCGCATAGCATAAAAATCCGGGTTGCCTGCGGCAGCATCTTCGAACTCAGGCCAGGTCGTTGCCCCAACATAGCGAAGGCGCATATTCAAGCTAAATCGATCATTGGGATGATAGTCTCCTTGTCCTCCGATTTGCACGCGGTGGTACCATGCACCGAGAAAGGCATCGGCATCGGACCATGGGTAAGCATAAGCGCCATAGAGTTTCATGGTAAATTGACCCGAGAGAGGCATATGAATGCGCACACTTGTCCGAGCGATCTGACCATTGGCAGCCACGATGTCCGTAATTGTATGTAAGCGTGTACGGCTTGAATCGAGTGTGGCGTGTATGCGTGGTCGTACGTGATCTGTCAGTTTCCGTACACCACCACTCAGGTACAGCTTTACTCGGTTGCCTGCAGTCCAGGTAATATCCAAAGAATAGGTTGACTTCTGTCTGGGCATACCCAGATGCATGAAGCGAAGCTCGGCATTTCCGGGACGAAGCCCTCTCCTTGCCCAGTCGGCGAACGTCATTTCGGAAACAGGTGCCCGATTTCTGAGCATGAGCCGCAGGTCGAGCCCAATCCGTTCATGCCATGCACGGGCGAACATTTCATAGCCCAAGATGCTGTCATCAAGTGATAATGCAGCCATAGTGCGCATGCGCAACCGGTTTGGTGAACCTAGGCTGAGTGTGGCATTCCCACGGAATGAGTGAAGCGTGTGGCGTACCTGTTCAGTGCCAAACAGCGCCTGCGCCAATACGGTGCCTACCCCAAACTCGAGCACTGGTATTCCCAAGGATATCGTTGTATGCAGGCGCGCACGTGCCTGCCGTTGAACAAAGTCAACAGATACCGATTCCGGGTTTTCACGTGTAGTTAATCGTGTAGAACTGCCCGATACGGAATACCCAAGTAATTTTCGGGAGGAAGACATAGATGCGAACGTAGTCTCCCGATCGACAGGAATCTCTCTTCCCATAATAGGCGTGAACAACAGATCTTCTGTCCGGCTGGTAGCTGCGCTGACCGTATGACCAAGGAAGTAGGCATCGAAGTCGAATGCACGATAAATAATGCGCGCATCCTTTTCGCCTTGGTAAAGCTGCAGTACCCGCGATCGAATGCGAGGATCAGTTACATGATGTTCATCGGCAGCAATCATCCCCCGAACATACCCGCTACTGGAGCTGCCGGTCAGAACGCCATGAACCGTTGGGCCGGTACGATCTACGTTGGGCCCTCCGAGGTCCGTGTATTTGTACGGGCCAGGGTCACCGGTTTCATTGCCAGCACCGATTTGTCCCTTCAGGGATAAACCTTTTGGTGGTTTACACCGAACAATCTGGACAGCCCCTCCATGTGCCAATATCCCATCAATGAGGACAGGGGTTGCATGCAGGCGCACTTCACATATTTCCGAAAGCGCTATGGGTAGGGTGTTGAGACTCTGGCGGTTTAATGCCCGTAGACTGATTAGCTGCCCATCAATGAACAGGCTCCATTCAGGGCTGGCCTCCCAAGATGTCCCCAGCGGCGCAATATCCCAGTGGTATCCCTCAGTGGAACTGCCAACCCAGTCATCCGCAAGCTCTAGAATATCACTCAGTCTGAGGACGCCGGCTCTGGTGAGGTCTTCCGCGGTCAGCACCTGTGCACAGGCTCCTATTATTCCTACTCCAGCCGCGATGAGCAGACAGAATAAAGTCCTGCGCCAGCAAAGCATCATTCCAGAATAGCTTTGAGGAGTCGGCCTGTTTCCATCTGATAACCAATTCCGGCAGAGACAAACCAGAGTTGCATTAAAGGTCGGGTTTGCACGCGAAGGTACTCAGCCTGGCCAAAGAGAAACCATTTACGATTAATTCTTAGTGAAGCTTGCAGACTTGCACTGCTGACGAAGTCGCTCTCGCTACTTTCGCCGGAAAACGTAGTTACCGCAGTATCAAACGACATGCGGTAATTGCCTATACCGATCATCGGTGTCAGTGCAAACCGGTATCCCAGGGGCAGCTTCACACCCCAATCCGAGCTAATCCAGAGTGCCCCGAACCCGGGTACATCGCTACGGGCGTCGAAACGGTGAACACCGAGGCTGATTCCCCAGTCGCCAAAATAAAATGGCGTAATTAAGGACGCTTTCATTCCCCGACCGGAATGCCAGTGATCATGCAGGATGTTTTGGTTCACGTTCTGCGTTGCCTGAACACGTATTTCCAGACTACTGAAAGGATCTTGTGCGACGCAGGGGGCCGCAACTGCAAGCAGAACCAGTATAGTCAAGGGGCGGCTCACTGGCTCCAAAGGTTTATGGCGGTGTCGAGCGTGAATGTCACCCCTACGCTTATCAGCCCGACGAATCGATTATTGCCACTACTGGTTACGTTGTAGCCACCGTCAGCTGCAATCCACCACCAATGCATCGGTTGGTATGTTACGCCCATTGATCCGCGGATAGTTTGCTCTACGTCACCATCCAGAAGATTACGCACGCGTTCCAATTTGCCCGGGAATGACTGGCGCATATCCCGTTCTCCCTGCAGCAGCAGATCCAGCTTTGGTCCAAATCGTAGTCCGCGGACCTCATGGTCCATGTAAAACTCAGCAGACAATGAAGTGTGTACGTAGTCACTGAACTGTGTTGCCAGCCCCCGATTGAGAAATATATATTGTCCTTCAATCTGTGGAGCATTATAGGCTCTTGATGTAACCGTTTCCAACGTTAACTTGAGGTCCGCTCTTGGCAGTGCATACGCTGCCGAACCGGTAAGTACAAATGTGATCGTCTCTGGGCCTGTATTGGCCTGCAGGCGAATATCGTCTACCATGAACTGCCCCTGAACAGTCAGACGTTTGAACTGCGCCCACAAAAGCCCTGCCAAAAAACCGTTGTTATCATCGTTTTTTGGCACATTGTCTACAACAAACGTGAACGGGTTCATTGGATTAAGGTACTTCAGGGATATTCCAGCGGTTGGTCCAGAATAAATGGCTGATTCCATAAAACTGATCACGAACTTTTTGGACGGACGGTAATCCCATCGATGTGCGGCATGAAATCTCCGTGTACTGCTGAAGGTAACTGAATCATCAGCAGCCCGCCCCGTGTAGTATCGCCCGTCCGTTGCACTGTCCAATTCACTCAGGACTGCGGTCACAGATGCACGGGGACTACCGATACGCAGAAGTATCTGGTCTCGACTGCGTGCATTATTGCTGACGATTGTGGAGGCATCACCTGGTGTGCTCCAGTGGATATCCCAACGTCCGGCATAAGCCGATACCCAGCGGCTGTGCCAGCCTACGTAGGTATGTTCACTTCGGGCCCATAAGCGTAGCGCGGCATCCAGACCATCAGGATCGTTTTCATAAAAGCGATTGTGCTGCAGGGATAACTCTGCCACAGCAGGTCCAGCTTCGAGGTAACCGGTGGCCCATGTGCCGTACCAGTAGAAATTTACAGACTCCCCCTGGGGCCTGACGAGATCTATTCTGTCACTGTTGATGATATCAGCTGCCGCCATGAAGACGTACCCCGCTGTTGTCTCGGTCTCAGGTTTTTCGACTGGTTGTAGCTTGCGGCGAAGCAGAGTTATCCAGTGTTGCTCTGAACTGTTCAAGGCTGTGGTGTCCAGTCGACTCAGTGCATCCCACACATCGCCTCGGCGATACGGCAGCGATGTGGGGTTCAACTCAAGTAGATGTCCTCGACGCTGAAGCCGTACGATATACTCGTAAGTGTAGTCATTCACAGGCAGTAGGCGATTCCCCTGCGCTTGGACCAGACTGGGTAGCAGTATAAACGGGCTGGCGAACAACACGCGTAGCAGCATGCGTTAGACAAATAGTGAAAAATGCAAGATAGGTTGTTGCGTACTATTAGTGCAAAGTACCGTCTATTTGTGGGAGAATCCCTCGTGTTTTCGGTCGTCAGGGTGAGGGAATGTGTGCTTTGAATGTTCCACCTGATCCGTGAAGGAGCATTACTCGCGGGAAGTTTGGATATCATTTACGATATTTGCTGACGTGTTCAACCTATTTCTCTATAGTGCTATGTCCATCAGAACTTCAACTAACTCGAACAACCAAACTACATAACTACTCTCTACTGGTATCAGCACGGTGCTGAAATATTCCAACTTACTTCCCCGCCCCAAAATGCAAACCCGAAACACTACAACAAGCTACCCAAACTTGGCGTGCCGCCTGATAAGGAGAAGTTGTCGAGGCCACTTCATCGGTCATGATGTTAGGTCGGGCAACGTGACTCGGATTAGTGGTGTATAAGACGGCCGAGAATTGTTTCAAAAATGTCCCGCACGGTTGAATTTATTGCCCTGATCGTCACCGATACCATTGCTGTTGCGGTGTCCTGCTTCGTGTTCCTGCGAATCAGGTTCCCTGATAGTTTCAACGTATTAGGCTTTGAAAACTCTGACGGGGAGATGATTTACCCTTTGTATGCCTGGATATTACTTTCACTTTTTTGGATAGTGATGCTCCTGCTCGCAGGCATGTACCGTGAACGGCATGCCTCTAGCCGTATCGACGAGAGCGTGTCGTTGATCAAAGTGGTTACCGTTGGTGCTCTGATTGTTTTTTTTACCGTATACATCGTCCCACAGGACCCGGGCGGGAGCCTGTCCATCTTCGTAATCTACTGGGCTTCGGTCCTGGGACTGATTGTCTCTGGTCGGATCCTTGTACGTTCTGTACAGAAAGCTTTGATCCTACGCGGCCACGGAACTCACCGTGCCTTGGTGGTAGGTTGGACTGATCAAGTAGAACGGCTATACCAGGATGTAGCCAAGTATCCAGCTGCAGGTCTTCAAATTGTTGGGGCAGTGCGATTAGATCAGAACGGACTTGCTTCCTCGAACGGGCACGATACACAACAACAGGAACCCGCGCATGCAATAGAGCAATTGCCTGATCTGATCGACGAATTGCTTGTGCGTGATGTATTGATTGCGCTGGGCTCCGAAGACCATAAAGAATTGGCTGAGGTGCTGCGTCTGTGCGACGGCAAGAATGTGACGCTCAAGATCGTGCCGGATTTTTACTCGGTGATCGGTGGGATGGCACGCACTGAACACATTTATGGCCTACCACTCATTGAGGTATTGCCAATACCTATGCCCGCTTGGGAACAGTACACGAAGCGATTGATCGATCTGATTGTAGCCCTGCTTATTCTGGTCATAGGATTACCGCTTTGGATTGGGATCATTATTGCTGTAGCAACCTCATCGGAAGGGGGGGCAATTTATAGGCAAAAACGTGTGGGACGTAAAGGACGCACATTCACCATGTACAAATTCAGAACCATGCGTCAAGATGCTGAGGCACAGACAGGTCCGGTCTGGGCTTCCAAAGATGACCCCCGCTATACCCCTGTCGGAGGCTGGTTGCGCAGGACGCGTCTCGACGAAATTCCACAGCTTTGGAATGTACTTCGCGGGGATATGAGCCTGGTGGGGCCTCGTCCAGAGCGACCATACTTTGTGGAAAAATTGATCGGCAAAGTGCCACTCTATAATCGTCGTCACCGCATTAAGCCTGGCATTACCGGATGGGCCCAGGTAATGTGGCACTACGACAGCTCCCTTGAAGATGTGCAACAGAAGGTTAAGTATGACCTTTATTACATTGAGAATATGAGTTTGCGGTTGGATTTGAAGATTTTGTTTCGGACTTTTCGGGCGGTAATATCCGGAGGCGGCCATTGAGTGCCCTTGATCAGTTTTCGAACGAGGAACACCACGGGCTTCTCCGTGCGCTTCTTGTACCTCGTGTTATCGAGGAGCATATGCTCCGGCTCATCCGCCACAACCGGATATCAAAGTGGTTCAGCGGCTATGGACAGGAAGCCATTGCGGTAGGCTGCACCTGGGCACTACGGCACACCGATGTAATTCTCCCATTGCACAGGAATTTGGGCGTATGGACTACGCGGGAGGTGCCGCTCAAGCCCCTGTTCTGCCAGTTAATGGGACGGCAGGGAGGTTACACAATGGGACGGGACAGGACCTTTCATTTTGGTCTCCCGGAAAAGCGTATCGTGGGGATGATCTCCCACCTAGGGGCTATGCTGCCGGTGGCCTGTGGTGTAGCACAGGCAGCCCAACTCAAAAACAACGGAAATGTAGCGGCTGTCTTTTGCGGAGACGGTGCCACGAGGGAGGGAGATTTTCATGAGGCATGCAGTCTGGCAGGGGTCTGGAAGTTACCGGTGTTGTTCATAGTTGAGAATAATGGCTACGGACTCTCTACACCGACAGATGAGGCACTACCCATCACAGATCTGGCAGATGCAGCCTCGGGATACGGATTCCCGGGGGAATCGGTTGATGGTAACAATGTGCTCAGTGTAGTTGAGGCCGTGCGTACCGCTGCAGAGCGGGCACGTGCGGGCAAAGGAGCTACACTTCTGGATATGAAGACGTTTCGGCGTAGAGGCCACGAAGAAGCATCAGGAACAAGTTATGTCCCGCAGGCGCTCATGGAGGCATGGGCGCAAAAGGATCCCGTAGATCAATATATCCAAATGCTGACCGAAGCGAAGGTGGTCTCCTCCAGAGAGGTAGAAGATATGCGGGAGGAAATATCAGGGATTGTCAGAGCTGCATCTGACTACGCACTAGCTCAACCCTTGGTGGAGAGTACCCCTACTCGGGAAAAGGCTGCTGTTTTCGTGCCAAACAGCGTACCCCCGCGACTATCTCGTGGTACTCAGCCCGAAATACGGTTCGTCGATGCGATTCGTGAGGCTATGTGGCAGGCCATGGAGAAAGACGAACATGTGCTGTTGATGGGACAGGATATAGCCGAGTACGGTGGGGTCTTCAAGGCCTCAGCAGGACTTTTGGAGCAGTTTGGTCGAGAACGTGTACGAAACACTCCCATCATAGAAAGTGGGGTGTTGGGAGCAGCGTTGGGACTGGCACTGGAAGGTTTTCGGCCAATCATCGAAATGCAGTACGCCGATTTTATCGCCTGTGGCTTCAATCAGATTGTAAACAACCTGGCGACAACAAATTATCGTTGGAATGCACCGGTGAATGTGACTATACGGGCGCCATTCGGTGGCCATATCGGGGCCGGGCCGTTCCATTCCCAGTGCAAGGAAGCCTGGTTTTGTCATGTTCCGGGATTGAAAGTTGTTGTTCCGGCAACACCGCGAGATGCAAAAGGACTGCTCCTCGCTTCAATAGCCGATCCGAACCCGGTCCTGTATTTTGAGCACAAGCGCCTGTATCGCAGTACACGCGGACCCGTACCAAACGATATTTTTGATGTCCCCTTGGGCAGGGCTGTTTGCGTGCATCCAGGTGAGGATGTAACGGTTGTTACCTATGGACTTTGTGTTCAGTGGGCTCTGGAGGAAGTCCAATTACAACGAGAGCAAACTGGTGCCTCAATTGAAGTCATCGACCTGCGAACGCTCGTACCATGGGACAAGGATTTGATTTTGGCCTCCCTAAGAAAAACCGGCCGACTTTTAGTGCTACACGAAGCTACCATGACCGGTGGCTTTGGGGCTGAAATTACTGCAAGGATCGTGGAAGAGGGGTTTGAGTACCTGGATGCGCCACCTGTGCGTGTGGCTGGTCTGGATACGCCCGTGCCCTTTTCGCTCAATTTGGAAACCGAGATATTTTCTGCCCGTGCACGACTCAAGGGAGCGCTTAACCACCTGCTTAGGTATTAGCTTTGCCATCCCAGTGTCGCTCGCAACGGCTTGTGTAGATCCCTATTTATCGGGAGAATAGAGTCGGCATTTTCTGGAAATATCAGTATAACCAGTTGAATTTAACCTACGCAACATGTTGGAGCTTGGAGATAAGGCACCAGATTTTGTAGGCCCATTAGGAGATGGCGGTCAGCTGCGTCTTAGTGATTTCTCAGGTCGCAAGATAGCCCTGTATTTTTATCCTATGAACAATACACCCGGATGTGTACTAGAGGCCTGCAGTATTCGGGACAACTGGGATCCTTTTGAAAAGGCGGGTATTGTCGTTATTGGGGTCTCCCCCAACAGCGTAAGGTCTCATTGGAATTTTGCCGCAAAGCATGATCTACCGTTCTTCCTGGTAGCAGATAGAGACAAAAAGGTCATTGACCTGTATGGTGTTTGGGGAGAAAAGAAAATGTTCGGCAGGAGCTTTCTGGGACTTAAGCGAACTACCTTCCTGATAGACGAATCTGGCAAGATCGTAAAAATCTTTAAGCGTCCGAAGAACAGGATTCACGGGAAGGAAATACTGGATGCGTTCGCGGAGTTGCAATAGTCGCATGGATGCGATAAACATCGAGACACCGTACGAACCCGTAATCGGACTTGAGGTCCACTGTCAGTTGCTGACAGAATCCAAGACGTTCAGTCCTGATTCGGCAGAATTTGGAGCTGCCCCGAACCAACATGTAGATCCTGTTAGTTTAGGACTCCCCGGTACATTACCCGTCCTGAACTCCAGGGTTGTTGAATTTGCAGTTCGATTAGGTCTGGCGACAAACTGCCAGATCACTGCGTGCAGCCTTTTGGCTCGCAAGCATTATTTCTATCCCGATCTGCCCAAGGGATACCAGATATCTCAGTTTGAATCCCCAATTTGCGTAGCGGGGTATCTTGATATCGGGGCAGAACGCCGAATCCGAATCACACGTATTCACATTGAGGAGGACGCAGGCAAATCGTTGCACGATCAGGATCCAACGAGTACACTCCTTGATTACAATCGTTGCGGCGTACCACTTCTGGAAATCGTTTCCGAGCCTGATCTGCGTTCCGGGGCTGAAGCCAACCTTTACACGCAGAAAGTACGTCAGTTGGTCCGGTACCTTGAGATCAGTGACGGCAATATGGAGGAGGGTTCCCTTCGCTGCGACGCAAATGTATCTGTTCGGCCGAGGGAGACACAAGCTCTTGGTACGAAGACAGAGATCAAGAATATGAACTCGTTCCGTCACGTGGAGCGGGCGATTGATCACGAAGTTCGTCGACAAATTGCTTTGTTGAAACGTGGAATTCCAGTCACGCACGAAACCCGACTCTGGGACGATGCCTCAGGCGAAACACGTTCTATGCGCTCAAAAGAGGAGGCGCACGACTATCGCTATTTCCCAGACCCAGACTTACCCCCTATTCTGGTTACTGAAGCCGCCAAAGCAGCCATCATGGCCGGGATGCCAAGACTGCCCGCTGTTCGCCATAGTCACTATGTCCAAGAGTTCCAGTTACCTGAGTATGATGCAAGTGTTTTGACAGAGGAGCGACCGGTTGCCGACTATTTCGAACAGGCGGTGGAAGAACTTGGTTGTTCGGAGTCAGATGCACCCCTTCCGGTTCAAGCGAAGATGCTGTCGAATTTCATCATGGGAGATGTTCTAAGAACCTGTAAGGAGGACGGTATAGAGGTGGCAAATTTTCCAGTTCAGCCTGGTCGCCTGGCGCAGCTTGCACAGCTGCGCATAGAATCAACTATCAGCTCAAGCGGTGCACAACTCCTGTTTGAAGCAATGTTGTCTGATGATCGCGCACCGGGGGTTATTGCTAAAGAGCGTAACTTGATGCAAGTTTCTGATCGCAGTGCGTTGGAACCGATCGTGGATCGCGTATTGGAGGAGCACCCGAAGCAGGTTGCAATGTACTTGGAGGGTAAGCGGTCCATTGTCGGGTTTTTTATAGGGCAGGTAATGCGTCGCTTCGACGGATCACCTGATCCAAAACTCGTGCGTACCTTATTGATAGAAGGGTTAAGCTTTCGAAATCATGAATGAGCCAGTTGGCGGTGTAAGACGGGTGCTGCTGTATTGTGTCATCGCTACGATGTCTGGGCTTTCGTGCGCACGGGCAGAGCAAAGCCCGCCACAAGTGCAGAGTTCATTTGAAGGCACAATAAGTGTTCGCCCAGAAGTAGACCCCTCAAAGGATTACCGAGGATTTGAGGTACTTGTGGCACAGAGTGAGGAAGGGCAGCCAGACACGCTGGGCTATGCTGTAACTGATAGTAGCGGCTATTTTTCAATGCAGGTGACGGCCCCTGTGCGAGGGATGTACGGCTTGGTGATCAGCCGACTTGGACAAATTCTGGCGTCTGGCCGAATTATCATTGCAGATGGTGACTCAGCTTCGTTGGTTGTTGCCTTCCCTTTAAATGGTCGGACTATGCGCATTCGATCCTTGGAAAATTCGGCTTGGCAAGCGTATCAGAATACACTTGCTCAACATGAGCGGGAACTGGTTGAGTTAGTGCAGTCAGGAGCCTACGAAGAAGAAGCTGTAAACGCTCGTTTTTCACAGACCACTATGATTCTGTGGGATTTGCAGCAAACATTCCCCAACTCAATGGCAGGCGAACTAGCTGCCGCAGAGGCCATCGTAATGGGATCAGGTTGGAATGATTCCCTTGCAATCTCTCGCATGAGAGAGCTTTCGAGTTCGAATGCACGGTTTACCGATGCGGTCCGGTCAGCCAGGCATGCTCAAGCTCGCCTTGCCGGTCAATCTGCCGCGTTAGCACTGTTGAATGAGATGACGGAACGAACGGAATCATCAGTTCAGAGGGCAGAAATTGCATCGGAACGTGTGCTTGCCCATATGGACAGTTCACAGTTCGATGCGGCACTTGCCGTTACTCAGGCCATGCAGGAGGATTTCGCGGACACGCATTGGTCCACATGGGCCGAACGGGCCACCTACGAAATCCAGAATCTCCTCCCCGGGATGGAAGCCCCCAACTTTTCCGTCCGTGATGCAAATGGAGACTCTCTGAGCCTGCAGGATTTGAGGGGCAAGCACGTAATACTCGAGTTCTATCGGCCCGAAGACGACCTTTACCAGCGTGAATTACCCGGTCGCAACAATATCTTCACTGTTCTTGGGGCCGATCAGGTGGAGATCGTTTCGATCTCCATGCAGCCGGATACGCTGGTCAATGAAGGGTTTTTCGAGGAGAGGATTGTACCAGGGCGTCATGTATACGGAGGTCGAGATGTTGCGCAGCAGTACAACGTACACGTTCTTCCGACGCGTTACGTGATAGATCCTGAGGGCAATCTGGTGAACAAGTACGTCGGAGGCACCATGGCAGCTCTTTACGAGTACATGGTGGGACTATCGGAGCAACAGTAATAATTGATATCGGAGATGCTTATAGCAGGAAACTGGAAAATGAATACAGACGTGAGCTCTTGTGTGGAGCTTGCGCGTGGCGTGGTTCGGGAAAGTAAAAACGCGGGAATGGTAAGGGTAACGGTTTGCCCGCCGAATGTGTTTTTGAGTAGTGTAGGTGCAGTACTTGATGGCACCCGGGTAAGCCTGGGAGCGCAGAACATGCATGCACTTGGCAGAGGAGCGTACACTGGGGAGGTTTCCGGGGAGATGCTTCGTTCTTTAGGGTGTCACCACGTAATTCTTGGTCACTCGGAGCGACGACAGTACTTCAGGGAAACAGATGCCGAGATCAACCGGAAGGCCAAGAAAGCACTCAAGTTGGGATTGGTGCCCATCGTTTGTGTAGGAGAGAACCTGGATCAGCGCAGGGCGGGAAAAGAATTTGAAGTTGTTGCCTTCCAAGTGAAGTATGCTCTTGAAGATTTGGCTTTATTGTCCTCGAATGCGTTGATTATCGCATATGAACCGGTGTGGGCTATTGGTACAGGTGAGACAGCCACCCCAGCTCAGGCGCAGCATATGCACGCGTTAATACGTACTCTGGTGCGCCAGCAGTTTGGATCCAAAATCGGAAATGATCTGCATATTCTTTATGGTGGGAGTATGAAGCCCGCAAATGCAAGAGATCTCCTGAGCGAGAGGGATGTAGACGGAGGCTTGATCGGAGGGGCAAGCCTCCAGTCTGATGTCTTCGGCCAGATTATCCAGGCTGCACGGGAAGTTGAAGAAGGTCGTCGGGCAGCAGGCGCCGACTGAATTTACAATGTGTAGGTTTAGTGTTTGTGACGCGAGTTTGGCTGATTGCGTAAGCCGTTGAGTTGTTCGTGACGGGATGGACACTCCACTACTTCGACACCCCGATTTACTCAGCCGTGACTTTCGTATTTGAGTTAAACGGCATTGATTATTAGAATTATATAGTGCTTGCCAGAAAATGATTTTGGTCGTGGGATTATACAATGAATTCGGGTATTTGGGGCAGATTTAGTCGTTTCTGGTGGGTTTGGTCAGGATTTAGCATGTATTTGGGGTTCTCATCGCGTAGGTGTCGTCAGCGTAGAAAGTTTAATGAATTTGCGAATCTGGCGGCAATTTTGAGGTAGGATGTCTGATTTGAGCGTTTAAGTGTGTACATTCGCCCCTTTGTTGCCATGCGTGTAGTAATGGAAGCCCAACGAGCGTTTGGGCAGGTACCGATTGAAGAAATCAAATTTGATCCCCGAAGCCGGGATGACATTCCGGTGGTATTGCGTGGTTTGCGTTCGATATACAAGAATGCAAAGACGCGAGAGAAGATTTTTGAGCTTTTGGAAGCGGGCGTGGCTTCGGGAGTCAGTCACAAATTGGGACGTCCGGGGATGGATCTATGGAGAATTTTCGTTCTGGGGGTGGTGAAGCAGGCCCTCAACTGCGACTATGATCGACTGACGCATATGGCGAACTACGACAAGCTCCTGCGCCAGATGCTTGGGCATGATGGTTGGCGCGAGGAAGGAGATCCAGAATACCATGTACAGACCATTCTGGACAATGTGAGTTTGTTATCGGAGGAGTTACTGGGAAAAATCAACGCGGTCGTGGTGGAGCATGGGCACGCAAAGCTTACAAAGAAGGCCCGGTAGGAGGGGTTACGGTGCAGAGTAGATTCAGCAGTGACGAAGACGCATGTTCATTGGCCTACGGATGTGAGTCTGCTAAGGGCTGCGGTGGGTTGTTTGTTTCGGGAGTCCGCACGTATGAGCCGTGCGCACGGCATGCCGTGCTGGCGCAAGGCGGCTGATTGGGAAAAGCGGCTCGATCATTTGTTTCAAGGAGTACGCAGGTCACGGGGTTGGCATCGTCGTGATCGGGTGCGCAAATATCTGCACCACTGCAGAAAGCTGGTGAAGAAGGCGTTGGCTTCGCAGCGGAGGTTGGGGGCAGATTGCAGTGATCAGTGGCAGCACTACCTGGGATGCAGCTTGAAACTGATCGATCAGGTGGATCGGCGGTTGCTCAGGGACGAAAAGATTCCGCATTCGGAGAAGATTTTCTCAGTTCACGAGCCGCATACGCGTTGGATCAGCAAAGGTAAGGCGGGGGTACAGGCGGAGTTGGGACTCCCGGTCTGCGTTTTGGAGGACCAGCATCAGTACATTCTTCACTACCAGGTGCTCTACGAGGGGGTAGATTCGTCGATGATCGTGGATTTTTTACGGGAGGCCAAGACGCTGTACCCGTCCCTGACTTCGTGCAGTATGGATACGGGGTATTCATCGGAACACAACCGGCGTGCATTGGAGCAAATTTTGGAACTGGTGATCATGCCGAAGCGGGGG